>CAXTHU010000009.1:0-26902 GCA_964244125.1 uncultured Sphingomonadaceae bacterium
GACGGTCAGCTCGTCGATCACCCGCGTGCCCCAGCTGCCCGCCGCCAGCACCCGGTGGCGGCGGGCGGGGCCGGCCAGTTCCCCCGCCAGGCCCGGCCCGCGCCCGTTCGGATTGAACGGATGCTGCGTTCCCGGCGACAGGTTGGCGCGATCGACGCGGACGCCCCAGTTCACCCAGATGACCGGGATGTCGCGCGCGCGCATCGCCGCGGCCGCGCGGTCGATCGGCCCCGCCAGCGCGCGGGCGGCGGCGACGTCGACCCCCATGGAGGCGATCCATCCTTCCGGCGAGGCGAAGTCGTTGACCATGTCGATGACGATCAGCGCCGCCTTGCCGGCATCGAACGCCAGCGACTGGGGCAACGCCGGCAACCCGACGGCGGCCACCGGCCGCGCCGGGCGGCGCATGTCCACCGTGCCGTCGTCGACGAGATACGCGTTCCGTCCGGCGATGCCGAGCAGGCGGCCGGCTCCGGATTCTTCGGCAGGGTGGCTCGCCATGCTGTCCTCGCGCTGTGTCCGGCAAGAACGATGACGATTTGCAGACAAAGTGTCAATGTCTCTCCGCCTCAGGTGGCCGGGCCGGCCAGCCGCCGCGCCGTCGCCCAGGTCTGGACGCGGATGTCGGGCACCGCGACGATCTCCCAGAACGCGCCGCGCGTCATCGGCCCGATCGCGAGGAGGCGTGGATTGGCCCGGCCGTTGACGTCGATCGTCTCGCCCGACGCATTGACGTCGATGCCCAGCCGATGGCGGTCGGCGCGCACGGCGCCCGACGCCAGCAGCAGGTGGAGGAGGGGTTCGCGGGTGCGCATGAGATCGCCCTGCGGCCCGGTGCAGTTGACGATCCGCCCGACCGGCAGCCGCCGCGCCTCGGTTCGGCCGCGCGGCCGCCAGGCGATTTCGGCCGCGCCGTCCCGCGCGGCGCAATCGACGATCCGGCCGGCGATCACTTCCAGGCGCCCCGACGCGCGCATCGCATCGACCCGCGCGGCGATCGCCGGTGCGAGGCGGTGGCGATGCACGTCCCACCAGGGGCGCAGGTGGCGGATGAAGCGCGCCCGCTCGGCGGCCGGCGCGCTCGCCCACAGGCCCTGGACGTGCGGCCGGATGCGATCCACCGCCGTGCGCCAGCCGATCGCCTGCGCGTCCCGGCGGAAGCGCCTCACGAGATCGGTGGCCTTCGCGCGGGGCCGGTCCATCGCCGCGGCGGCGCCCGCGATCGCGACGTCGTGCGCGCGGGGCAGCAGGCCGTGGCGGGACAGCGCGATCACGCGTCCGGCGAACCCCTCCGCCTCCAGCCCCAGGGCGACATCGACCATCGTGAGGCCGGTGCCGATCAGCAGCACCGTGTCGTCCGGGCCGAGCCGCTCCCCGATCGGCGCGGTCCACGGATCGACGACATAGACGCCCGGCGGCAGGGCCGCGCCGGCGATGCCCGGCGGATCGTGCGGCGGCAGGTTGCCGACGGCCAGGATCGCCGCATCGGCCGCGATCCGGCGGCCGCCGTCCAGCAGGATGCGGACGCCGTCGCGTCCGCGCTCGACCTCGATCGCGCCGTCATGATGCAGCGCCAGCCGGTCCGGCGCGGCGGCCGTCGCGCTCCGCAGCAGTTCGTCGAGATAATCGCCATAGTCGTGCCGCGAGGCGAAGCCCTGCGGATCGGCGGCGCCCGTCGGCCGCGCGCCGAGCCAGCGCCGGAAATGATCGGGATCGTCGTCGAACGCGCTCATGTTGGACGTCCGCACGTTGAGCAGGTGGGCCGGATTGCCGGTCGAATAGGCGACGCCGCGGCCGAACGCCGGCCGCCGCTCGATCAGGCTGACGCGCGGCATGCCAGCGCGCAGCAGGGCGATCGCCTGGAGCGTCCCGGAAAAGCCCCCGCCGATGACGGCGACATGATCCATCCGGTCCATCAGGCGTCCACCATGGTCGATCGCGTCGTCATTCCCGCCGCTCAAGCTGCGCTTTGCCCGGCCATAGCATTTCGCGCAATCCCTAGTCACAGGCTAGGGTATGACGGGACTTCCCGACGAGGAACGCCGTGCCATGACCTGCCTCATCATCCCCGGCCTGGGATCTTCCGGGCCCGACCATTGGCAAAGCCGATGGGAGCGCGAGCGGCCGGATTGCCGCCGCGTGCCGCTGGGCGACTGGGACGATCCGACACCGATCGGCTGGATGGCGGCGCTCGGCAGCGCCGTCGGCAAGGTGGAGGGCTTCCCCGTCCTCGTCGCGCACAGCCTCGGCTGTCTCGCCGTGGCCTGGTGGTCGCGCAGCCTGCCGGAGCAGGCCGGCAAGGTGGCCGGCGCGCTGCTGGTCGCCCCGCCGGACGTGGAGCGGGCGGAGGTCGATCCGCGCGTGGGGCGCTTCGCCCCGCTGCCGCGCCGTTCCCTGCCGTTCCCGGCGATCCTCGTCGCGAGCCGCAACGATCCCTATTCGGGCTTCGCGCGGTCGCGCGAGATGGCGGCCGCCTGGTCGGCCGATTTCCACGACGCGGGCGATGCGGGCCATATCAACGACGCCTCCGGTCTCGGCAGCTGGGAACAGGGCCAGGAGCTTCTGGCGCGGCTTCGCGGTGCGGCCGCGCGCTGGTCCCGCCCGCGCAGGTCCGGCGGCCGGAGCATGGCGTGACCCGCTCGCCGATGCTTCGGGCCGCGCCGTCGAATGACGCAGACGCCGGCGATTCGCCGCCGTGGGACATTCCCGCGGTCGCCGCCGGGCTGCGCGCCGCGAGGCAGGCCTGGCGCGCCGCCCATCACCGTCACCTGGAAGTCGGCGTCGACGGCTTCCCGTCGCGCGCGTGGATCGAGGAAGCGATCGCCGATCTGTGCGCCGCGCTGTTCCCCCAGCGTCTGGGCGAGGCCTATGGCGAGGCGGACGAGGACGCCTATGTCGCCGGCGTGCTGGCGCGCGGGCTGGAGACGCTGCGGTCGCAGGTGCGGCTGGAACTGCGATATTGGGACGGCGAGAACAGCGTGCGGTTCGACGAGGCGGACGCCGAGACGATCCTGGCTCATTTCTCGGCCGACCTGCCGCGCATCCGCGCGCTGATCGACAGCGATGTCGAGGCGGCCTTTCTCGGCGATCCGGCCGCGCGCAGCGTGGACGAGATACTGATCTGCTATCCCTGCGCGCTGGCGGTGATCCACCATCGGCTGGCGCATCGGCTGCACATGCTCGGCGCGCCGCTCGTCGCCCGGATCGTCTCCGAACTCGCCAACACCCGGACCGGCATCGACATCCATCCCGGCGCCACGATCGGCGAAAGCTTCTTCATCGATCACGGCACCGGCGTCGTCATCGGCGAGACGGCGGTCATCGGCGATCGCGTGCGGCTGTACCAGGCGGTGACGCTGGGCGCGCGCCGGCTGAAGGCCGACGGCGACGACGGCGTCCGCCGCCGCTTCGCCCGCCATCCGGTCATCGAGGACGACGTCGTCATCTATGCCGGCGCCACCATACTCGGCCGCGTGACCATCGGCCGGGGCACGACGATCGGCGGCAACGTCTGGCTGGTCGAGGACGTGCCCCCCGGCAGCCTGGTGACCCAGGGCGAGGTGCGCCTGCGCGTCTCGCGGCCCGGCGCCGCGCTGGACGATCCGCGCGACCGATGATCCCGCCCGCCCGTCACCGCGCGGAGCTGCCGACCCTGCTGATCGCCGCGGCGATCCACGGCGGATGGCTGGCCCTGACCTGGTGGCATGCCGCGTTGCCGCCGGTGGTCGTCGCCTGCGCGGGGGCGTGGCTGCTGGCCTGGCACGGATCGCTTCAGCACGAGACGATCCACGGCCATCCCACCGCGTCCGCGCGGCTGAACGCGCTGATCGGCGGCGTGCCGCTCGCCCTGTGGCTGCCATACCGGGTCTATCGCCGGACGCATGTCGCCCACCACCGGACCGACCGCGTCACCGATCCGTTCGACGATCCGGAATCGCGCTATCTCGGCCGCCGGGCCAGCCGCCCGGCCCGTCTGGCGGCGCGCCTGGAGGCGACGCTGCTCGGGCGGCTGCTGCTGGGGCCTGCGATCACGATCGCGCGGTTCCTCGCGACGGAAGCCCGCCGGCTCGTCCGCCGGCCGCGCCAGGCGGCACGCGACTGGCTGTGGCATCTTTGCGGCGTGGCGCCGGTCCTGGCGTGGCTGCGGCTCTCCGGCTTCCCGGTCGGGGACTATGTCCTGCTCTGCGTGTATCCGGGGCTGTCCCTCACGCTCCTGCGCAGCTTCGCCGAGCATCGCGCGGACGCGCAGCCGGGCAGGCGGATCGCCCTCGTCGAGGCGCGGGGGCCGCTGGCGCTGCTCTTCCTCAACAACAACCTCCACGCGGCGCATCATCGCGTGCCGGGCCTCGCCTGGTACGGGCTGCCCCGGTATCATGCCCGCCATCGCGACGCGCTGCTCGCCGGCAACGGCGGGCTCGTCTATCGCGGCTATGGCGAGATCGCCCGGCGGTTCCTGTTCCGGCCGCACGACCGCCTCGTCCATCCGGATCATGCCCGATGACGCTGGTCGCATCGCTCGGGATGTATGACGATCCGCCGCTCGACGAAGCGAACGACGCGCTCTGGACGCAGATCGCGGCCCGGCTGGCGGCGCGTGGCGTCCGCCGGGTGCCGCGCCGCCTCGACCGATCGCGGGCGCTGGCGTCGATCTGGAGCGATCCGAACCTGCTGCTCGCCCAATGCTGCGGCTACCCCCTGATGACGGACTATCGCGACCGGCTGCGCTACGTGGCGACGCCGCGCTATGCGGCGCCGGGCTGCGTCGGCGCGGACCATCGCAGCCGCATCGTCGTGCGGTCCGGGAACGAGGCCCGCCGCCTCGCCGATCTGCGCGGCTCCCGCGCGGCGCTGAACGACCGGCGGTCGAACAGCGGCATGAACCTGCTGCGCGCGGCGATCGCGCCGATCGCGGGCGGCAGGCCGTTCTTCTCCGCCGTGATCGAGACGGGGTCCCATCGCGCGAGCCTCGCCGCCGTGGCCGACGGCGAGGCCGACCTGGCGGCGATCGATGCCGTGACGTTCGCCGCCCTGGCGCGCGGCGATCCGGCGGCGGTCGCCGGGGTGCGGACCCTGGCCTGGTCGGACCTGTCGCCCGGCCTTCCCTTCGTCACCTCGGCCGCGACCCCGCCGGCGACGGTCCGGCATCTGCGCGGCGTGCTGGCGGAGGTGCTTGGCGGCACGACGCCGGGACCGGCGCGCGCCGCGCTCCTGATCGAGGGGGTGGAAACCATGCCGGCGGCGCGCTACGCCCGGCTGCTGAGGGTGGAGAGCAACGCCGCCCGCCTGGGCTACCCACATCTTGCCTGACCGCCGAGGAGATCGCCGGTGATCCCGGGCGGCATCGACCCGCTATACGCGCTGGCCGGCGTCGCCGTCGGCATCCTCGTCGGGATGACGGGGGTCGGCGGCGGATCGCTGATGACGCCGCTGCTGGTGCTGGCCTTCGGGTTCCACCCCGCGACCGCCGTCGGCACCGACCTGCTCTACGCCGCCGCGACCAAATCGGTCGGCACGGCCGTGCACGGGTTCAACGGAACGGTCGACTGGAAGGTGGTGCGGCGTCTCGCCCTGGGCAGCGTGCCGGCGACCCTGCTCACCCTCATCCTGCTGGCGCGGGCGCGCAGCGACTTCACCGGGGCGGAACATGTCATCACCGTCACGCTGGGCGTCGCGCTGATCGCCACGGCGGTGTCGATCCTGGCCCGCCGCCGGATCGTCGGCATCTTCGCGCGCCGGTTCGACGGGATGACCGAGGCCCGCATCGCCCGCCTCACCGTCCTGCTCGGCGCGACGCTCGGCGTGCTCGTCTCGCTGTCGTCGGTCGGCGCGGGGGCGCTGGGGATGACGGTCCTGCTGATCCTCTATCCCCAGGTCCCGACGAACCGGCTGGTCGGGTCGGACATCGCCCATGCCGTCCCGCTCACCCTGATCGCCGGCGCCGGCCATTGGGCGATGGGATCGGTGGATGGCCACCTGCTGATATCGCTGCTCGCCGGATCGATCCCCGGCATCGTCGCCGGCAGCCTGTTGTCGAGCCGGATGCCCGACCGGGTGCTTCGCCCCGTCCTCGCCGGCACGCTCGCGATCGTCGGCGGCAAGCTGATCTCGTGAGCGAAGGATGTGAACGTCACCGCAGGGGTGACATCCTGTTCTCCAATCCCGGCGTCGCCGGCGGCATGCCCTATACGAGCGTGGCGTTCACCGACACCGGCATCACCTTCGCGAACCTCGTCGGCGATCCCTTTCCGACGAGCAACTTCGCCGGGTTCATCTTCGACATCCTGTCCGGCCCGGACGTGCTGACCGCCTCGATCTGATAGTTGATCGTATCGCCGCCGATCGTCCGCAGCGCGGCGAGCGCGCGATCGGACGCGGCCGCATCGCCCAGCTTGGCGCGCTCGACATATAGCAAAGCGGCGTCGGCGCAGCGCTGTTTCGGCTTCGGCCCGGTAGACCGGCGAGGGACCGCCCGTCGTGCGGCTATCCAGGCTATCCATGCAAAAGCCCGCAGCCTCGGTTGCGCCCATATCCCGCCGCCATTATGCGGGCCGCAACCCGCGCCTCAGGCACGCAGCGAACGGAATCCCATGACGAACAAGACCGCGCTCATCACCGGCATCACCGGCCAGGACGGGGTCTATCTGGCCGCCCTGCTGCTGGAAAAGGGCTATCGCGTCGTGGGCGTGGTCCGCCGTTCCAGCCATTATGGCGTCGCCACCCACCGGCTCGACTGGCTGGGCATCGCCGATGCGGTCGAGCTGGTCGACGGCGATCTGCTCGATCTCGGCGGCCTGTGCCGCACCTTGCGCGAGTACAGGCCAGACGAGGTCTACAACCTCGCCGCCCAGTCCTTCGTCCGCACCAGCTGGGACCAGCCGACGCTGACCGCCCAGGCGACCGGCGTCGGCGCGGTCAACGTGCTGGAAGCGGTGCGCCTCGAAGCGCCGCATGCCCGCTTCTACCAGGCCTCCTCGTCCGAGATGTACGGCCTCATCCAGGAGCCGGTCCAGTCCGAGACCACGCCCTTCTACCCGCGATCTCCCTATGCCGCGGCCAAGCTCTTCGCCCACTGGATGACGGTGAACTATCGCGAGAGCTTCGGCATGTTCGCCTGTTCCGGCATCCTGTTCAACCACGAGAGCCCGCTGCGCGGCCTGGAGTTCGTCACCCGCAAGGTGA
The DNA here is from genome assembly GCA_964244125.1 of uncultured Sphingomonadaceae bacterium. GTDB lineage: Bacteria > Pseudomonadota > Alphaproteobacteria > Sphingomonadales > Sphingomonadaceae > Solisphingomonas. The sequence goes on from CAXTHU010000009.1 coordinate 7,180, forward strand.
CCGACGCCGTCGCCCGCATCAAGCTGGGCAAGGCGACGGAACTGCGCATGGGCAACATGGACGCCAAGCGCGACTGGGGCCACGCCCGCGACTACGTCCAGGCGATGTGGCTGATGCTGCAACAGGACAAGGCCGACGACTACGTCGTCGCGACCGGCGTCACCAACAGCGTGCGGCGGATGGTGGATGTGGCTTTCGCCCATGCCGGGCTGAACCCGGACGATTATCTCGTCAGCGATCCGCGCTTCATGCGCCCGGCCGAGGTCGACGTGCTGCTCGGCGATCCGGCCAAGGCGACGCGCGTGCTCGGCTGGACGGCGGCGACCAGCATGGAGGCCATGATCGGCGAGATGGTCGATGCCGACCTCGCGCGTCATCGCCGGGCGGGTTGATGGCGTTCGCCGGCGGCGGGCGGGTGCTGCTCACCGGCGCCGCCGGCTTCGTCGGCGGGCGGCTGGCGGCCCGGCTGGAGGCGGCGGGCGCCGATCTCGTGACGGTCGGCGCGCCGGGCATGTCGGGCGGTCTCGACCTTGCCGATCGCGATGCGGTGGCGGCGCTGATCGCCGAGACGCGGCCCGATGTCGTCCTCCACCTCGCCGCTCTGTCGTCGGTGGCGGACGCGATCGGCGACCCGCTGTCGGTCTGGGCGAATGTGCGCGCCACGGACGCGATCGTCTCGGCGCTGATCGATCATGGCAGCCCGGCGCGCCTGGTCTTCGCCTCGACCGCCGAAGTCTACGGCGCGAGCTTCAACGACGGCCCGTGCGACGAGGATGCGCCGCTCCGTCCCGCCAACGCCTATGCGCGCTCCAAGGCGGCGTGCGAATATCTGTTGCGCGACGCCGCGTCGGAGACGTTGGAGGTGGTGGCGCTCAGGCTGTTCAACCATAGCGGGCCGGGCCAGGACGAGCGCTTCGTCCTGCCTTCTTTCGCAGCGCAAGTGGCGGCGATCGAGGCCGGCCGGCCGGGGCCGCTGCGCCACGGCAACCTCGACGTGGCGCGCGATTTCTCCGATGTCGAGGACGTGCTCGACGCCTATCTCGCCGTCGCCGCCGATCCGGCCCCGCGTCCGGGCTTTGCCGTGTTCAACGTCGGCTCGGGCGAGGTGCGGCGGCTGGGCGACCTGCTGGACAGCTTGCGTGGCCTGGCCCGCGTGGAGATCGCGATCGAGCCCGACCAAGCCCGCATGCGCCCCTCCGACACCCCCGTCGCCGCCGGCGACATGACGCGGTTCCGGGCGGCCTACGGGGTGCGGTTCGAGCGGGGGGTGGAGGATATGCTGGCGGGGTTGCTGGCATGGGAGCGAACGCGACGCTGAAGCAAATTGTGAGAACAAAGAAGGAACTTTCCTACAACCCTTCTTGAGGGTCATGACGAATGCTCCTTTCGCGGCTCGCGGGAGGTGGCTGCATCGCGACGATGTAGCTGGCTCAAGAGGGAGAAGTTTCATGCCCAACATCTCGGCTACGACCGTCGACTACAAGGCACGCAACGCAAGCGCAGCAATCATTCGCAGCGTATCCAGTTCGCTGGACGACATGTTTTTTTTGAGAAGCTATGCGACCGACGCGCAGCTTGGGGCTGGCGCGTCATCCTACATCCAGCAAGCGGTCAATGAGGTCGCCTCTGCGGGTGGCGGCCACTTGGTCCTGCCGCCGATCAGGATACGATCTATATAACTCAACCCCATTTTTGGCCATACGTGTGGTCTAATAATGCAAATGTAGCAAATTACAGTCAAAGTAACTCGATAGGAATCAGATTTTATCGATGTGACAATCCGAACATCGTGGGTGGATTTATTGGAGGCTTGAAGACAGCTCTTGACTTTGAGACAAATAGCGAGGGATCAACGAATAAGTTAAGATGTGTGGGATTGGACATGGACTTCTGCCGAGCGGGAGTATATATCAATTGTAACTATGCGAATCTTCTGTTCCAAGGTTGTACAATCGATTCCGATCCGGTCAGGATACCCGATAGCGTAGGATTCAAAAATTGGTTCATCCACACTAAGCAACACTATGCAGTGGACGGGTGGAAGAATTGGTAATACCGGACAAGAGAACGTCAAAGTGGATGGATCGAACAACTGCTTTCTGTCATCAGGATCGTTCTATGCAAACTGGTGGGCTAGGGGAACCGGATACTGCTTCCAAGGCCAGTCTGGTAATTATATAAAGAATGCTGGATATAGTTTTCAATCAGCAAGCGGAAACTATTTCGGTGGTTCGGCTACCTACATATCGGTTGGTGGTTGAGTTTACTGTCATAACGATTTCAGTGCCCCGGTTAGCCGGGGTGCTGATTATCGATATTGTCCCCAAACACGTCTGTTGCCACCGGCGACATGGCGCGGTTCGAAGTCGCCTATGGGTGACGTTCGGGCATATTGTGAACGGGCATGCTGGCGGCGGCGTGGGTAGGGTCAGGCGGTAGGGCCAGCCGCCTCCGCTTGCTCGGCCACGATCCGCGAGACGACCTCTTCGATATTATCGGCCGGAATGCCAAGCGGCAGGAACGGAAAGAACAGCAGGGCATGATCGTGATAAAGGGGGTGGTTCGCCTTGTTCAGGCTGGTCGGATAGACGGTTGTGGACGGCCGCCGTGTGACCGTCGACGTCCGCACGTAAGAGACTTCTATGACGTCGGCGACGGGGAAGCCGTCGACGATGTGAAGTTCGCAGCAATTGTTGGCGTGGACATGGTAGAGCGTGAACTGCTCGTTGATGTTGCCGAGCGCCCGTGCCGCCTGCGCGGCGAAGCCCGGATCCTTGAGCATATGAAGCCAGTGGAATTCGATCATGATCTGGTCGAACCGGCCGAGCAGTTCCTGGCCCATGTTGGCGAAGACGCTCCATTCGTGACCCTCGACGTCGATCTTAAGCATCAGCCGGTCGCTGGCGTCGGCTATGTTCGCGAGGTGGTCCTCAAGCGGCAGGAGCTCGCCTCCCGCCTGTCCCGATGCGCAGATGCCCCGGCGCATGAAGGTGAAACCGTCATGCGCGCCGGGCACGCCGTCGATCGTATGGTCGTACATGAAAAGCCGATGGCCGCGCCCCGCCATCTCCAGTTCGAAGCCGATGTCGTTGCTGATCCCGAAGCTCATGATGTCGGTCGCCGGCGGCAGATCGACGATGATGTAGGCGCCGTCGCGCTCGTTGCCGACGCGCAGCTTCGGCTTGTCGATGTCGTAAGGGGTCAGCAGCGCCAGGGTGTCGAAGACCATGCGGGAGAAGTTTTCCAAAGGATGATCTCCGGGAAGGCGATATATGCCGTTCGGCGGTTCTGAACGAATGTCCGTCGTCTATGAAGCGCCGGTCACCTGCCTGAAGACCCGATCCCATGCCGGGGCGATCGAATCGTGGCCGAACAGCTTTATGGCGCGTTCGCGGCCGCGCCGCCCCTGATCCGCAGCGGCCTGATGGTCATCGAGCAACCAGCTTAGCGTCGATCGGGCATTCTCCACATCGCCCACAATGAGGCCCGCCCCGCCTTCCAGCAGGTTCGGCACCTCGAAATAGGGTGAGCGCGGCTGCTGGTCGAAACAGACGACCGGGATGCCGGTCAGCATCGCCTCGATGAGGTTCAGCGTATAGGGAATGGTCCGGCCCGAGCCGTAATAATAAGCGCGGCTGCGGTTGAAGCGATCCGTCTGCTCTTCGGGCGACACCAGGCCGATCCAGTCCGGCTCGTCGTCGTTGCCGATCCCGCCCAGCCGCGATTCCAGCCCTTCGACCGATGCGCGATAGTTGGCCGCTTCCTCCGGGAAACGCTGGCGGATGGTGTTGGTGAAGTTCAGCACCACCGGCTCCCCGCCTGTCCATGGGCCGAACTCCGCCGGGTCCTTGCCGAAGCGGATCAGCGCCGTCTCGCCGCAATAATGCGGGCTCAGCCGTTCGACCGGCGAATAGCGGACGATGTGCATCCCCTTGGCCTTCAAAACGGCGGCTTGCGGCTCCAGCCCTTCGATCCCCTGGCCGATCGTCCGCCAGATCACCGGCCGCCCATGCAGGATCGGCCAGAATCGTTCGATGAACGGCAGGCTGTGCATCACCACGACGACGTCGAACAATGCCACGAAGGCTTCCGGCAGTTCGGTCAGCCGGCTTGGATCGGCCGAATATTGGAACGAGCCGCCCATCGCCAGAAATTGCGCGTGAAGGTCGTGCTCCGTCTCGTTGAAGACGATCTCCTCACGCAGCGGCTCGAACCGCTTGAGACCGTAATTGGCGCCGAGCGGGAAGACGTCGTGGCCGAGCGACTTGAACAGACGGATTTCGTCATATTCCAGGACGGAATGGACCGAGGCGTAGAGTATCTTCATCGCTCTCCAATCAGCCTGCCTTCGCCGGCGGGTCGAAACGCTGGCGACGCGAAGCCGCCCGCGAACACCATCCGCCTCTTGTCGGGAAAGACCGGCCACCGCAAGCCGCCCGCCGAGGCGGGGTTTATCCGGCGATCCCGCGAAAATAGTCGATCGTCCGCGTCAGCCCGTCGTCCAGCGCCACCGTCGGCTGCCAGTCGTCGAGCAGGCGCCGGGCGAGGCCGATGTCGGGGCAGCGCTGGGTCGGGTCGTCCTGCGGCAGCGGACGGTGGACGATCTCGGAGCGCGAGCCGGTGAGCGCGACGATCCGTGTCGCCAACGTCCGGACGCTGATCTCGTGCGGGTTGCCGAGGTTCACCGGGCCGGTGACGTCGTCGCCGGTCGCCATCAGCCGGACGAACCCCTCGACCAGATCGTCGACATAGCAGAAGGCGCGCGTCTGGCCGCCGTCGCCATAAAGGGTGATCGCCTCGCCGCGCAGCGCCTGGACGATGAAGTTCGACACCACCCGGCCGTCGTTGGGGTGCATGCGCGGCCCGTAGGTGTTGAAGATGCGGGCGACCTTGATCCGCACCCCATGCTGGCGGTGATAGTCGAAGAACAGCGTCTCGGCCGCCCGCTTGCCCTCGTCATAGCAGGCGCGGGGGCCGAGCGGGTTCACGTTGCCGCGATAATCCTCCGTCTGCGGGTGGACGGTGGGATCGCCATAGACCTCGCTGGTGGAGGCCTGGAACACCTTGGCCTTCACCCGCTTGGCCAGCCCCAGCATGTTTATCGCGCCGACGACGCTGGTCTTGGTCGTCTGCACCGGATCGAACTGGTAATGGACCGGGGAGGCGGGGCAGGCGAGATTGTAGATTTCGTCCACCTCGACATAGAGCGGGAAGGTGACGTCGTGGCGCAGCGCCTCGAACCGGGGCCGCCCCAGCAGGTGGGCGATATTGTCCTTGCGGCCGGTGAAGTAGTTGTCCGCGCACAGCACGTCGTGGCCGTCGGCCAGCAGCCGCTCGCACAGATGGCTGCCGAGAAAGCCGGCGCCGCCGGTCACGAGGATGCGCTTGCCGGGAGTGTTCGTCGGCGTCGGGTTCATCGGCTTTCCAGTTGGATTTCGTGGCCTTTGACAGGCTCCCCGCCGGTTTGTCCACCGGCCTGCCTGTTCCGCCGTCGTTGATCGCGCCGCGCCATCGGCTATGGGTGCGGGGATGAAGGTCGACCGGGATGGGTGAATGGCGCTGGGATTGAACTGGGGCAAGCGTCGCTGGCGCCGCGAAGGCGATCGCCGCCGCGACGCGAAGGAATGGGGGCCGGCGGCGGCCGCCTACCGTCGTCACTTGGCGCGCAACCCGGCCGACGCCGCCATCTGGGTCCAGCTCGGCCATGCCGAGAAGGAGGGGGGCAATCTGCCGGCGGCAGAGGCGGCCTATCGCCGGGCGGCCGAACTGACGCCAGAGGATGCCGACGTCCACCTTCAACTCGGCCATATCCTGAAGGTCCAGGATAGGTTCGACGATGCGTTTCAGGCTTACCGCCGGTCGCATCATATCAAGCCCGGCGCCGACACGGCGGTGGAAATCGGCCGGCTCAGGCCCAGGACGGGGAAACAGACTGTGCGCGTGCTTGGCGAAGGAACGATCTTCTTTTCTATCCAGGATCTGTTCGGCTATCTCCACGCGCACCCGACCATGTCGGGCATCCAGCGGGTTCAGGCCGGCATCGCCCTCAACGCCATGTCCGACGAGACGATCAACGCCCGTTTCATCCTCAACACCGGCATCGACGATGAAACGCCCGGCAGTTTCTTCATGCTGGACAACGATCAGCTCGCCGCGATCATTGCTTATGCTTCGGGCGACTGGGTGGATCATGCCAAGCTCAGGCTGATGCTCGCCGACGCGGAGCTGACGGCCGAGCGGGTGCGGCCGGCGCGGGGCGCGACCGTTATCCTGCTCGGTGCCTTTTGGGGTCATGGCAACACGATCGACCAGTATGTCGTCGCCAAGACCGACGGGGTACGGATCGGTGCCTATGTCTACGATATCATCCCCGTCACCCACCCCGAATATTGCGACGCGGCGCTGGCGCGGGATTTCTCCATGTCGCTGGGAGAGCTGTGCCTGATCGTCGATTTTATCCTGACGATTTCGGATCATACTGGTCTGGCCCTGCGCCAGTTCCTCGCCGCCAATGGCGGGCGCGACATTCCCATGGCGACGGTGCCGCTGGCCCATTCGCTCACCGTCCAGCCGACCGGAGTGGAAAGCTGGCCGGCCTTGCTCGGGCGGGTGAAAGGTCGGCGCTATGCCGCCTATGTCTCGACCATCGAGGGGCGCAAGAATCATATCTTCGTCGTGAATGTCTGGCGGCAGCTGATCGCCGAAGGCGTCGATGTGCCGGACCTCGTCTTCGTCGGCCGCAAGGGCTGGCGGGTCAACGGCCTGATGGACCTGCTGGAAGGGACCAGCTATCTCGACGGGCGGGTTCACATCGTCCACGGGCTGACCGACGCCGAACTGAACGCGGTCTATGCCGGCGCGATGTTCACCGTCTTCACCAGCTTCGTCGAGGGCTGGGGGCTGCCGGTCGGCGAAAGCCTGATGCACCATGTTCCGTGCATCGCTTCCTCGACATCCTCAATCCCCGAGGTAGGCGGCGATTTCGTCGACTATGTCGATCCCTACAATCTCAGCGGCGCGCTTCCCGTGTTCCGCCGGATGATCGGCAATGCGGCCTATCGCGCCGAACGCGTCCGCACGATCCGCGAGTATTTCGTGCCCCGTAGCTGGCAGGCGGTGGGCCGCAATTTCGTCGAGAAGGTAAAACAATTCGAAGGTCGCGACTATCCCGCCGGCTTCGCCCGCCCCTTGCTGCCCGAGGGCGTGATCTTCCGCCCGGCTGATCTCGTCACTGATGTCGATGCCGGCGCATATCTTGCCAGTCCAACCCGGCTGCTGCTTTCCGGTAGCTTCTACGGGATGGAAGGGCATGGCGCGTGGATGCGCGGTCGCATCGGCGAGGTGACGTTTCAAACCGGCTTGGCCGCCGGCGAGGAGATCATCGTCTATCTCGAAGGCCACCCGGCCCCCAACCATGCCGACCGCGCCTTTACCATGGAGATCAAGGATGCCGCCGCCCCGCTCGCGTTGCGGCAGCGGTGGCACCCGCTCTGGGGCCATGGCCGTAATCTGATCCGGTCCAAGGGCCGGGTCGCTGCGGACGGCACGGTCACCATCCTGATCCAGTTTCAGGGCGAGGTGGATCACGGTGAGGTGGACACGCGCCCGCTGGGTTTCGGCCTGCGCGCGCTGGCCTGGGCGCGGGCGTCGAGCGTCGCTCTGCGCGAGGATATCATCGAGGAGTTCACCTTCCGCGAGGTCGGCTGACCGACACCGCCGTCACCCCGACCGACACGCCCGCATCCGGCGGCATGCGGTCGGCGCGGGGGAGGGTAGCGCTGGTATCGCCGGCGAGGGTCAGCAGCACCGCCGGACCGGCCACGATCAGCGTCGCCGACGCCGTTGCGCCCGCTGCCAGCACGCCGTCCGCCGCCGCGCCGTCCGCCGCCAGCCGCCAGCCGCAGGACACGTCAGGCAATCCGGCGAGCGTCATCGTCACCTCCCAGGCGCCGTCGTCGGGCAAGGTCAGCGCCAGCGCCCCGCCCGCCGCCCGCGTCCGGCATAGTGCGACATCCGGCGCCGCCCAGCCGAGGCCGGCGCGCAGGGCCTCGCCCGACAGCGTTCCCGCCGCCCGCTCCCGCCCGAAGCCATGGATCGTGTCCGCCACCAGCGGCCGGGCGGGGGAGGGTATCGCCCCCGCCGCCAGTTCCCGCGCCGCCGCCGCGATCGCGCCCGCCACCTCGGCCCAGGAGCGCGGGCGGAAGGTGGCGGCGATCAGCGCCTCGCGCTCGGCGAGCCGGCCGTCGTCGCGGATCAGCCGCGCCGCCGCCCCGGCCAGCGCGCCCGCGTCGCCCGGCGGGACGTAGACGGCCAGCTCGCCCCCTGCCTCCGGCAGCGACGCCACCCGGGACACGATCGGCACCTTGCCCCAGGACAGCGCCTCCGTCACCGGCAGGCCCCAGCCCTCATAGAGGCTGGGATAGAGGGTGAAGCGGCAGGCGCGGTAGAGCAGGGCGAGGTCCGCGTCGCCGATGCCGGACAGGAGCAGGACATGGGACCTCAGCCGGCGGTCGCCGGCCAGCCGGGCGTGGATGGCGTCGTTCAGCCAGCCCTTGCCGCCGACGCAGACGAGTTTCGGGACCGCCGCCGGCCCCAGATCGTCGAGCAGCGCGGACCAGGCGGCGAAGGCGGTGACATGGCCCTTGCGCGGCTCCAGCGTCGCGACGAACAGCACGAAGCCGCCCGGCGCCAGCCCCAGCCGGTCGAGCAGGCCGGGATCGGGCGACCCGGCCTTCCTGAAATCCCCGTCCAGCGGCACCGCCGTCACCCGTTCCGGCGCGAGCGACACGCCCGCCTTCGCCGCCCGCGCGATCAGGTCGGCGCGGGTCGCCAGCGATCCGGCGAGGAAGCCGTCGGCATGGGCGAACACCCCCTCGGCCCATTCCCCGAAATCGCGCACCAGCGCCGGCGGGAACCAGCCCGGCTCGATCAGCGGGATCAGGTCGTAGATCATCGGCACATAGCGGATCGCGCGTCGACGCCTGGCCTCCCGCAGATGCAGGAAATAATTGGGCAGCCCCCAGGAGGTGCCGAGGTTGACCAGGCAGGCACGGTAAGGAAAATCGAGCGGCGGCGCCTCCGCCAGCGCCGCATACAGCCGCGCCAGCGCCGCCAGCCACGCCGGATCCTCGGTCTCGCCTCCCGCCACCGCCAGGCGCGCGAGATCGATGAACGCCGCCGCCGGCAGCCGCGCCCAGCCGTCCGTGCCGCCGACGAAGCTCGCCACCGCCACGGTCCGGTCGTCGCCGGCGATCGCCCCGGCCACCGCCTCGATCTGGACCCGCTGGATGCCGGTCGGCAGGCGGCCGTGGCCGAAATAGGCGACCAGGTCGGAAACGTCGAAGAACAGGTCGGCCTCGGTCTCGGCATCCGGCCGGGGCGTCTCACCCACCGCCAGCCGCCGGCGGAAGGTGGCGACGAGCGCGCCGCGCTCCGTTCGCTCGGCCGCCGGCATCAGCCGGCCAAGCTCGCCCAGCGTCGTCAGCGCCGGGGTCCGCGCCATCGCATCGAGATAATGGTCGAAAGCGGCGGCCGGATCGCCGGCCAGCTTGGCGGCGTGGCCACGGTGGAGCGGCGGCTCGGCGTCCCGTGGGCGAAGTGCCGCGGCGCGGGCATAGGCGATCGCGGCCGGCGTGATCGCGCCCAGCTCCTTTTCGGCATGGCCCAGCTGCAGCCAGACATGTGCCAGCCCCGGATCGCGCGCGAGCGCGGCGGCATAGGCGTCGCGCGCCGCGGCCCAGTCGCCGGCATCCCGCGCCCGGTTGCCGGCGGCGATGCGGCGGTGGACGACGAAGCCGACGGCGACGCCGGCGGAACGCCGCCAGCGGATCATCGACCTTCCGGTGAACCAGCGACGCCGAGCCGGGTCGCAGCCATTCACCCCTCCCCTTCAGGGGAGGGGCCGGGGGCGGTGCCTCTCCACGAGTACGGCGTTCGCGGACAGGCCCCACCCCGACCCCTCCCCTGAAGGGGGGCTCGGTACGGCGCGTTCCCCCCCGCGCCCTCACGCATACCACGTCTCCGGATCCGGCCCCGGCGCGAGATCGAAGCGGTGGCGGTGGGTGTAGGGGTGGAAGGCCGGGTCCGCCGCCAGCCAGTCGCGCCAGCGGGCGGCGAAGCGCACCATGTCCTCGGCCGGCGGCGGCGCCTCGCCCCGCGACGCCTTTTCGACATGGATCAGCTCGGCATCGGCGGCATAGACGATGCGCAGCCCCATCGACCGCATCCTGAGGCACAGGTCGACGTCGTTATATTCGAGGCTGAAGCCCTCGTCGAAGCCGTCGACCTGCTCCATGGCGGCGCGGCGCGTGGCGAACACCGCGCCCGTCACCATCGACCATTGGCGGTGGACCAGCGCCCAGTCGCGATAGCTGTGCCGCCCCGGCTTCAGCCGGGCGAAGACATGGGCGACGCCGTCGAACAGCGGCGCCAGCCCGGCATGCTGCAGCCGTCCGTCGGGATGGAGCAGGCGCGCGCCGACCCCGCCGACGTCGGCCTCGACGGCAAAGGTCATCAGCGCCTTCAGCCAGCCGGCGCCGCATGGGGTGACGTCGTCGTTGACGAAGACGATGTGCTCGGTCCGGGCCTGCCGCCAGAGCAGGTTCATCTTGGCGGCATAGTTGAACCGCTCGCCCGGCGAGCGCGGCGTCGCCACCCGGTCCAGCCGGAAGGGGCGGGGGGCGACGGCCCAGTCGGGCGGCTGCGCCGTGTCGACATCGTCGCCGACCAGCACCGTCAGGCGGTCCGCCGGCCAGTCCACCCCCTCCAGCGCATCGAGCAGGCACGCGACATGCGCCACGCCGTCCGGGCACGTCGTCCGTTGCGTGGGGACGACGATGGTGACGGCAGGCTCGCGACCGTCGAAACGCCGCCTGAGCGTCAACGTGCCCGGCGCCCGGCCAGCGACGATGTCGTGCCCGGCCAGCGCCGGCACGCCCGCCAGCATCGCCTGCCGCTCGGCGACCGGCGCCGCCGGCCGCCGGCCGGGATGGGCGATCAGGATGTTGGGGATACGCTCGATCGACAGGCCCAGGCCGTGGGCACGGAACAGCATCTCGTCGAGCGCGGCGGCGCCGAGCTCCGGGCATGGCGGGCCGATCCTCGCCAGCGCCTCGGCCCGGACGATCACCGGCGTGCCGATATAGTCCTGTGCCGCCAGCAGGACGGGATCGAACAGCGGCTTGCGGCGGATGCGGTCGATCGGGTGGTCGACCAGATGGGCGACGTCGTCGCCATGAAGGATGGCGATGTCCGGCCGGCCGGCGGTGTAATCGGCGATCCCCTGCGGCAGATAGGCCGAGACCAGCGCGTCCGCCGGCGCGAACACGATCCAGTGGTCGCGGCTTTCGGGCAGCGGGTCGAAAAGCGCGGGGACATGGCCGGCGGCGTCCAGCGCCACCTTGGTGACGGTCGGCCCCAGCTCCGCCTCGGCGAAGGTTGGCGCGGCCCCCGGCCTGACCCCGGCATAGGCGATCGTCGGGAAGCGCCCCTCGGTCTCCGCCTCCAGCGCGGCGAAGCTTGCCATCATCCGCCCGGCGATGGCATCGAACGACAGCCGCTCGCCGATCCGCGCCCGCGCGGCCCGGCCGATCCGGTCGTCCCCCGCCGCCACCGCCTCGGCCGCCCGCCGCAGCGTGGCGGCGAGCGCCGGCTCGTCGATCCGCGCCCAGCTGCCGCCCTTGGTATAGTGGCCGTGATCCTCGTCCAGCGTCCATTCCCGCGCCTTCACCGGCCAGCCGCAGCCGGTATCGAGGAACTCGGTGGTGCCGCCGAAATCGGTCGCGACGACGGGCTTGCCCAGCGCCATCGCCTCGGCCACGGTCAGCCCGAATCCTTCGGAGCAATGCGGCGAGGCGTAGAGATCGGCCGCCTTCATCAGCGCCTCCAGCGCCGGCGGCGTCACCGGCCGGTCGATCAGCAGCACGTCGTCGGTCGCCTCGGCCAGCGCCGCCAGCGCCTCTCCCTCGGCCGGCCGGTCCATCAGGTATTTGGTCTTGAGCGCCAGCGTCCAGCCCTCCGCCCCCAACCCCGACGCGGCAAAGGCGCGGATCAGCGCGGCGGGATTCTTGCGGATCAGGTAGCTGGAGCCGTCGAAGACGTAGAGGATCAGCCGGCGGCCCGGATCGAGCCCCAGCCCCGCCAGCACGTCGTCCCGTTCGCCGGCGTCCTGCTCCGGCTTGGGCGGCAGCGGGACGGGGTAGGGCAGGATATCGACCGGCGCCTCGCCCTGTTCGGCGAACAGCGCGGCGCAATAGCCGCTGGGCGCCCACACCCGGTCGACCGAGCCGAAATCGGCCCACCAGGCGTCGGGGATATGCCCCATCTCCCACACCCAGCAGCCGATCCGCCGGCGGGCGGCGCGGATCGCCGTGCGCTGCGCGTCGGTCAGCAGGAACCAGCTGTCCGGGTTCATGCAGACGATGGCGATGTCGGCCGGTCCGGCGAAGTCGGCGATAGCGCCGGCGGGGCCGAGCGGGCGGTGGATATGGAACGGCTTCTCGATGCCGTGAAGGCTCAGCCGCACGCCCGTCCGGCGGAGTGCGGCGATCAGGTTGCGCGCCGCGAAGCCCAGGCCGTTGTCGTAATTCCACGGGCCGTGGAAGGCGACCTTGAGAGGCCCGGCGGGCCGTGACGGCGGCTTCCAGGGATGCGCCAGCAGCCCGGCGGGGGCCGCCGGCGGCATCAGCGCGGCCTGCGCCGCCGCCGCCAGCGTCGCCTCGACCAGCCCCATGTCGAAGCCCGCCGCGACCAGCGCCTCGCGCCAGCCGGTCGTATCGACGAAAGGGAAATCGCCGCGCAGCAACAGCAGCTTCACGAAGGGGAAGCCGGCCGCCAGCAGCCCGCGCCAGTCGAACAGCGCCGGGTTCATCGCCGCCGGCGACGGGAACAGCACCTCGACCCGATGTCCGGTCTGTTCCGCCAGCGCCGCCAGCCGCACCTCATAGGTCTGGATCACCGCATCCTTGTCGGCGAGATTCACCACCCCGGCGAAGAAGCCCTGCACCGTGCCCGTCGCCAGCAGCGCCTGCCGCAGCGCCAGGAAATAGCTCTGGACGTGCCAGCCGCGCTCGTGGCTTTCGGTCAGCCCGACCAGATCGGCGTCGCTGGCGCGCACCCGCGCCACGAGGCGGGCGAAGGCGGCGGGGGTGGACGGGCCGAACAGGCTGTCGTTGACCAGATAGAGGGTGGATGCCCCCCACGCCTCCGGGTGGAGCTTCAGCGCATGCGCCCAGGCGGCGAAGTCATAGCCCGCGTTGCGGCGCACCATCGTGGCGGCGGTCAGCGCCAGCACCTCGTCGGCGACGTCCACCGGGCGATCGGCGGCGACGATCAGCAGCACCGCCACCCCCGCCTCGTCCAGCGCCGCCAGATAGGGCGCGACATGGGGCTTCAGCACGCCGGCGGGCGCGTGGGTGACGAACAGCGCCAGCTCGCCCGTCCCGCCGAACGGTTCCGGCGCCAGCGGCTTCAGCAGAGCGAAGTCGGCGGCGTCGGCCGGCAGGCCGGCGAACAGATCGGACACAGGCACGTCGCTCCCGCCCGGACGACCCCGTCCGGGCTACATGGCGCCCTCTATGACGGCACGGACGGGCGCCGCCAAGTGCGCCCCTACTGGACCCCCCAGCGCGGTATCGCTAACCCGCGACGCCATGGACGGTTTCGGCAGGGTGGCGGCGGAGGCGGCATATCGGACGGCGGCGGGGAACCGGCTGTCGAAATGGCCGGGCCGGGCGGCGGGGCGGATCGAGCCGGTGTGCCGCCCGGCCGCCACCCCCTCCTTCGCGCTCCCGCCCGGCGCGACGGTATTCACCATCGGTTCCTGCTTCGCCCGCCATATCGAGACGGCGCTGGCGGCGCACGGGTTGACCGTGCCGACGCTGGCTTTTCGCGTGCCGAGGGCGGAGCTGTGGGCCGGGACCGGGATGATGACCGGCATCCTCAACAAATACACCCCCTTCTCGATGCTGAACGAGGTCGAGGCGGCGGCCGCCGGCGACGAGGCCGCGCGTTTCCTGATCGAGGCGGGGGACGATCTGTGGTGGGACGGGCAGCTCCACACCACCGAAGCGGTGCCGCTCGCCCGCGCCGTGAAGCGCCGCGCCAAGGTCCGCGCCCTCCATGCCGACACGATCCGGGCGAGCGCGGCGGTGGTGGTGACGCTGGGCCTGGTCGAGGCGTGGTGGGACGAGGCGGCCCAGCTCTATCTCAACGACACCGCGCCGAAGGCCCTGGTCGATCGCCACCCCGGCCGCTTCTTCTTCGAACTGCTCGGGCCGGACAAGGTGTTCGCCGCGGTCGACGATCTCGTCGCGGCGATCCTCGGGCTGAACCCGGCGGCGCGCATCCTGATGACCGTCTCGCCCGTTCCCTTCGTCCGTTCCTTCGCCGGCGGCGATGCGATAACCGCCAACGCCTATGGCAAGGCGGTGCTGCGGGTCGCGGCCGAGGCGGCCTCGCGCAAATGGCCGCAGGTCGATTATTTCCCCTCCTACGAAGGCGTCACCCTGTCCGATCGGCGAGCGGCGTGGGAGGACGATCTGGTCCACGTCCGGCCGGAGATGGTCGCGGCGCAGGTGGCGGCGATGGTCGCGGCTTACGTCCCCGATGCGGCGGAAAGCGCCGCGTGAGCCGGGCCGCGATCCTCGTCCTCGGCATGCATCGTTCGGGCACGTCGGCGCTCGCCTGGCTGCTCGGGCGGCTGGGGGCGGCGCTGCCGGGCGACGGCATCGGCCCGCACGACGACAACGCCCGCGGCTATTTCGAGAGCGCGGGGCTGGTGAAGGCCGACGACCAGCTGCTGCGCGTCTGCCGGTCGAGCTGGTTCGATCCCCGCCCGCTCGGGTGGAGGCGGCTGGAGACCTCGGCGCTGGCCTCGCGACGGGACCGGATCGGCGAGGCGATCGACGCCGGCTGGGGCGCGGCACCGCTGATCGCCATCAAGGATCCGCGCCAGTGCCGCTTCGTGCCGGTGGTGGTCGAGGCGCTGGCGGCGCGCGCCGTCGAGCCTCGCGCCGTGCTCGTCCTGCGCCCGCCGGGCGAGATCGCCGCATCGCTGAACGCGCGCGACGGCACCTCGCCCGCCTACGCGCACCTGCTGTGGCTGCGCCACATGATCGACGCCGAGCGGGATACGCGGGCGATGGCGCGGGCGGTCGTGTCCTACGACGCGCTGATGGGCGACTGGCGCGCGACGCTGGCGCGGATCGCGCCGCTGGCCGGACGAGAGGGCCGGGAAGCAGCCGACGAGGCAGCGATCGATGCTTTCCTCGACCCGGCGCTGCGCCGCCACCGCGCATCGACGGCGACGCTGGAGGAGCCGCTGGCGGGGCTCGTCGCCGAAGCCGGGGCGGCACTCGACAGGCTGATGGCGGCGGACGACGCCCACGGGCGGTTGGCGATGGACGGCGTCGCCGAGCGGCTCGATATGGGCGTCATGGCCGACGACATCGTTCACGACGAACTCCGCCACCGCCGCATGCCGCCGCCGGACGCCGAGCCGGTCGCGCCCGAACCGTCGCCGCTGGCGGTCGTGCCGGAGCCGGAGCCGGAGCCGGAGCCCGCACCGGGCGCGGAGGCCGACATCGCGCTGATCCGCGCTTCGGGCGTGTTCGACGCCGAATGGTATCGGGCGACCTATGGCGACATCGCCGGCGATCCGGTCGATCATTATGTCCGGATCGGCGCGGCACTCGGTCACAAGCCGCATCCGCTGTTCGACACCGGCTATTACGCCCGCCAGATGGCGCGGCGGGACGGGTCGGGAAGCGGAGCATGAAGGCGGCGCTCCACCTCCACCTCTATTATCCCGAACTGGCGCCCGAGTTGATCGAGCGGGCGGCGCTGCTGATCGCGGCCGATCCGGCGCTGGCGGTCCACGTCACCCATGCCGAGCCGCTCGATCCCGCCATCGCCGCGGCGCTCGCCGCCCTGCCTCGGGCGATGGTGACGGCGACGCCGAACGTCGGCTGGGATCTGGGGCCGCTGTTCCACATCCTGCCGCGCCTGATCGCCGACGGGGTGGGGGCGGTGGCGCATCTCCACACCAAGCGCGGCGACAGCGGTTATGCCCCCGAATGGCGCGCGCTGGGGCTGGAGGGGACGGTCGCCTCGCCCGATCTGGCGGCGCGGATCGTGGCGGCCTTCGCCGGCGACGACGGGCTGATGCTGGCGGGGCCGGCGGCGCTCTACAAATCGGCGGCGAGCCATCAGTTCGGCAATGGCGCGATCGTCGCCGCGCTGGCGCCGGCGGTGGCGGCCCCGGCCTATCCGCCGGCCGACTGGGGCTTTTTCGCCGGCTCCTTCTTCTGGGCGCGCACCGCGCTGCTGGAGCGGCTGGCGGGCATCGCCAGCTTCGACGCAGGCGGCGCGCGCGACGGGACATCCGCCCACGCGCTGGAACGGCTGATCGGCCTTGCGCCTGTAGCATGCGGCGGGCGCATCGCGCTGGTGGACGAGGCGGGCGGGATCGACGTGGTGACGGCGCCCGCCTCGCCTTCGCACGAGCCGATCGTCCGCACGCTGGTTGCGCGGGCCGAGCGCAACGTCGGTCCGCCCGACGAGGGGCTGACGAGGCTGATCGCGGCGCGCAATCCGCTGGCCGACTATCTGCGCCACGGGCGCGACGCCGACGCGCTCGATCCCAACCCGTATTTCTCCAGCGGCTTCTACAACCGCATCCATGACGACGTCTTCGCCGCCGGCGCGCACCCCTTCGTCCACTATGTCCGCCATGGCGCGGCGGAGGGTCGGGCGGCGGGGCCGCTGTTCGACGGGGCGTTCTATCGCCGCTCCTATCCGGATGTGACCGGCGATCCGCTGGCTCATTATCTGGCGACGGGCGCGGGCGAGGGGCGGGTAGCGATCCCGATCAGCCGGCCCGAGCACGACCCCGAGCGGGATGGGGGGGGCGAACGGCCGCGCCGCTTCTACCGCAGCTTCGACATCGCGCGCGAGACCGCCTTCCTCGCCCTCATGGCGGCGCTGCCCGAGCCGGATGCGCGCGTCTCGATTGTGATGCCGGTATGGAACCGGGCGGCGACGGTCGGCGACGCGATCCGCTCGGTGCTGGCGCAGGGCCATCGCGCGTGGGAGCTGATCGTCGTCGACGACGGATCGGACGACGGCACGGCCGACGCCGTCCGCCCGTTCCTCGTCGATCCCCGCGTGACGCTGATCGAGGCGCCGCATGGCGGCGTGTCGGCGGCGCGCAACCGCGGGCTGGCGGCGGCGACGGGGTCTCACGTCGCCTATCTCGACAGCGACAATCGCTGGGTGCCCTGGTTCCTGGAGGTGATGCTGCGCTTCCTCGCCGAGGATGGGCTGGCGGCGGCCTATGCCGGCATCGCGTTGCGCGACGATCTCGGGCAGCTGACCGGCTATCGCGGCGACGATTTCGATTGGGCTGCCTGCCTGGAGCAGAATTACATCGACCTCAACAGCTTCGTCCATCGGCGCGAACTGCTGGAGGAGAGCGGGGGCTTCGACGAGAGCTTCCGCCGCATGGTCGACTGGGACCTGATCCTGCGGCTGACGAAGGATCGCGCCACCGGCTACGCACCCTTCGTCGGCTGCGACTATCATGACGGCGCCAGCCTGCCCGGCCGGATCACGACGACCGAGCCGGTGGCGTTCCAGACCCTCGTCAGGACGCGCAACCGCCTCGGCCTCGCCACCGGGACGACGGCTTTCGCCGAAGCCGTGCGGCTCTCCTTCGCGATCAAGATCGCCGCGCCGGAGGAGGAGCGCGAGGCGTGGGGCGACTGGCATTTCGCCGAGGCGCTGGCCACCGCGATCCGCCGCATCGGCCACGTCGCCCATGTCGATTTCCGGGGGGCATGGACCGGGCGCTCCTCGGCCGACGAGGATGTCGCGATCGTCCTGCGCGGCCTCGTCCCCTACGTGCCGCCGGCCGGCCGGATCGCGTATCTGTGGGCCATCAGTCACCCGGACCAGGTGCCGTTGGAGGAGTATGACCGCTTCACCCGCGTCTATGTCGCCGCCGAAAGCCATGCCGCGCTGCTGGCCCACATGATCCGCCCGCCGGTCTCGGCCTTGCCTCAGGCGACCGCCTTCCGGCCGCGACAGCGGACCGGCGGCGGGCCGGACGTGCTGTTCGTCGGCAACTCACGCGGGGTCGAGCGCGACATCGTCACTTGGGCGGTCGCCGCCGGGCGGCCGCCGGAGATCCATGGCGGCGGCTGGGAGGGGCTCGCCCCGGCCGGCCTGGTCCGCTCGGCCAACGTCGCCAATGCCGATCTGCCGGCGCGCTATGCCTCGGCGGGCGTCGTGTTGAACGACCATTGGCCTTCAATGCGGGCGCATGGCTATGTCTCGAACCGCCTGTTCGACGTGGTGGCGAGCGGTGGGCGCGCGATTTCGGACCCCGTGCCCTCGCTCGACCGGCTGATCCGTTGCAACGTGACACAAGTGAGCGGACCGGCGGAGCTGCGCGAAGCGGTCGATAAGGACATACAGGCCCCTGTGGATATGGCCCATGCCGCCGAAGTCGCGGATGTTCACAGCTTCGGCGAACGGGCGAAGGTCATCGTCGGGGATGTGTTCGAATTGCTGGGATTGGAGCGGTTGCCCTCTTTCGAGCCTCTCCCCTTCAAGGGAGAGGCCCCACCCCCGGCCCCTCCCCTGAAGGGGAGGGGAGACGCCTCCGCCATCCACGCCGCCCCCGCGCCGATCCGGGTCCACGCCATCGTCCCCTTCGCCCCCCACGGCCCGCAATCCTCGGCCTATATCCGCTTGGTCGCGCCGCTGACCGACGAGAGCGTCGCCGGCCGCGTCCACCTCACCCTCGGCCGGGCGGAGGACGAACTGCCGCGCTGCGACGTGGCCATCGTGCAGCGCATGGCGCTGCCCGATTTCGCCGCGGTCGATCGGCTGGTGGGGCGGCTGGGGACGATGGGCGCCGCGCTCGTCACCGATGTCGACGACGGTTTCGCCGCAATCCCGGCCGATCATCCCGAGGCCGAGGCCTATCGCCCGCTCAACGCCGTGCTGGAGCGGGCGATCGCCGCCTCGGCCGAAAGCTGGTTCTCGACCGAGCCGCTCGCCCGGCTCTATGCCGCCGTCGCCGGGCGGCGCTTCATCCTGCCCAACGCGATCGACCCCCGGTTGTGGCGCGACTGGCGCCATCCCCGCCCCGCGCCCTTTGCCGGCGGATCGGTGCGCTTCCTCTACATGGGCACCCACACCCATGGCGCGGACCTGCCGCTGGCCGTCACCGCGCTGGAACGGGTCCATGCCGAGCGGCCGGGCAGTTTCGACCTGACGCTGATCGGCGTCACCCACGATCTGCCGCCCGAAATCGCCCGCCACCCCTGGCTCAGGCGGCTCGCCGTGCCGGCCGACGCGGTGCCCTATCCGCGCTTCGTCCGCTGGCTGCGGGGACAGGGGCCGTTCGACGTCGGCCTCGCCCCGCTCGACATCTCGCATTTCAACGACGCCAAGTCCGACATCAAGCTGCTCGATTATGCCGCGCTGGGGCTGGCGGCGGTGGTGGATGCGGGGGCGGCCTATTCGGCCGATGCCGGGATGGCGGCGCTGGCGGTCCGCTGCCGATCCCACCCGCATCTCTGGTACGAGGCGCTCGACGCCATCGTCGCCGATCCCGGCCCGGCGCGGGCGCGGGCGACCGCGCTGCACGAGCGGCTGTGGGCGCGGCGGACGGTGGCCGGGATCGCACCCGGCATGGTCGATCGGCTGGCGGCGCTGG
>CAXTHU010000010.1:0-25774 GCA_964244125.1 uncultured Sphingomonadaceae bacterium
GGCCGCTGGCGACGCCGTATTTCACATATTCCATGCCGTCGGCGATGGTGAAGGCCAGCTCCTGCACCTGCGTCGCGCCGGCTTCCTGCATATGATAGCCGGAGATGGAAATACTGTTGAATTTCGGCATGTTGTGCGAGGTGTATCCGAATATGTCGGAGATGATCCGCATGCTCAGCTCGGGCGGGTAGATATAGGTGTTGCGGACCATGAACTCCTTGAGGATATCGTTCTGGATCGTCCCGTCGAGCTGCGCCAGGGAGACCCCCTGCTCCTCGCCGGCGACGATGAAGAAGGCGAGGATCGGGATCACCGCGCCGTTCATCGTCATCGACACCGACATCCTGTCGAGCGGGATGCCGTCGAACAGGATCTTCATGTCCTCGACGCTGTCGATCGCTACCCCCGCCTTGCCGACGTCGCCGGTGACACGCGGATGGTCGCTGTCGTAGCCGCGATGGGTGGCGAGGTCGAAGGCGACCGACAGCCCCTTCTGCCCCGCGGCCAGGTTGCGGCGGTAGAAGGCGTTGGAGGCCTCGGCGGTCGAGAAGCCGGCGTACTGCCGGATCGTCCACGGCCGCCCGGCATACATCGATGCGCGCACGCCGCGGGTGAAGGGTGCGAAACCGGGCAGGCCCGGGTCGATGCCTGCGACATCTTCGTAGGTATAGAGTGGCTTGACGGCGATACCTTCGGCCGTATGCCAAGTGAGATCGGCGCCCTTTACTTCCTTGGCGGCGGCGGCGGCCCACTTGTCGAGCGAGGGCGTTGTGGCGGGTTCGGGCAGGTCACGCGGCGTAGGCGCTGCGCCCGGATCCTCGCCAAGATTGCGTTCGATATTGCTCATCTTTCTCGATCCTGGGACGTGCTGAAGATATGCAGGATGCGTATCGCATCTTCATCTATCCGGTAATCGATCACATACCGGACGTCGGGAACGGACAATCGACGTCGGCCCGACTCATCGACAACACGTCCCTGCTTGGGGATAAGTGCCAAGCTGGCTACCCTGCTTTCCAATCTCAGTTCGACCTTGTCGGCATAAGCCGGTGCAGTGTCGGCTATGAAGTTCCAGATCGCGTCCCTGTCCCGGGACGCACGTCTTGTCCAGACGACCCTCAAAGGCCGCGTTCGGCTCGCCAGTGACGGCGACGTTCAGCGCTCATCGCCACCACCTGCTCATGGGTGTAGACTCGTCCGGCGGCGATGTCGGCCTCAGCTTCGGCGATCGCCGCCCGATACTCGGGCGTGTTGGCTGCCCTTTTAATCGCGGCTTCTTCCTCCGGCGACCAGATCTGCTGGCCATGCTTGTCGAGCGGGCCGATGTCGTCGTCCGATTCGATATGCGGCGTGACCTTGTTCATCGCGAAACTCCTCCCCACCCCATAGCATCCGCGTCAGCCATGCGCATCCTTCGGCGTCTCCATCAGCTCCACCAGCGCGCCGCCCATGTCCCTCGGATGGACGAAGATCACCGGCGTGCCGTGGGCGCCGATGCGCGGCTCGCCCAGCACGCGGCAGCCCCGCGCCTCCATCGCCGCCTTGGCGGCATGGATGTCGGCCACCTCGAAACAGACGTGGTGCTGCCCGCCGGCCGGGTTCTTGGCGAGGAAGCCGTGGATCGGCGACCCCTCCCCCAGCGGCTCGATCAGCTCGATCTGGCTGTTCGGCGTGTCGACGAAGCACACCCGCACGCCTTGCGCCGGAAGGTCGAACGGTTCGCGCGCGACCGTGCCGCCGAGCAGGTCGCGATAGACCTTCAGCCCGGCCTCGATCGACGGCGTCGCGACGCCGACATGGTTGAGGCGACCGAGCTTCATGCCGGCACCTTCGGCATCCCGACCTCGACCGGGAAATTGACCGAATTGGCGATATAGCAGAGCGCATGGGCGCCGTGGTGCAGCGCGGCCACCTCGTCCGGATCGGCGGCTTGCACGAAGTCGATCTCGGGGCACAGCGTCACCCCGGTCATCGCCTCCCGGCCATCGTCGCGCCGGTCGACGGTGCCGACCGCGCGATCGACGTAGCGGCTGACGACCAGCCCGGCGCGCGATGCCAGGTCGAGGAAGAACAGCATGTGGCAGCTCGCCAGGGCGGCCACCAGCGCCTCCTCCGGATCGATCGCGGCGGGATCGGACCAGGGCGCCGGCACGACCAGCGGCGAGGAGGAGGCCCGCACCTCGGCACCGCCATCGAACCGCCAGCGATGGCTCCGGCCGTGACGACGGGCGGTGAAGGCCGCCGCGTCGCCACCGCGCCATTCGACCACCGCCTCGTGGACGTGGGCCATCACACCAGCTCCACCGCCATCGCCGTCGCCTCGCCGCCGCCCAGGCAGATCGACGCCAGCCCGCGCTTCAAGCCGTTGACCTGCAAGCCGTTGATGAGCGCGCCCAGGATGCGTGCGCCCGACGCGCCGACCGGATGGCCGAGCGCGCAGGCACCGCCGTGGATGTTGAGGACGTCGTGCGGCAGCCCCAGGTCGTGCATCGCGATCATGGCGACGGTGGCGAAGGCTTCGTTCACCTCGAACAGGTCGACGTCCTTGGTCGTCCAGCCCGCCTTCTCCAGCGCGCGCTTCGACGCGCCCACCGGCGCGGTGGTGAACCTGGCCGGGGCGTGAGCATGGGCGGCGTGCGACACGATCTTGGCCAGCGGCTTCACCCCCAGCCGGTCGGCGACGCTCATCCGCGTCAGCACCAGCGCGGCCGCCCCGTCCGAGATGGACGAGGCGTTGGCGGCGGTGATCGTGCCGTCCTTGGCGAAGGCGGGCTTCAGCGTCGGGATCTTGTCGACGCGGGCGTTGCGCGGCTGCTCGTCGCTGTCGACGACGGTGTCGCCCTTCTTGCCCTTGACCGTGACGGGCACGATCTCGTTGGCCAGCTTGTCGGCGTGATCGAGCGCGCGGCTCAGCGAGGCGATGGCGAACTCGTCCTGCTTCTCGCGGGTGAACTGATATTCGCCGGCCACGTCCTCGGCGAAGTTGCCCATCAGCTTGCCCTGCTCGTAGACATCCTCCAGCCCGTCGAAATACATATGGTCGTAGAGCCGGTCGTGGCCGATGCGGGCGCCGGAGCGATGCTTCAGCATCAGGTAGGGCGCGTTGGTCATGCTCTCCATGCCGCCGGCGACGATCACGTCGGCGGAGCCGGCGACCAGCGCGTCGGACGCCATGATCGCCGCCTGCATCGCCGATCCGCACATCTTGTTGATCGTCGTCGCCTCGACCGAATGCGGCAGCCCGGCGTAGATCGCCGCCTGCCGCGCCGGCGCCTGCCCCAGCCCGGCGGGCAGCACGCAGCCCATGTAGCAGCGATCGACCTGCTCGGGCGTCAGGCCGGAGCGCTCGACCGCGCCGCGGATCGCGGTGGCGCCGAGCTGCGTCGCCGCGACGGCGGACAGCTCGCCCTGGAAACCGCCCATCGGCGTGCGGGCGTATGAGAGGATGACGACGGGGTCGGTGGTCATTGAATCAATCCTTTGTCAAGCGCCGCGCCGTTGAGACGGATGCTCCCTCGATATAACCCTCGACCCGGGCAACACGGTTACTGAGATCAATAACGAGTCTGGTTAGTTCCTTCATATCCGACCGACCAGCGGCAAGTTCCTCATCCAGCCGCTCCACTTTGCTCCTGATGAGAACGACGGATTCGATCGTCCGCATCGCATCGCCGATGAAGCTCATGCCCGGAGTCCGGCCTCACGAAGCATAGTATCGATCTCCGCGCGTAACTGTCGCTGTCCCTCGATCGCCCGATCAAGCGCCGCATGCATATGGGGAAGCGCCTCATCCAGCTCCTGAACGAGCAGCTTGAAACGCTCGTCCTCGTCAAGCTCGCCCTCGGCGACGTATCGATTCGTGGCCTCGCGCACGACATGGCCAACCGACATTCCGCTCTCGCGCGCGAAGGCATCGAGCGCCGCCTTGTGATCGGGAGTGGTGAGAAAGGTCACGCGTTCGGTCTGCATCGGCCGCTCCTTGGCATGTCCTTATAATGCTAAGCGCGGTTTTCACAACGGAATGTTGTCGTGCTTCTTCCAGGGGTTCTCCAGCCGCTTGTTCCGCAGCTTGCGCAGCCCCAGCGCGATCCGCCGCCGGGTCGAATGCGGCATGATGACCTCGTCGATGAAGCCCTTGCTCGCCGCCACGAAGGGGTTGGCGAAGCGCGCCTCGTATTCGGCGGTCCGCTCGGCGATCTCCTCGGCGGTCTTCCCCCGGAAGATGATCTCCACCGCGCCCTTGGCGCCCATCACGGCGATCTCGGCAGTCGGCCAGGCATAGTTGAGGTCGCCGCGCAGATGCTTGGAGGCCATGACGTCATAGGCGCCGCCATAGGCCTTGCGCGTGATGACGGTGATCTTGGGCACCGTCGCCTCGGCATAGGCGAACAGGAGCTTGGCGCCATGCTTGATGATGCCGCCATGCTCCTGCGCGGTGCCCGGCAGGAAGCCCGGCACGTCGACGAAGGTCAGGATGGGGATGTCGAAGGCGTCGCAGAAGCGCACGAACCGCGCCGCCTTGCGCGCCGAATTGATGTCCAGCACGCCTGCCAGCACCATCGGCTGGTTCGCGACGACGCCGACCGTGCGCCCCTCCACCCGGCCGAAGCCGGTGAGGATGTTGCCGGCGTGGGTCGGCTGCGTCTCGAAGAAGTCGCCCTCGTCCAGCACCTTCCCGATCAGTTCGTGCATGTCGTAGGGCTTGGCCGCGCTGTCGGGGATCAGCATGTCGAGGCTCGGCTCGGCCCGGTCCCACGGGTCGTGGGTCGGCCGCTCGGGCACGGCCTCGCGGTTGGACAGCGGCAGGAAGTCGATGAAGTCGCGCGCCGCCAGCAGCGCGTCGATATCGTTGTCGAACGCCACGTCGGCGACGCCCGATTTCGCCGTATGCGTCACCGCGCCGCCCAGTTCCTCCTGCGTCACCACCTCGTTGGTCACCGTCTTCACCACGTCGGGGCCGGTGACGAACATGTAGGAGCTGTCCTTCACCATGAAGATGAAGTCCGTCATCGCCGGGGAATAGACCGCGCCGCCGGCGCACGGCCCCATGATGAGGCTGAGCTGCGGCACCACGCCGGACGCCAGCACGTTGCGCTGGAACACCTCCGCATAGCCGCCGAGCGAGGCCACCCCCTCCTGGATGCGGGCGCCGCCGCTGTCGTTCAGGCCGATGACAGGCGCCCCCACCTTCAGCGCCATGTCCATGATCTTGCAGATCTTCTGCGCGTGACGTTCGGACAGCGAGCCGCCGAAGACGGTGAAATCCTGGCTGAACACGAATACCAGCCGGCCGTTGACCGTGCCCGATCCGGTGACGACGCCGTCGCCGGGAATGTGCTGGGCGTCCATGCCGAAGTCGATGCAGTTATGCTCGACGAACATGTCCAGCTCCTCGAAGCTGTCCTCGTCGAGCAGCACGTCGAGCCGCTCGCGCGCGGTCAGCCGCCCCTTGGCGTGCTGCGCGTCGATGCGTTTCCGCCCCCCGCCCAGGCGGGCGGCGGCGCGGCGGCGTTCCAGGTCGTCGAGGATGGTCTGCATCTGTGGTCCGGCTGTCGAGAGGCCGTCCTCATTGCGAAGAGATCGACGCAACGCAAGCCTCTCCATCGACCGGATCACGCAGGTGACGATACCGCCGCCGAAACGGGTTTTCTTATAGCGGGTTAGGCGGAACAGGCGGCGACATGACGGGTTTACCACGCACTCGCCAGCCGCAGGAGCCGACCATGACCGACACGCGCGACGACGCGCCCGCCTCCGCCGCCCGCAAGCCCGATCCGGCGGCGATATCGGGTGATGGCGGGGAGTGGAAAGGCGCCGACCTGGCCGCGGTGGCGGTCACGATCAACCGGCCCCGCGAGGAGCTTTTCGCCTATTTCCGCGACTTCCGGAACCTGGCCGATTTCATGGAAAATGTCGAGCGGATCGACACCGATGGTGGCGACAGGTCCCACTGGGTCGTCTCCGCCCCCGGCGGAACCGTCGAATGGGACGCGATCGTCACGCAGGAGGATCGCGGCCGCCTGATCGCCTGGACCGCCGGCGAAGGCGCGGACGTCGCCAACAGCGGACGGGTGACCTTCGACGATGCCGGCGCCAGGGGCACGACCGTGTCGGCGACGATCGTCTACGACACGCCCTACGGCGCGCTTGGCAAGATGGTCGCCAAGATCAGCCAGAAGGAGCCGGAGATCCAGCTCCGCCGCGACCTCCGCCGCTTCAAGCAGCTGATGGAGACCGGCGAGATCGCCGTCTCCGCCCATACCCGCGAACTGGCCGAAGGCCAGCGCGCGCCCGCCTCCTGAACCTGAGGATCAAGCCATGCGCGCGCTCACCTGGCACGGCAAACAAGACGTCCGCGTCGATACCGTTCCCGATCCCGAGATCATCAACCCCCGCGACGCGATCATCAGGGTCACCTCGACGGCGATCTGCGGATCGGACCTGCACCTCTACGACGCCTATATCCCCACTCTCCGGAAGGGCGACATCCTCGGCCACGAGTTCATGGGCGAGGTGGTTGAGACCGGGCCGGGATCGACGCTGAAGAAGGGGCAGCGCGTGGTCGTACCCTTCGTCATCGCCTGCGGCTCCTGCTATTTCTGCGGCAAGCATCAATATTCCGCCTGCGACAACAGCAACCCGGCCGACAACCAGGACATGTCGGAGGCGCTGTACGGCCATCCGATGTCGGGCCTGTTCGGCTATTCCCACCTGACCGGCGGCTATCCCGGCGGCCAGGCGGAATATGTCCGCGTGCCCTTCTCCGACGTCGGCCCGATCGTGGTTCCGGACGGGATCGACGACGACAAGGTGCTGTTCCTGTCCGACATCCTGCCGACCGGCTGGATGGCGGCGGAGAATTGCGACATCGAGCCGGGCGATACCGTCGCCGTCTGGGGGGCGGGGCCGGTCGGCCTGTTCGCCGTCCAGTCGGCCTTCCTGATGGGGGCGGAGCGGGTGATCGTGATCGACCACTTCCCGCACCGGCTGGAACTGGCGAAGAAGTTCGGCGCCGAGACGATCGATTTCACCGGCACCAAGGTCTACGACGCGCTCATGGCGATGACCGGCGGCATCGGGCCGGACGCGGTGATCGATGCCGTCGGCCTCGAAAGCCACGGCTTGTTCCTCGACAACGTCTGGGACCAGATCAAGGTCTCCACCTTCATGGGCACCGAGCGGCCGCACGCGTTGCGCCAGGCGATCCTCGCCTGCCGCAAGGGCGGGCGGGTCTCGATACCCGGCGTGTATGGCGGCTTCGTCGACAAGTTCCCGATGGGGGCGGTCATGGAAAAGGGCCTGACGCTGAAGACCGGCCAGACGCATGTCCAGCATTACCTGCCGGGCCTGCTGAACGCGATCGTCGAGGAGAAGATCGACACCACCTTCCTCATCTCGCACCGCATGGCGCTGGAGGATGCGCCAAAGGGCTACAAGATGTTCAAGGAGGAACAGAATGAGGTGACGAAAGTCGTCCTCAAGCCCGGCCTGGCCAAGGCCGCCTGATCCAACATCCCAATCAAGGAGCATATGACATGGCCAACAAGTTCGCGATCGTCACCGGCGCCTCGACCGGCATCGGCTATCATCTCGCCAAGCTGGCGGCGGCCGACGGCTACGACCTGCTGATCGCCGCCGACGAGCCGCTGGTGGATGCGACCTCGGTGCTGGCCGGCTCCGGCGGCGCGGTCGAGACGGTGGAGGCCGATCTCGCCACCTTCGAGGGCAACGACCGGCTGCTGGCGGCGGCCGACGGCCGGCCGGTCGACCTGCTGTTCGCCAATGCCGGGCGCGGCCTGGGCCGTGGCTTCGTCGACCAGGACGTCGCCGACTGGCGGCGGGTGATCGACACCAACGTCACCGGCACGACCTACCTGATCCAGAAGGTGGCGCAGCAGATGCGGGCGCGGGGCGAGGGGAAGATCCTCATCACCGGCTCGATCGCCGGGCTGATGCCGGGCAGCTTCCAGGCGGTCTACAACGGCACCAAGGCCTACCTCGACAGCTTCTCCTATGCCATCCGCGAGGAACTGCGCGACACCGGCGTCGGCGTCACCGTGCTGATGCCGGGCGCGACCGAGACCGAGTTCTTCCGCCGCGCCGACATGATGGACACCCAGGTCGGCACGGCCGAGAAGGACGATCCGGCCAAGGTCGCCAAGGACGGCTACGACGCGCTGATGGCCGGGACGGCGCATGTCGTGTCGGGCCTGAAGAACAAGTTGCAGGCGGCCACCTCGCACGTCACGCCGGACAGCGTGCTGGCCAGGCAGCATCGCAAGATGGCGGAGCCGGGCACGGCGGAGTGACCCGAATCCTCCCCAAGCTTTGCTTGGGGAGGATTTGCATCACCAGACGTGAACCCGTTCGCCCGGCGCCAGATAGTATTTCGTCCCCGGCTTCACGTCGAAGGCCGAATACCAGGCGTCCATGTTGCGCACCACGTAGGGGCGGAAGTTGCCCGGCGTGTGCGGGTCCGTCGTCAGCTGCTGCTGCAGCGCCGCGTCGCGCGCCTTCTGGCGCCACACTTGGGCGAAGCCGAGGAAGAAGCGCTGTTCGCCCGACCAGCCGTCGATCACCGGCGGGGTCGTGCCCTTCAGCGACAGCCGCCAGGCGTCGTGGGCGACGAACAGCCCGGCCAGGTCGGCCATGTTCTCGCCCAGCGTCAGCTCGCCGTTGACGTGGCTGCCCGGCAGCGGCTCGTAGGCGCCGTATTGCGCCACCACCTTGTCGGTATAGCTCTTGAACCGGCTGACATCCTCTGCCGTCCACCAGTCGGCCAGGTTGCCCTTGGGATCGAACTTGCGGCCCTGGTCGTCGAAATGATGGCTGATCTCGTGGCCAATGACGACGCCGATGCCGCCATAGTTGACCGCCGGATCGGCGTTCGGATCGAAGAAGGGCGGCTGGAGGATGGCCGCCGGGAAGACGATCTCGTTCATCGGCGGGTTGGCATAGGCGTTGACCGTCTGCGGCGTCATCCCCCACTCCTCGCGATCGACCGGCTTGCCGAGCTTGGACAGGTTGAAGTCGTAGTCGAAACGGTCGGCGCGGACCGCGTTGCCGAATGCGTCGCCGGAGACGACCTCCAGCCCCGCGTAATCGCGCCACTTGTCGGGATAGCCGATCTTGGCGCGGAAGCCGTCCAGCTTGGCGACCGCCTTGGCCCTGGTCTCGGGGCTCATCCAGGTGAGGTTCTGGAGCCGCACGCGCATGGCCGCGACGATGTTCTTCACCAGCTCGTCGGCCTTCGCCTTGGCCTCGGGCGGGAAATATTTCGCGACGTAGAGCTGGCCGACATCCTCGCCCAGGCTCCCGTTCACCCGGTCGACGCCGCGCTTCCAGCGGTCCTTCAGCGCCGGCGTGCCGCTCAGCACCTTCCTGAACGCGAAATCCTCGTCGACGAACGCCTTGGACAGGTCGCCGGCGCGGGCCGAGATGGAGTGATAGGCGAGATAGTCCTGCCAGGTCCGGATCGGCGTGGCGGCGATCAGCCTGATCGATCCGGCGATGGCGCTCGGCTGCGCGACGATGACCTCGCGCTGCCCGTCGACCCGGGCGGCGGACAGGAAGGCCGCCCAGTCGAAACCGGGATATTTCGTCGCCAGCGTCGACACCTGCTCGGGGTTGTAGAGCTTTTCCACCTGGCGGCTCTGGACGCGGGTCCAGTGGATTTCGGCGATCCGCTTTTCGAGCGCGAAGATGGCCCTGGCCTTCGCCTCGCCGTCGGCGATGCCGGCCAGCGTCAGCATCCTGGCGACATGCGCCTGATAGGCGGCGCGCGCCTCGACGAACTTGGGCAGGTCGAGCAGGTAATAGTCGCGGTCGGGCAGGCCAAGGCCGCCCTGCCCCATATAGACCGAATAATGGTCGTTCTGCTTCAGGTCGACATCCACCTCGGTGCCGATCGGCGACTGGACGCCGTCGCGGGTGGCGGCGCCCAGCGCGCGCGCCAGATCGGCCGGGGTGCCGATCGCGTCGATCGCCGCCAGCACCGGCTTCAGCGGCGCGGCGCCCTTCGCCTCGATCGCCCCGTCGTCCATGAAGGTGGTGTAATAGATGCCGGCCTTGCTGTTCGGCGATGCCTCTATCACGGCGCGGGTGCGCTGGTCGGACAGGTCGCGCAGGATGTCGAACCCGCCCCAGCGGGCGCGGTCGGCGGGGATCTCGGTGCGATCGTTCCAGCCGCCGTTGGCATAGCGGTAGAAGTCGTCGCCGGGCGTCACCTTCCGGTCCATGCCGGCGGCGTCGAAGCCGAAGCCGCCGAGCTGCGGCCTGCCGGCGGTGGCCGTTGCGGCGACCGCGACGGGAGCGGCGAGGGCGGGCGAGGCGAAGACGGCCGCGAGCGCCGTGCCGAGGAGGATCTGCATCTTCATGTGGTGGATTACCTGTCGAAACTTCGGATGAGAAGTCTTAGCCGGTCGACACCGCCAGGAAAAGTGGGCGGTTCGACGGGTGGCATCGGCCGGCCGCTTGGGGCAGAGAGGCCGGGCACCCTGCCCCGGCCGGAGTCGACATGATCGAGCGTTGCTTCATCGTCCATCGCCACATCGGCGGCGAAAGCCATGCCGGGCATCGCCATACGGCATGGCGGCCCGGATGCGCGGTCTGACCATGCCGGCCCCCATGTCGCTCGCCCGCTTCCCGCGCCGCCGCTATACCGAGGGCGCCACCGCCATCGAGCCGATGCCCCGCCTGTCCGCCCATCTCGGCGGGCCGGCGCTGTGGATCAAGCGCGACGACCTGCTCGGCCTGACCGGCGGCGGCAACAAGACCCGCAAGCTGGAGTTCCTCGTCGCCGACGCGCTGGCGCAAGGGGCCGACACGCTGGTGACGGTGGGCGCGGTCCAGTCCAACCACTGCCGGCTGACGGCGGCGGCGGCGGTGCGCGAGGGGCTGAATTGCCGGCTGATCCTGGAGGAGCGGGTCGCCGGCAGCTATGCGGCGGACGGCACCGGCAACAACCTGCTGTTCGACCTGCTCGGCGTCGAGCAGGTGACGGTGGTGCCCGGCGGCGCCGATCTCGCCGCCGCGATGGCCGATGTGCTGGCCGAACTCGAAGCCGGGGGGCGGCGCGGCTATGCCATTCCCGGCGGCGGGTCGAACGCGCTCGGCGCGCTCGGCTACGTATCCTGCGCCGAGGAGGTGCTGCACCAGTCGACCGGGATGGGCGTGGCGTTCGACCGGCTCGTCTGCGCCTCGGGCAGCGCGGGGACGCATGCCGGGCTGGCGGTCGGGCTGGAGCGGGCCGGCGCCGGAGTGGCGCTCACCGGCATCAGCGTGCGCCGCGCCGCGGCCGAGCAGGAGGGCAACGTCCACCGGCTGGCGGAGGACACCGCCCGCCTCCTCGCCCTGCCCCGCCCCGTCCCCCGCGAGGCGATCCGGGTGCGCGACGACTGGGTCGGCACCGGCTATTCGATCCCGACCGATGCCATGGTGGAGGCGGTGCGGCTGTGCGCGTCACTGGAAGGCGTGCTGCTCGATCCGGTCTATACCGGCAAGGCGATGGCGGGGCTGATCGGGCTGGTCCGCGAGGGGGCGTTCGGCCCCGGCGAGAACGTCCTGTTCCTCCACACCGGCGGCAGCCCGGTGCTCTATGCCTATCGCGACGTGGTGGCCCGGGGCGTGCCGCGCCGGGGCGCGAAGATCGCGCGCCTGACCGCCGACGATCCGACGCGGGCCTAGGTGACCAGGACCGTCGGCGTCCTCGGCGGCATGGGGCCGGCGGCGACGGTCGACTTCCTCGCCCGGTTGGTGGCGGCGACGCCCGCCGCGCGGGACGGCGACCATCTGCGCATCCTGGTCGACTGCGACCCGCGGGTGCCGGACCGCAACCGCGCCGTCGCCGGCGAAGGCCCCTCCCCCGCGCCCGCGCTGGCGACGATGGCGCGCGGGCTGGTGCGCCAGGGGGCCGAGCTGCTGGCGATGCCGTGCAACGCCGCCCATGCCTGGGCCGACGCGATCCGCGCCGCCGCCGCGCCGGTGCCGCTGGTGTCGATGATCGAGGCGGCGGGCGCCGGCATCGTCCAGGCCCATCCCGGCGCCCGCGTCGGCCTGCTCGCCGCCGACGCCTGCCTCGCCGCCGGCCTCTACCAGCCGCGGCTGGCCGATCCGGTGACGCTCGGGCCGGCGGACCAGGCCCGCTTCATGGCGCTGCTGTATCGCATCAAGGCGGGCGGGCGCGGCGCGGACGTGCGAGACGCCATGCGCGACCTCGGCCTGCGGCTGGTCGCCGGCGGCGCGCAGGTCGTGCTGGCCGCCTGCACCGAGGTGCCGCTGGTACTGGCGGCCGACGCGCTGCCGGTGCCGCTGGCCGATGCGACCGAACTGCTCGTCCGCCAGGTCGTGGCGTCGGCGACCGGGTGATCGGTCCCGGGCCGATGCTTGTCCAGACCTTGTCTCCTGCGCTAGGTTAGGCCAGGTTCGCGATCCGGCTCCGGGTGGAGTCGGCGTCGCGGCATGAGGGGAGCGGAGGGGTCGCGCGCATCGACGCACCCGTGACGCATGTGGGGGACGGGCCTTGGCCGCCAGAGTGTCGACTTCATCCGTGGCGCGCCGCCGGGGCGCGCTGATGGCCGGATGCGCCGTCGCCACGATGCCCGCGACCGCCACGGCCGCCGGCTTCCAGGGCACCTACACGCAGTCCTTCGGCACCCAGGTCGGCTTCGCGACCGCCGGCACCACCGATACCGTGACGATCAACAGCCCCACCGCGATCCTCACCTGGACGCCCAACGTCGCGGCGACCGGCGGCGTCATCGACTTCCTGCCGGCGGCCAACACCGGCATCTTCACCGGCGCGGCCGGCTTCACCATCCTGAACCGCGTCGTCGCGACCGGCGGCACCGACATCATCGCGCTGAACGGCGCGGTGAAGGGGATGGTCGGGGGCGCGACCGGCGGCAACGTCTGGTTCACCAGCCCGTCGGGCATCATCGCCGGCGCCACCGCCACCTTCGACGTCGGATCGCTGCTGCTGGCGGCCGGCGAGATCGAGACCGGCTATGGCGGATCGCTGCCGGCGATCGGCGGCGGCGTCACGATCAACAACCTGGCGGACAGCGCGGGCGCGGTCGACATCCGCGCCGGGGCCAGGATCAACGCGCTGGCATCGGGCAGCTACGTCGCCTTGGTCGCGCCCCGCGTGATCCAGGGCGGCACCGTGGACGTGAACGGCGCCGCCGCCTACGTCGCGGCGGAGCGCGCGACGGTCACGGCGAACGCCGGCCTGTTCAGTATCGCCGTCGCGACCGGGTCCGACGGCGTCCCGGGCGATCGCGGCACGCTGGTGCACAGCGGCGCGACGGTGAACCGCAGCGCCGCCGACAGCGGCCCGCATCGCGCCTATTTCGTCGCCGTGCCCAAGAACCAGTTGATTACGGCCGTGCTGGGCGGCGACGTGCAGTTCGCCGCGTCCAATGCCAGCGTCAGCAACGGCGTCGTCGTGCTCGCGGCCGATGCGGGCGTCGGCGACACGGTCGCCAACGGCGTCGTGTTCAACCCGGCGGGGACGGTCGGCAACGCCAATGCCACCATATCGGGCGCGCGTCTGGGCGGCAACACGCTGGCATCGGCCAGCGGCGCCTTCACCGTATCGTCGACGAGCGCCGCCACCGCCGTGTCGCTGCGCGGCCTCACCGCCTATTCGCCGGCCGGCATCAACCTTTCGGCCGATGGCACCGGCGCCGCCATCGCCGGCGCGACGGGCGACTACACCTTCGTCTCGCGCGCCTCGGCGGCGGCGGGCGCGGCGGGGAATATCGGGCTCGCCATTTCCGGCGGCGGCGACATATCCCTGTCCGGCACCGTCTTGCTCGATTCGCGGGCGACCGCCGCCGCCGGCGCGAGCATCCAGGGCGGCGGGATCTCCTTCATCAACAGCGGCGGCAGCGGCACCTTCGGCGACGTGACGCTGAACGGCGGCGGCTTCGGCGGGACGGTCCAGGGCGGCATGGGCGGCCAGGGCACCGGCGGCGGCATCACGCTCACCAGCGTCGACCGGCTGAGCTTCGCCAGCCTGACCCTGTCCTCCGATGGCCAGGGCAACGGCACGAACGAGGGCGGCGGCATCGGCCGGGGCGGCGACGTCGCCGTCACCGCCAGCGGCGACGGCATCGGCATCGCCGGCGCCTTCGCCATCACCGCCGACGGCCTTGGCGGGGCGGCGCCGGCGGTCAGCGGCGCCGCGGGCGGAGCGGGCATCGGCGGCACGATCTCGGTCGACGCCATCGGCGAGGTCACGGCGGGATCGGCTTCGTTCCGGGCCGACGGCCGGGGCGGCAACAGCAGCTTTGCGACGGGCGGCGCCGGCCGGGGCGGCAGCGTCACCGTGTCGGGCCTGCTGGCGTCGGGCGCGGGCACCGTCCTGCTGTCGGCGCTCGGCAACGGCGGCACCGGCGGACAGGATACGATGACCGCGTCGGCCGGCGGCGACGGGATCGGCGGCACCGCGTCGCTCGGCCTGGCGGGTAACGTCACGCTGGGAACCGCGACGATCGACGTCACCGCCCGGGGCGGCATCGGCGGCACCCCCACCAGCGGCGGCGGCACCGCCGGCGCGGGCGGCGCGGCGACGGGCGGCCAGGCCGGCTTCGCCACGACCGGCGGCAATCCGCAGATGCAGTCGCTGGCGCTTTCGGGAACGGCGATCGGCGGGGCCGCCGGCGCGGGCACCGGCGGCGCGGGCGGCGGCGCGACCGGCGGCGCGCTGACGATCGACTTCGGCGGCGGCGCGTCGGGGATCGACGTCCTGTCGGCGGTCAGCGGCGCCACCGGCGGCAACGGCGCGGCCGGCGGCGACGCGCGGGGCGGCGCGATCACGCTGACCGCGGACGCCGGCGGCACCGTGAGCCTGACCGGCCTCACCGTGGCGGCGAATGCGGTGGGCGGCAACGGGCTGGCGCCCGCCGGCAACGGCGGCGGCGGACAGGGCGGCGCGATCACGTTGACGCTGGATGCCGCCGAGGGCTCGGCCGGGCCGATATCGATCGGCAGCCGCGGCACGGGCGGCAACGGCGCTTCGGCCGCGACGGCGGGCACGCCGGGGATCGGCGGCGACGGCACCGGCGGCGATGTCACGATCGGCGGCGGGGGGGGCGTCGATCTCCTCGGCGTCACGGTCGACGGCACCGGCTTGGGCGGCGTCGGCGGCGGGCGCCGGCTGACCGGCGGGCGCGGCGGCGCCGGTGCCGGCGGCACGCTGGAGGTGACGGTGGGCGGCCTCGGCGCGCTTTCGTCGCTGTCGCTGACCGCGAACGGCATCGGCGGCGCCGGCGGCGT
Organism: uncultured Sphingomonadaceae bacterium; assembly: GCA_964244125.1. Classification (GTDB taxonomy): domain Bacteria; phylum Pseudomonadota; class Alphaproteobacteria; order Sphingomonadales; family Sphingomonadaceae; genus Solisphingomonas. The sequence continues at coordinate 15,280 of CAXTHU010000010.1, forward strand.
GCCGACGACCAACAACCAGGGCAACGATCCGAGCCAGGTCGGCGGCGACGGCGGCACCGGCACCGGCGGATCGAGCCGCCTCACCCTGGCCGGCGCCGGCGACCTGGTCCTGTCGGGCATCGCGCTCAACGCGCTCGGCACCGGCGGCGTCGGCGGCGACGGGGCCAACGATCGCAACCGCGCCGGCGACCGCCTGTTCACCGGCGGCAACGGCGGCGTCGGCAACGGCGGCTTCAACGCCATCGCGGTCACCGGCGGCAGCCTGACCGTCACCGGCGACACCACGCTGTCCGGCAACGGCCAGGGCGGCGGGGGCGGCTTTTCGGGGGACGGCAGGGTCTCGTCGCTCGCCCCCGCCGACGGCGGCGGCGGCGCGAACAGCACGGCGGGCGACATGGCCGGCGGCGGCGGCGCCACCGCGGTCGGCGCCGAGATCAGCACCGACGGCGGCGCGGCCTCGTTCAACACCGTATCGATCCTGGCCAACGCGTTCGGCGGGGCCAGCACGGGCCGGCGCGCGACCAGCGGCGACGCGACCGGCGGCGCCGTGGTCGTCACCGGCACGAACGCGCTGTCGGCCACCGGCAGCTTCTCGATCGGCGCCGACGCCGGCACGAGCAGCGCCCCGATGCAAAGCGGCCAAGCCGTCGGCGGCACGATCGAGCTGCGCGCCGCATCGAACGGGGGCGGCGTCGTCCTCGGCTCGACGGTCGGCCTGTCGGCGAACGCCACGGCCGGCGGCAGCGCCGTCGCCGGCGGATCGCCGACCGGCGGCGACATCTATGTCGGCACCGAGGAACGTGATGCGGAGGGCGGCGTCGGCGGCACGCTGACGATCGAAGGCGCGCTGACGGTCACGGCGAACGCCACCGGCGCCGCGAGCGGCCCGGGCGCCGACGCCACCGGCGGCACCCTGACGCTGGCGGCGACGCCGGGCGGCACGCTGCGGCTGAACGGCGGCACCATCGTCCGGGGCATCGCCACCGCCGCCGGCGGCGCCGGACCGTTCGGCCCGACCGAGGCGCGGGGCGCGCGATTCTCGCTGGTGAGCGACGACGGCACCACCGATGTGGCGGGGACGCTCGACGTCGACGTATCGGCTTTCGGGGCGAACAATGCGACCGGCCCGCAGCCGGGCAACGCGACCGGCGGCCGGATCGACGTGTCCGGCGTCGGCAGCGATGCATCGGCGCTGAGCTTCGGCGCGCTGATCCTCCGGTCGCAGGGGACCGGCGGGGCCGGCGGCTCGGGTTCCGGCGGCAACGGCACCGGCGGCGACGTCTCGATCGCGCTCGACACCGCCACGCTGCTGGCCGACGCGGTGACGATCGACACGACCGGCGCGGGCGAGGTCGGCTATGGCGGTGGCCGGGGCCAGGGCGGCGCGGTCAACGTCACGCTGAGCGCGGCGACGGTCGATGTCGCCGGCGACTTCGCGATCGTCGCCGACGGGCGCGGCGGCGGCACCGATATCGGCGGGGCCGCCGCCGGCAACGGCACGGCCGGCAACGTCACGGTGCAGATCCAGAACATCGGCGCGGTGCCGAGCGCCTTCACCGCCGACCGGCTGGGCGTCAGCAGCGTCGGCACCGCCGGCGCGGCGCAGGACAGCGGCTCCGGCGGGGCCGGCACCGGCGGCATGATCTACGTCGGGCTGAACGGCGGCTCGCTCGACCTGAACGGCCTACTGCTCGATGCCAGCGGCCGGGCGGACCCGGATACCGGCATCGGCATGGCCAATGCCGGCATGGCCGGGCTTGCCGTCGTCACCGGCACCGCGACCCTGCGCAACGCCGCCGTCATCGCCGACGGGCAGGGCGGGGAGCCCCTGCCGCTAGGCGAGGACCCCGGCTTCGGCCTCCAGGGCGACGTCACCACCAGCGGCGACGTCGATGTCGTCGGGCGCGGCAACCGGACGGACGACTATGCGGTCGGCGACGGAAATCCGGAGCTGGGCTTCGTGCCGTTCGACGAAAGCCAACTGTTCCTGCCGGTCGGTCACGCCGCCAATTACACCGGCAAGTATGCCGACGATTTCGGCATATTGAACCGTATCGAGGCGGCGGGGAACTATTACATCGCCCGCTTCCACGGGACGATCAGCGCGCCGAACGGCACCACCACCGCCTTCTACAACGATTCGGGCCTGCGCCTGGGCGTCGGCATCGCCGTCGGCGACGCCGCCACGGTGTTCACCACCGATCCCGGCTACACCCTACCGGGTTCCACGCCCACGCCCACGCCGACCGCCAGCGCCTTCCAGGGCACGCCCACGGTGGCGCAAGGGTCGGTCGATTATGCGCCGGGCGCCAGCGAGGACATACTGACGGTCCACAGCCGGTCGGCGATCATCAACTGGACGACGTTTCCCGACAGCGGCTACGGCGCGGTCGATTTCCTGCCCGAGACGCTCACCGGCCGCTTCCGGGGCGATGCGAACACGACGGATTTCGTCGTCCTGAACCGCGTCCTGCCGAACGACACGTCGCGGGCGATCGCGCTCAACGGCCATGTCATAGCGCAGCTGACGACGGACGGATCGACCTTCGCCACCGGCGGCAGCGTCTGGTTCTATAGTCCCGGCGGCATCATCGCCGGGACGGACGCGACCTTCGACGTCGGCTCGCTGCTGCTCAGCGCCAACGACCTCGAACTCGGCTATGGCGGCGCGTTCCCGTCGGTCACCGACTATATGCTGCGCGCCGCCGGCGGCAGCACGTCGATCGTTGACGTCCGCGCGGGCGCCATCGTCAACGCGCTCGGCACGGGCGGCAGCGTGATCCTGGCCGGGCCGGGCGTGCGCCAGGACGGCACCGTCAACGTCGCCGGCGCCGCCGTCTACGTCGCGGCCGAGCGGGTGCGGCTGCAATCGAGCGGCAACCTCTACGATATCGGGGTGCTGGTCGGATCGAGCGGATCGGGCGGCGACCAGAACATCCTGGTCCATGGCGGCGGCACCGGCGGCCCGGCCGGCACGACCGGCGATCCGCATCGCGTCTACCTGGTCGCCGCGCCCAAGACGCAGGCGGTGAACCTGCTGATCGGCGGCACGCTGGGCTTCGGCTCGGCGGACGACGCCGTCGTGGTGGCCGGCGGCGGCGGGACGAACGACCAGAACCCGGCCGCCGACGCCAGCGCCGGCACCGCCGCCGTGTCGCTGTCGGGCGCCACTCTCACCTCTCCGTTCAGGTCGAGCAGCGACGGCGCCTTCGCGGTCACGTCGACCGGCAGCGGCAACGTCGTCACCTTCCGGCAGTCGCTGACCGCCCGCTCGTCGGCCGGGATCGGCCTCCTCGCCGATGGCGCAGGCGCGGCGATCAACGGCCTCGCCGGCCAGGCGCTGACCGTCCTCGCCCCCGGATCGATCCAGGTGAAGGCGCTGAACGGCGGCGTCGCCGATCTCGCCGGCAGCTTCGCCGCGAACGCCGGCGGTACGGGAACGGGCGGCTCGATCCTGATCCGGTCGGACGGCGGCGGGCGCTTCTCCCTCGGCCAGACGACGCTCGACAGCGCCGCCACCGGCGCGGCGGCGACATCCGGCGCCGATGCGGGCGACGGCACCGGCGGCACGATCACGATCGAGGGGCTGGACACGACGGGTTCGAGCTTCGCCTCCCTCACCGCCACCGCCACCGGCACGGGCGGCCCGGGTCTCGACGCGCGCGCCGGCGGGATCGGCCGGGGCGGCGCGATCCTCATCGGCGCCGGCGGCGCGATGCTGACGGTCGGCGGTGCGCTGACCCTCATCAGCAACGGCATCGGCGGTGGCGGCAACGGCAATGTCGGCCCGGACGCGGGCGGCGCCGGGTTCGGCGGCGCGGTGACGGGCTTCGGGCCGCTCCGCCACGGCACGCTGGATATCGCCACCAACGGCTTCGGTGGAGCGGGCGGCCTCTATTCGCAGCCGAACACACCCGGCGCCGGCGGGAACGGCACCGGCGGCGACGTCGCGTTCGCGCTTGGTTCGACGGGCAACGCGTCCGTCACCGTCCGGGCGAACGGCACCGGCGGCGCGGGCGGGCGCAGCGGCAATCGCGGCGGCGACGGCGGCTTCGGCCAGGGCGGCGACATCGTGGTCGAAAGCGGCCAGGGCGTGAACTTCGGCGCGCTGCAACTCGACGCCGGCGGCTTCGGCGGGGCGGGCCAGATCAGCAGCGGCTCCTACGGCACGATCGACGGCGGCGCGGGCGGCGACGGCACCGCCGGCTCGGCGGTGTTCCGGGCGACCGGCGGCAACAGCACCGGCGGCGCCGTTTCGCTGGCGGCGGCCGGCACCGGCGGCGCTGGGCGCGACGGTTCGTCGACCAGCGGCGACGGCGGCGCGGGGACCGGCGGCGACACGTATCTGCTCGTCGGCGGCGGCTCGCTGACGCTGGCTGGCGCGGCGACCCTCGATTCGCGCGGGATCGGCGGTGCCGCCGGTATCGGCTTCGGCGGAGAGGCGAACGGAGCCAGCGCGATAATCGAGACGACGGGCGGCACCGCCACCTTCGCCACGGCGACGCTGGACGCCGGCGCCAGCGGCGGCGACGCGGGATCGGCGGCCGGCACCGGCGGTGATGCGGCGGGCGGCGGGGCGGCGATCACCGGCGGCGGCCTGCTGAGGCTGACCGGCAACGCCACGCTCCAGGCGCGGGGCCTCGGCGGCGACGGGCGGACGGCGGGCGGCGGCACGGGCGGCGATCTCGCCCTGCGCGCGGCGCAGGCCGGCACGCTGAGGATCGAGGGGACGACGCTCCTCGATGCCGGCGGCATCGGTGCCGCGGCAGCCGGCGGCGACATCCTGCTGACGACGATCGAGGAGAACGGCTACGGCTCCGGCTCCGACGGCGGCATGCTGCAACTGGCCGGCGCCGTCACGCTCGCCAGCGATGCGACGGCGTCCCTCGACGCGACCGGCGGCGGCATCGCCATCGCCGCGACCGACCGGGGCGACATCCTCTTCGGCGCGGACGTGTCCGCGCGCGCCGCCGCCGGCGGAGGCGGCGGCCGGGCGCAGGGCGGCAGCGTCTCGATCATGGCCCTCGGCGGCCGCGTGACGGTGGACGGCTCCGTCGACATGGCGGCGAACGGCACGGCGGTCGACGCCCGGCCCGCGATGGGCGGGGCGGCCCTGCCCGGCGCGCCGGGCATCGGCGGATCGGTGACGATCTCGACGTCGAGCGGCGACGTGGCGGTCGCCGGCGACCTCGCCATGTCGGCCTACGGCCGGGGCGGCTACGGCACGGGCGGCGGGCCGGAAGGCACCGGCACGGGCGGCACGGCGCGCATCGCCCTGAACGGCGGCAGCGTCGAGCTGGCGTCGCTGGCGATGGACGCCGGCGGGCGCCCGGCGGGCAGCACGGACGATCCGACGGCGGCCGGGACGGCGCGGGTCGTCGTCGACAGCGGCACCTTCGCCGCCGCCAGCGTGACGATCTCGGCGACCGGCAGCGGCGAGGAGGTGACGGCCCCCGCCGATCCCTCCGTCGGCTTCCAGGGAACCGCGACGGCGAGCGGCGACGCCAGCATCGTCGATCGCGCGCCGGGCCAGGACCGCTTCGGCGTCGGCCAAGGCCCATCGACGATCGACTTCACCCCGTTCGACGACGGCGGCGGCGACATCGTCTTCCTGCCGACGGGCCACACCGGCGTCTACGAGACCATGCGCGACGACGGCCTGCCCGGTCCCGCCTTCGGCGTGCTCAACCGGATCGATCCGGGCGGTACGGGCCGCCGCGTCCGGCTGAACGGCAGCATCTACGGCACCGGACCCGAGGAAGCCGACACCGGCGAGATCGGCATCTTCAACGCCGGCGGCATCACGGCCGGCAACGGCACCTTCCTGCGCGCCGAGCGCGTCGTCCTGACGACCGACCCCACCTACCGTCCGCGGACGCCGGGCGCGACGCCAACTCCGACTCCGACGCCTACACCAACCCCCACTCCGACTCCGACGCCGACGCCGACGCCCACACCAACTCCGACACCGACCCCCACTCCGACGCCCACACCCACTCCAACGCCCACACCCACTCCAACTCCAACGCCTACTCCGACACCGACGCCCACACCAACTCCGACACCGACCCCCACTCCGACGCCCACACCCACTCCGACACCGACGCCCACACCCACACCCACGCCTACTCCGACACCAACGCCCACCCCGACACCCACGCCTACGCCAACACCCACTCCGACACCGACTCCAACGCCCACCCCAACGCCGACGCCTACTCCGACCCCGACACCCACCCCGCCGCCCGGAGGCGCGTTCCAGGGGCAGCCGACGGTCGTGGCGGGCGACGTCACGTTCCTGCGCACGCCGGCGCTCGATACGATCAGCGTCCGCTCGGGCACGGCCATCGTGAACTGGTCGGTGACCGACGACGGCGGCACCGGCACGGTCGATTTCCTGCCGGCGGGTCTCGCGGCGCTGTTCCGGAACGATCCGGCGGCGACGGCCGACTTCGTCATCCTGAACCGCATCCTGCCGACCGACGCCGGCCGCGCCGTCGCCTTCAACGGCACGGTCCGCAGCCGGCTGACCGACGCCGGCGGCGCCACCGCGACCGGCGGCACCGTCTGGTTCTACAGCCCCGGCGGCGTGATCGCCGGGACGGGATCGGTCTTCGACGTCGGCTCGCTGCTGCTCACCGCCAACGCGGTCGATCCCGGCGCCGGCGGCCTCTTCCAGCCGGACGGCAGCGTCCGCCTGACCGGCGCGAGCGGCAGCCGGTCGCAGGTCCGCGTCGACAGCGGCGCGACGCTGACCGCCGCCGCGCCGGGCGGCTACGTCGTCCTGGCGGGGCCGCGCGTGACGCAGCACGGCGTCGTCCAGGCCACCGGCACCGCCGCGCTGGTCGCCGCCGAAGCCGCCGGGTTCGACGTCGCGGACGGCCGGGCGGATGTCCGTCTGATCGCCGGCAGCCAGGTCGCGGGCGGTGACACGGTCATCGACCAGAGCGGCGGCCGGACGACGGGCACGCGGCACGCGCTGCTCGTCGCCGGCACCCGTGGCGGCGCGGCGCGCATCGACGCCACAGGCGCCAGCCTCGCCAGCGGCGGCACGATCGCCATCGCCGCCGGCCGCGACATCGCCGGCGGCGCGATCGACGGCACGACCGCGCCGCTCGGCGCCGACGACCTCATCCTGACCGGCGGCGGCTATGACGGCGCGGTCGCCGTCGCCGCCAGCGACGCGCTGACGCTCGGCGACCTGAACGCGGCCACGATCGCGCTCTCCGGCGCCAGCGTCACCGGCGGCATGCTGACCGCCGCCGGCGTGATCGCCGCGACCAGTGCTACCGGCGCGGTCCGCCTGGGCGACGTCAGCGGCGGCGGCGTGACGCTCACCGCCGCGACCGATCTCGCCTTCGGGACGCTCGCCAGCACCGGCGACCTGTCGCTCGCCGCCGGCGGCGCGATCGCGACGGCCCGCGACATCGCCAACGGCGGCGCCTTCTCGGCGAGCAGCGGCGGCGCGCTGCGGCTGGCGGCCGTCGGCGCCACGGGCATCCGCCTGCGGGGCACGGACATCGCGGCCGGCGCGCTCACCGCGACCGGGGCGATCGACGTCGTCGCGAGCGGCGACCTGCGTGGCACGACGTTCCTCGCCGGCGGCGACGCGACGCTCCGCGCCGCCGGCGCGACGCTGGGCGCGGTGACGGCGGGCGGGGCGCTCGACATCGCCACCACCGGCGCGCTGACGCTCGACACCGGCCACGGCCGCGCGATCGCCGTCGCCGGCGGACAGGTCGGGATCAGCCGGCTGATCGCCGGCACCGGCACGCTCGGCGTCCGCGCGACGACCGCCGCCCTCGGCACGATCGCCGCCGACGGCGCGATCGACGTCGCCACCACCGGCGCGCTGGCGGTGGCGGACGCCACGTCGCGCACCGGCATCGCGCTTACCAGCACCGGCGGGACGATCGAAGTCGGCAACGCGACGACGCTGCTGACGGTGCAGCGCCCCCTCGCCTTCCCGGCCATCCCGCCGGCCGACGGCGGGATCGCGCTGACCGCGCCCGGCGACATCACGACGACCGGCAACGTCGGCGCGCGCGGCATCCTGCGCGTCGACAGCGGCGGGCGGGCGCGCTTCCTCGGGACGGCCACCGGCGCGGCGCTCGACATCGGCTCGGCCGATACCGAGATCGGCGCCGATGCGGTGATCGGATCGGGGGCGGGGACGAGCCAGGTCCGTTTCACCATCCTGCCCGGCATCCGCGGCTTCGTCGGCGGCACCGGCGCCGGCGCGCCGGCGGGCAGCTACGTGCTGACCGGGGCCGAGCTGAACCGGGTGCGCACCGCCGCGCTGATCGTCTCGGGCGGGCAGGTCGGCGGCGATCCGGCGCGCGCGCCCGACATCACCGTCGATACGCTCGCCCTGTCGCGCGCCGATGCCGCCGGGGTCGGCAATTTCTTCGGCCCGGCGACGCTGTTCCGCGTCGAGACGCCCGGCACCCTGCGCATCGCCGGCCAGCTCGGCTTCACCAACCTGACCGCGCCCGACCGGGTCGAGTTCATCGCCGGCGACCTGATCGAGGCGATCGCCCCGGCCGCCGGCATCGCGCTGACCGGGCCGGCCGGCGCCCCGGCCGGCACGCTCTACCTCCAGGCCGACCGCATCGTCGTCGCCACCGAGGCGGCGGCGCGCGAGGTGCAGCTGCTGGCGACGGTGGACGATCGCAGCCGGCGGCTGGGCCGCAACGACGGCGCGGTCAGCCCGGCCGGCTATCTGTCGGCCGACGCGCTCAGCTTCCGCGTCGGGCGCGTCCTCTACATCCAGAACAGCGGCGGCACGACCACCGACACCCGCGCCGGCTTCACCGCCGGCGCCGGCGGCCTCACCATCACCACCCTCGGCCAGACGAGCCCGGAAGTCATCATCAACGGCCGCGCGACCGATGCCGCCGGCAATCCGCTGATCGTCGGCCGCGGCCTCGTGCCGACGGTAGTGCCCTTCGCCGCCGGCTCCACCGCCAACGGCTGCGCCGGCGGCCTGGCGCTCTGCACCGATCTGGGCGACGCGCTCGGGGTGTCGGAGGCTGTCTTCGCCTCCACCACGTCGGATACGATCGACGGCCAGGTGGACGAGGAGGAGCGCGAGAAGGCGAGCTTCCGCCCGCGCGTTCCGGCGCTGATCGAAGTGCGCGGCATCACCGCGCCGAGCGCCCCGCCGGTCATCGACGCGCCCGTCACCGGCGCCGGCAACGACGACCTGTGGATCGCCGCCCCGCCGGCGGGGGGCGGGAAGTAGGGCGGGAACCGGCGTGAATATTCGTCCGGGTTTCCTGTTCCCGGAACCGTCCGTCCCTCGACCGCGCCCGGGATGGACGGTTCCGGGTCATTCGAGATGAACGGATGTGGGTGATGCAGCCATCACGCCTCTACCGCAGCAGCACCAGCTCCTCGGCCATCGACGGGTGCAGCGCCACGGTCTGGTCGAACGCCGCCTTCGTCAGCCCCGCCTTCACCGCCACGGCGGCGGCCTGGAGGATTTCGGGGGCGTCGGGGCCGATCATGTGGATGCCCAGCACGCGCCCGCTCTCGGGCTCGGTCACCATCTTGTAGAGCGCGCGTTCGTTGCGCCCGGCCAGCACGTTCTTCATCGCGCGGAAATCCGAGGTGTAGACCTTCACCGATCCGAAACGCTGCCGCGCCTGCGCCTCGGTCAGCCCAACGCCGGCCATCGGCGGGTGGCTGAAGACGGCCGAGGGGATGCAGTCGTAATCGACCCGGTGCGGATTGTCGCCGAACACGGTGTCGGCGAAGGCCTGCCCCTCGCGGATGGCGACCGGCGTCAGCTGGACGCGATCGGTGACGTCGCCCACCGCATAGATGCTCTCGCAGGTCGTCCGGCTGTCGGCGTCGACCTTCACCGCGCCGCGTTCGCCCAGCTCGACGCCGGCCGTCTCCAGCCCGAGGCCGTCGGTATGCGGGCGGCGGCCGGTGGCGAACATCAGCTGGTCGCAGACGATCGGGTCATGGCCCGCGGAGTGGACGGTCAGGCAGCCGTCGGCGCCCCGCTCGATCCGCTCCAGCCTGGCGTTGAACCGGAAGTCGATCCCCTTGGCCAGCGAGATCTGGAGCAGCCGGTCCCTGATCTGCTCGTCATAGCCGCGCAGGATCGTCTCGCTGCGGTTGACGAGCGTGACGTGGCTGCCGAACTGGTGGAAGATGCCGGCGAACTCGTTGGCGATGTAGCCCGCGCCGGCGATGACGATCCGCTTCGGCAGCGCGTCGAGATGGAACGCCTCGTTGGAGGTGATGCCATGCTCGTGCCCCGGCAGGTCCGGCACGTCCGGCCAGGCGCCGGTCGCGATCAGGATGACGCGCGCGCTGATCTCGCGCCCGTCGCGCAGGCGCACGCCGTGCGGCCCGGTGACGACGGCGTGGTCGTGGATCAGCTCCACCCCGTGATTGGCCAGCGTCTCGCAATAGAGGCCGCGCAGCCGCACCACCTCGGCCAGCACGTTGTCGCGCAGCGGCCCCCAGGTGAACGCGCAAA
>CAXTHU010000011.1:0-25382 GCA_964244125.1 uncultured Sphingomonadaceae bacterium
GCGGCGGCCAATGCGGCCGGGCCGCTGGCCGACGCGGTGAAGGCGGAACGCGACTATGCCCGCTATCGCGCGCTCGTCCGGCTGGACAGGGCGGCGGCGGCGGCGGCGCAGGTCGACCAGGCGCGCGCCATCGCGGAACGCACCGCGGCGCAGGCCCGCGCCGCCCGGCGCCAGGTCGCGACCGAGGACGCCAATGTCGGCGTCGCGCGGCGCCAGGTGGAAGTGAGCCGCGCGCAGGTGGCCGCCGCCCGCGCCCGCGTGGCGCAGAACGACGTCACCATCGGCAACCTGCGGCTGCGCGCGCCGGTGCCGGGGCAGGTGGTCAACCGCTCCGTCAACGTCGGCAGCTATGTCGCGCCCGGCCAGCAGATCATGGCGCTGGTGCCGGACCGCATCTGGATCACCGCCAATTTCAAGGAGACGCAGCTCGTCCGGATGATGCCCGGCCAGCATGTCGACATCAGCGTCGATGCCTTTCCGGACATCGAGTTCGAGGGCCATGTCGATTCGATCCAGCGCGGCGCGGGGCAGGCCTTCGCGCTGCTGCCGGCGCAGAACGCGACCGGCAATTACGTGAAGGTGGTGCAGCGCGTGCCGGTCCGGATCGAGTTCGACATCGGCGACGGGCGCCCCGATCCGCGCCGCTGGGCGATCGGGCCGGGCATGTCGGTGACCCCGCGCGTCAAGGTGCGCTGAGCGGTGGCGGGCGGCGGCGGGGCCGGCGGCTGGACGGACGCGCGGTCGGCGGCGGGCAGGCACAGCCCGTGGCTGATCGTCGGCATCATCAGCATCGCGACCTTCATGGAGGTGCTCGACACCTCGATCGCCAACGTCGCCCTCCAGCATATCGCCGGCGGGCTTTCCGTCAGCACCGACGAGGCGACGTGGGTGCTGACTAGCTACCTCGTCGCCAACGCCATCGTCATCCCGATCTCCGGCTGGCTGTCCGACGTGATCGGGCGGAAGCGCTATTACATGATCTCGGTCGCGCTGTTCACCGTCTCCTCGCTGCTGTGCGGCCTGGCGCCCAACCTCGCCACCCTGGTGCTCGCGCGCATCCTGCAGGGGATCGGCGGCGGCGGGCTGGCGCCGTCCGAACAATCCTTCCTGGCCGACACCTTTCCGCCCAGGGATCGCGGCAAGGCGTTCGCCGCCTATGCGCTGGTGGTGGTGGTCGGCCCGGTGCTGGGGCCGACGATCGGCGGATACATCACCGACAACATCTCGTGGCACTGGATCTTCCTCATCAACGTGCCGATCGGCATCGCCTCGCTGTTCCTGGTGCAGGCCTTCGTCGCCGAGCCCAAGACGCTGGAGGACGAGCGCCAGGCGCGGCTGAAGAAGGGCATCAGGGTCGATTACGTCGGCTTCGCGCTGATCGCGCTCGGCCTCGGCTGCCTGGAGGTGACGCTGGACCGGGGGGAGCGGGAGGACTGGTTCTCCAGCCCGATGATCCTGACGACGGCGATCGTCGCCGGCATATCGCTCGTCTCGCTGCTGGTGTGGGAGCTGAACCGCAAGGACCCGATCGTCGACCTGCGCCTGTTCGCGAACCGCAATTTCGCCGTCACCTCGCTGTTCATGGCGACGGCCGGAATTATCATCTTCGGTTCCACCGCGCTGATCCCGCAGTTCCTCCAGCAGGTGATGGGCTATACCGCCACCGATGCCGGCATGGCGCTGACGACGGGCGGGATCGCGACGATCGCCGTCATGCCGCTGGTCGGCGCGCTCACCGGCAAGGTGGACACCCGGCTGCTGCTGTTCCCGGCGATGCTGGTGCAGGGTTTCGCGCTGTGGAACCTGTCGCATTTCAACAGCGGCATCTCGTTCGAGGATGCCGCGCAGGGGCGGCTGTGGCAGGCGATCGCGCTGCCCTTCCTGTTCGTGCCGATCAACGCGGCGGCTTACGTGGGGCTGAAGCCGAGCCAGACGAACCAGGCCTCGGCGCTGCTGAACGTCGCCCGCAACCTCGGCGGCACCTTCGGCATCTCGACCGCGCAGACGATCCTCCAGAACCGCCAGCAATTCCACCAGGCGCGGATCGTCGAGGGGCTGAACCCGCTGAACCCCGAATATGGCAGCGGCATCGCCACGATCGGCCGCGCCATCGCCGGGGTGACGCAGGATGCGACGGCGAGCGCCGGCGTGCTGTACCAGCAGGTGCTGACCCAGGCGTCGACGCTGGCCTATCTCGACGTGTTCCGGGTGCTGATGATCTTCGTCTTCGCGGTGACGCCGCTTGCGCTGCTGCTGCGCCAGGGCACGTCCGAAAAGGGCGGCGGATGACGGGCCGTGCGCTTCTCGCCGCGCTGGCGCTGGTCGGCTGCAGCGTCGGGCCGGGCTATCGTCCGCCGGAACTGCCCGTGCCGCCGGCCTTCGTCGAGCCGGTGCCGGCGGACGCGCGGCCGGCCGATCTCGCCGCCTGGTGGCGCGGCTTCGGCGATCCGGAGCTGGACCGGCTGATCGCCATCGCGCTGGCCGACGGGCTGGACATCAAGGCGGCGGCGTCGCGGGTGCGCCAGGCGCGGCTGGGCGAGGTGGCGGCGCGGGCGGCGCAGCTGCCGGAGGTGAACGCCGCCGGCGACGTCACCCACCTGGAACTCAGCAAGAACGCCGGCATCTCCGCGCTGGCGAGCCAGTTCGGCGGTGGCGCGACGGGCGGCGGGGGCGCGCAGCAGGGCGGCATCGTCCTGCCCGGCGGCGGCATCACCACCTATGCGCTCGGCTTCGACGCCAGCTGGGAGCTGGACCTGTTCGGCGGTCTCGCGCGCGGCCGCGAGGCGGCGGCGGCGCGGACCGACGCCGCCGTGTGGAACGCGCGCGACGCCGCCGTCACGCTGGCGGCCGAGGTCGCCGGCGATTATGTCCAGCTGCGCCAGCTCCAGGCGCAGGAGGCGGTGCTGCGCGCCGACATCGCGCGGGCGGCGCGCGGCCTGGAATTGCAGCAGCATCAGGCGACGGTCGGCCTGGTCCCGACCGGCGACAGCATCCGCCAGCGCGCGCAGATCGCCACCACCGAAGGACGGCTGGCGCCGCTGCTCGGCGAGCAGCGGGTGCAGATCCATGCGCTGGCGCTCCTCCTGGCCCGCACCCCCGACAGCCTGTCGGCCGAGCTGACCCCGCCCCGCGCCGATCCGCCGGCGCCCCCCGCCGTGCCCCCCGGCCTGCCCGCCGACCTGCTGCGGCGGCGTCCCGACATCCGCGCCGCCGAGCGCCGGCTGGCGGCGGCGACGGCGGATATCGGCGTCGCGGTGGCGGACCTCTATCCGAAGATCAGCCTGACCGGCATGGCGCAGCTGATCTCCACCGCGCTCGGCAACCTGTTCTCGACCGACAGCATCCAGGCGACGGGGACGGGTTCTCTCAGCTTCCCGCTGCTCGATTTCGGCCGCCGCCGGGCCGAGGTGGGGATGCGCCGCGAGGATCGCGAGCAGGCCTATATCGACTATCAGCGCACCGTGCTGGCGGCGCTGCGCGACGTCGAGGATGCGCTGGCCCGCATCGATGCCGACCGCGAGCAGCGCGCCACGCTGGTCGCCGGCGTCGCCGACGCGGCCCGCGCGACGCGGGCGGTGAACGCGCGCTACGTCACCGGCCTGGTCGATCTGTCCGCGGTGCTGGACGCCCGCGCCACCGAATTGTCGCAGCGCGACACGCTGGCGCAGAGCGAGGGCAAGCTGCGCCGCGACCTCGCCTCGCTCTACAAGGCGCTAGGCGGCGGCTGGGAGAGCGCACCCGTCGCCCCGGCGCGGGCCGGGGCGACGCGCCCGCCCTTGTGATCGCGCGGCCCGACCGCGTAGAAGCGCGCCGGACAATCGGAGACTGACGATGCGCATCGGCGTGCCCAGGGAGATCAAGGTCCACGAATATCGCGTCGGCCTGACCCCGCAGGCGGTGGTGGACCTCACCCATCGCGGCCATGAGGTGGTGGTGGAGACGAACGCCGGCATGGGCATCGACTTCACCGACGCGGATTACGCCGCCGCCGGCGCCGCCATCGCGCCCGACGCCGCGACCGTCTTCGCCGGCGCCGAGCTGATCGTGAAGGTGAAGGAACCGCAGCTCCACGAATGCGCCATGCTCCGCCCCGAACAGACGCTGTTCACCTATCTCCACCTCGCCGCCGATCGCCCGCAGGCCGACGCGCTGGCGGCGTCGGGCGCGACCTGCATCGCCTATGAGACGGTGACCGACGATCGCGGCGGGCTGCCGCTGCTGAAACCCATGTCGGAGGTGGCGGGCCGCATGTCGGTGCAGGTCGGCGCGCACAGCCTGGAAAAGGAACAGGGCGGGCGCGGCATCCTGCTCGGCGGGGTGCCGGGCGTCGCGCCGGCGAAGGTGGTGATCCTGGGCGGCGGCGTGTCGGGGGTGAACGCGGCGCAGATGGCCGGGGGACTGCGCGCCGACGTCACCATCTTCGACATCTCGACCGCGCGGCTGGCCGAGCTGGACGAGATGTTCGAGGGGCGGGTGAAGACCGCCTTCTCCAACCACGGCGCGATCCTGGCGGCGCTGGCCGAGGCGGATCTGGTGATCGGCGCGGTGCTGATCCCCGGCGCCGCCGCGCCCAAGCTCGTTACCCGCGACAACCTGAAGATCATGAAGCGCGGCGCGGTGCTGGTCGACATCGCCATCGACCAGGGCGGCTGCTTCGAGACCAGCCACCCCACCACCCACGACAAGCCGACCTTCGTCGTCGACGGCATCATCCATTATTGCGTGGCGAACATGCCCGGCGCCGTCGCCCGCACCTCCACCTTCGCGCTGAACAACGCGACCCTGCCCTTCGTCGCGGCGATCGCCGGCAAGGGCGCCGCGCGGGCGATGCGGGAGGACCGCCACCTGGCGATGGGGCTGAACGTGTCGGCCGGCAAGATACGGCATCAGGCGGTGGCCGACGCGCTGGGGATGGCGTTCGAGGCGGCGTAGGGATAATTCCCTCGAACGAGGAAGAGACGTTCCCCGAACCTACACCAGCGCCCCGCGCAGCAGGCTCGGCAGCGTCCCCGATTCGCCCCGCGCCTCGTCCATCAGCCGCGCCTTCACCGGCGGCAGGCGGTCGACCACGCCGATACCGAAGCGTCGCGCCGCCGCCGGCAGCGCGCCCTTCAGGCCGAACAGCCGGGTGAGGCCGTCGGTCGCCATCGCCACCATCAGCGTGTCTAGCCCGCGCCACCGCTCGTAGCGGGCGAGGAGTTGCGCGTCGCCCAGGTCCAGCCCCAGCCGCGCGCCGTCGACCAGCACCTGCGTCAGCGCGGCGACATCGCGGAAGCCGAGATTCAACCCCTGGCCGGCGATCGGGTGGATGCCGTGGGCGGCGTCGCCGGCCAGCGCCAGCCGGGTGCCGGTGATGCGCGCGGCATGGTGGAAGCCGAGCGGATAGGACGCGAGGGGCGCCGCCAGCTTCAGCGCGCCGTACATGCCCGCCATCCGCTTGTCCGCCTCGGCCAGGAAGGCGCGTTCCGACAGGCCGAGCATCCCGGCGGCGTCCGCCTCGTCCACCGTCCACACCAGCGCCGAACGGTTGCCGGGCAGCATCGGCAGCAGCGCGAAGGGCCCCGCGGAGTAGAAGATCTCGTGCGCCACATTGTCGTGCGGTCGCTCGTGCTCCAGCACCGAGACGATCGCGACATGCTCGTAGCGCCAGCGCGCCACGTCGATCCCGGCGGCGGCGCGGGTCGGCGAGTTGCGGCCCTCGGCCCCCACCAGCAGCGCCGCGCGCACCGTCCGCCCGTCGTCCAGCGTCGCCGTGACGCCGTCGGGCGTGCGCGAGACATCGACCGGGCACGCCGGCATCAGCAAGGTGACGTGCGCCGCCGCGAGACACGCCTCGCGCAGCGCGGTGCGCAACGCGCGATTCTCGAACATGATGCCCAGCGGGCCGTCGGCCGGCGCGGCATCGAAGGCGAGGCCACCGCCCGCCCCCCGGTCGCTCACCGCGATGCGCCGGATCGGGCAGCCCTTGCCTTCCAGCCGCGCGCCCACCCCGATCGCCTCCAGCATCCGCCACGACGCGCTGGCCACCGCCGAGGCGCGGCCGTCGAACCCCGCCCCCAGCGTCGCCGCCGGATCGGCCGGATCGACGACGACGCTGGCGAGGCCATGCGCGTCGAGCGCGAGGGCCAGCGTCATGCCGACGAGGCCGCCGCCCAGAATGATGATGTCGGCTTCGATTTCGCTCATCCGCGATGCCTAGCGCAGCCCGACCCCGCTTGCCACCATCCCCGCCGACAGGCATGATCGAAAGGGGAACAGGCGGGACGGATCGACATGGCCGAGGCACTCGGGCGAGGCTCACGATGGCGCGCCGGCGTGCGGCGCGGGGCGGCGCGGGGCGGCGCGCTGGCCGGCGGCGGCGTGCTGGTGACGGCGGCGGCCGCCGTCGCGGTGGCGCTCGCCAGCTATCGGCCGAGCGACCCGTCGCTGAACACCGCCGCCGCCGGGCCGATCGGCAACTGGATGGGGGCGCCGGGCGCCTGGATCGCCGACCTGATGCTGAGCCTCGCCGGGCCGGCCGCCGCGGCGCTGCTGGCGGTCGCCGTGACGGCCGGTTTCCGCTTGGCGCGCGGCGCGCGCCCGTGCTGGGGCCGGTCGCTGTGCCTGATGGTCCTCGCGATGATCCTCGCCGCGGCCGCCGCCAGCCTGTTCCGGGGTGGCGCGGCGCTCGCGCTGCCGGCCGGCTGGGGCGGGCTTGCCGGCTATGCGTCGGCACGCGGGATCGACGCGGGCCTCGGCTTCATCCCCGACGCGGGTGTGGCGGCGACGATCCGGATCGTGCTGGCGCCGGTGCTGGCGCTGGCGGCGCTCGGCTGCTTCCTCTGGGGCCTGGGCCTCGATGCCGACGAGCGCGCCTGGCTGTTCCGCCGGCGCGAACGGGCGGCGCCCCCCGCGCCGCGCCGCGTCGTCAAGCCGCCCGTCGCGCGCGCCGCCAGGGCCGGGGTTGCGGCACCGCCGGCAATCGAAGAGGCGCCGCGCCCGATCATCGCCGATCGTCCCGAGCCGGCGCGCCCGGCCCCGCGCAGCGAGCGGCAGCGCTCGCTCGACCTGCGCGACACCTATGTGTTGCCGCCGCTCGACCTGCTGGCGCCGGTGCCGGCCTCGTCCGGCCCGACGATCGACAAGGCCTCGCTGGAGCGCAACGCCCGGCTGCTGGAGACGGTGCTGGAGGACTTCCACGTCAAGGGCCAGATCGTCGAGGTGCGGCCCGGCCCCGTCGTCACGATGTACGAACTGGAACCCGCCGCCGGGATCAAGGCCAGCCGGGTGGTGGCGCTGGCCTACGACATCGCGCGCAACATGTCGGCGCTGTCGGCGCGCGTCGCCGTCATCCCCGGCCGCACGGTGATCGGCATCGAGCTGCCCAACGCCAGCCGCGAGCAGGTGCTGCTGTCCGAGCTGGTCGCCTCCCACGCCTTCGAGGATCAGACCGCGTCGCTGCCGCTGATCCTGGGCAAGAACATCGCCGGCGGGCCGGTGATCGCCGATCTCGCGCCGATGCCGCACCTGCTGGTCGCCGGCACCACCGGCTCGGGCAAGTCGGTCGGCCTGAACGCCATGATCCTGTCGCTGCTCTACCGGCTGACGCCGGACCAGTGCCGCATGATAATGATCGACCCCAAGATGCTGGAACTCAGCATCTACGACAACATCCCCCACCTGCTCTCGCCGGTGGTGACCGAACCGGCCAAGGCGATCCGCGCGCTGAAATGGGCGGTGGAGCAGATGGAGGAACGCTATCGCATGATGGCCTCGGTCGGCGTGCGCGGTCTCGCCTCGTTCAACGACAAGATCCGCGCCACCCGCGCCAAGGGGCAGAAGCTCGGCCGCAAGGTGCAGACCGGCTACGACGCCGATACCGGCCAGCCGCTCTATGAGGAGGAGGCGCTCGATTACGAGGTGCTGCCGCAGATCGTCGTCATCGTCGACGAGCTGGCCGATCTGATGATGACCGCCGGCAAGGAGGTCGAGTTCCTCATCCAGCGGCTGGCGCAGAAGGCGCGCGCGGCGGGCATCCACCTCATCATGGCGACGCAGCGCCCCTCGGTCGACGTCATCACCGGCGTCATCAAGGCGAACCTGCCGACGCGCATCAGCTTCCAGGTGACGAGCAAGATCGATTCGCGCACCATCCTGGGCGAGCAGGGCGCCGAGCAGCTGCTGGGCAAGGGCGACATGCTCTACATGCCCGGCGGCAAGCAGATCACCCGCGTCCACGGCCCCTTCGTGTCCGACGAGGAGGTGCGCGCGGTGGCCGACCACTGGCGCGGGCAGGGCGTGCCCGACTATGTCTCGGCCGTCACCGAGGAGCCGGAGGACGGCGGCTACGCGCTCGACGGCGCGCCCCAGAGCGACGATTCGCCCGACGCGGTGCTGTATCGCAAGGCGGTGCAGGTGGTGGCCGAATCGCAGAAGGCCTCGACCAGCTACGTCCAGCGCCAGCTGCGCATCGGCTACAACTCCGCCGCCCGCCTGATCGACCGGATGGAGAAGGAAGGGGTGGTGGGAACGCCGGACCATGTCGGCCGGCGCGAGGTGCTGGTGGATCGCGAGGGGCATGGGGGGTGATGGCATCGGGGACGCGGTTCGGTATGTGATGGTTGGCCCAGACTGAACTTCATGCCACACAGTGCCGGCAACAGAGGATGACCGATATGGGAACGCGCCAGGAAGCCGAGGTCGACCATAATTACGATGCCTTCGTCCTCATGTTGCCGTCGCTCCTGGATCAGCATCGCGATCAATGTGCTCTTATGCGTGAAGGCCGAGTAATAGAGTATTTCGATCATGTGGGTGATGCTTATCGGGCTGGTGTAACGCGGTATTCCGATGGCATCTTCTCTATTCAGGAAGTAACCGACGAGCCGATCGACCTGGGCTTCTTCTCGCATGTCGCGTTTTGAATGGCGTCACGATGGCCGCCGTATTCTCCTGCCGGTTCTTAGTCTTCGGCCCACGCCGACGAATGACCTGACCAGCATCGCCGCGACGGCGCTGGTCGATACCGGAGCCACGGCCACGGGCATTGCTCACCGCCTCGCCCACCAACTGGGTCTGTCGGGACGCGGTAAAAGGCCCCTCATATCGGCACAGGGATCGGGGTTTGCCGAACGCTACACATTTCGCATCGGGCTCGTCCAGCAGTTCGAAGACGACGGTTTGATGCCGTATGTCTTTGACGAAGTGCTGGGTTTCGAATTGACGGACGGCTCTGGCATCAACGTCGTGCTGGGTATGGACATCCTGCGCCAATGTGATTTCAGGATCATGCGAAACGGCAGCTGCGTTCTTGCGACCGGCGCGGCGACGCTTCAGTGAGTGTTCAGCGGGTTTCGAACAGAGCGTCACCGATGAGAACCCTCTTCCTCCTCGCCCTCCTCGCAGCCCCCGCCCTCGCCGCGCCCACTCCCGCCGCCGATCTCGCCCAGGTGCAGCGGCACCTGCGCGCCGTCGCCACCATGACGGCGAACTTCGCCCAGACCGATCGGGCGGGCAAGACGCTCACCGGCACGCTGACGCTGAAGCGCCCCGGCCGCATCCGCTTCCAGTATCGGCCGGGCGTGCCGCTGCTGATCGTCGGCGACGGCAGGGCGCTGACCATGATCGACTATTCGGTGCGGCAGGTGTCGCGCTGGCCGATCGGCGATTCGCCGCTCGCGGTGCTGCTCGATCCGGACCGCGACATCGCGCGCTTCGCCCATGTCGTGCCGGGCGGCGATCCGGACATGCTGGCGATCGAGGGGCGCGACCCGAAGCATCCCGAGTTCGGCACGATCACCATCGCCTTCGCCCGCGACGCCGCCGCGCCCGGCGGGCTCTCCTTACGCGGCTGGACGGTGCTCGACGCGCAGAACAACCGCTCGACGGTGACGCTGTCGCGCCAGCGGTTCAACGGCCCCGTCGCCGACGGCCAGTTCCGCTGGCGCGATCCGCGTCCGCAGGGTCCGCGCGGCTGACGCCAAGATGACGATCGCCTGACGAAGATGTTCATCAGGGCGACAGGAACATGCGCCTAGAGCCGTTCCTGCGGTCGCGGGCCATTCGGGATTCCCCCCTGTTGCTCGGAAGGTCCACGGCTCGCCTGCGTGACGAACGCTGAACCGGCCCTCGCTCCATGCCCCCGGAGCGGGGGCCATTTCGTCTGGGGGGTGGAATGGGCCGCCCGGCCCTCCTATGCCGCCGGCCATGACCGATCGGCTGAAGATCGCCTCCTGGAACATCAACTCGGTGCGCGCGCGCATCGACATCGTCGCGCGCTTCCTGGCCGAGGAACGCCCGCATGTCCTGTGCCTCCAGGAGACCAAGGTCACCGACGCGCTGTTTCCCCATGCCGCCTTCGCCGCGCTGGGCTACGACCGGCGGCTGCTCCACGGGCAGCCGGGCTATCACGGCGTCGCCATCGTCGCGCGCGTCCCCGTCCATGCCGACGACCGGCTCGACTGGCAGGCCAATCGCGAGGCGCGGCATATCGGCGTCCGGCTCGACAACGGCCTGAGGATCGAGAACGTCTACGTGCCGGCCGGCGGCGACATCCCCGATCCGGCGCTCAACCCCAAGTTCGCCCAGAAGCTCGCCTTCATCGAGCGGATGATCCTGTGGTCCGAGGCGCTGACCGTGCCGACGCTGATGGTCGGCGACTTCAACATCGCGCCGCTGGAATGCGACGTGTGGAGCCACCGCCAGCTGGTGAACACCGTCAGCCACACGGCGGTGGAGGTGGCGCTGCTGGAACGGCTCCGGCGCAGCCGCGACTGGGTCGATCTCGGCCGGCATTTCGTCCCCGCGCCGGCGCGGCTCCACACTTGGTGGAGCTATCGCGCCAAGGACTGGGCGGCGTCCGACCGGGGGCGGCGGCTCGACCATATGTGGGCGACGCGCGACGTCGCGGCGCGCGCCGTGGCGCACAAGGTGTGCGAGCCGTGCCGGGGCTGGCCGCGGCCGTCGGACCATGTGCCGCTGGTGACGGAGCTCGACTGGTGAGCGCGCGCGACCGGACGGTGGCGCGGGCGATCGACGCGCTGCGGCGCGGCTGGCCGGCGCGGATCGACGGTCTCGCCCTGCTGGCGATCGAGACGGCGGACGACGGGCGGCTGGCGGCGTTCGATCCCGATCGCGCCGCCGACATCCTGCTCTCGCCCGGGCGCGCGGCGACGCTGAAGCTCGTCAACCAGCTTGCCGCCGCGACGACGGCGCCGGTGCGGGTGGCGCGGACGGCGTGGCTGGACCTGTCGGCCGCCGTCGCGCTGGCCGATCCGGCGCTCGATCTCGCCACGCCGCTGAAGGGGCCGTTCCGCGCCGTCCCGCTCGACCGGCCCGGGGCGGCGGGCGCGGCGATGAAGCTGGCGCGGCTGGCGGGGCTGCTGCCGGCCTTCTTCGTCGCCGCCGACACGCCGGACGAGGCGGCGGCGGTGACGGCCGACGCCGTCGCCGGCTATGACGACCCCCGCCGCCTCGTCATCGCGTCGCGCGCGCGCCTGCCGGTGGCGCGCGCGGACGGGGCGGAGATCGTCGCCTTCCGCTCGGCCGACGAGGCGGTGGAGCATGTCGCGCTGCTGGTCGGCAGGCCGGACGGGCGCCCGCCGCTGGTCCGCCTGCACAGCGAATGCCTGACCGGCGACGCGCTCGGCAGCCTCAAATGCGACTGCGGGCCGCAGCTGGACGCGGCACTCGCCGCCATCGCCGCGTCCGGCTGGGGCATCCTGCTCTATCTCCGGCAGGAGGGGCGCGGCATCGGCCTCGTCAACAAGCTGCGCGCCTATCGGCTGCAGGACCAGGGGTTCGACACGGTGGACGCGAACCTGCGCCTGGGTTTCGCCGTCGACGAGCGGGATTTCGGCGCGGCGGCGCGGATGCTGGCGCTGCTCGGACAGGACCGGGTGCGGCTGCTGACGAACAATCCGGCCAAGCTCGCCGGGCTGGCGGCGGCCGGCGTCACGGTGGTCGAGCGGGTCGCCCATGCGGTCGGCGACAATGCCCACAACCACGATTATCTCGCCACCAAGCGCGATCGCACCGGGCATCTGCTGTGATCGTGGTCGACACCTCGGCACGTCGCCTGACCGGCGCCGGGCTGGACGTGCCGTGCGAGATCGGGCGCGGCGGCGTGGTGCCCGCGGCGGCCAAGCGGGAGGGCGACGGGGCGACGCCGCTGGGCGACTGGCCGCTGCGCGCGCTGCTGCTGCGGCCGGGCCGGGCCGCCGCGCCGGCGGGTATCCGCCTGCCGTGGCGCTGGATCGGCATGGCGGACGGATGGGCCGACGATCCGGCCGACCCGGCTTATAACCGACCCGTCGTCCACCCCCATCCCCGCTCCGCCGAGCGGCTGTGGCGTGGCGACGGCGCCTATGACGCGATCGTGATCCTCGGCCACAACGACGCGCCGCCGGTGCCGGGCCGGGGCAGCGCGATCTTCCTCCATTGCCTGGAGGGGCGGGCGACGGCGGGGTGCGTGGCGGTGGCCAGGGACGCGCTGCTGACGCTGGCCGGGCGGATCGCGCCGGGCGAGCTGCTGCGGATCGTCCGAAGCGGCGCTTGCCATTCGGGGGATGTCGGCCAAGATGGTGCCGCATCCGTGACGAGGTTCCCATGACCCGCATCCTCCCCCTGCTCGCGCTCCTCGCCTCGTCCGCCTCGTCCGCCTCGTCCGCCTCATCCACCGCGCCCGCCCGCGCGCCCGACTCCGTGGTGGCGATGCGCGACGCCGCGCTCGCCACCGACACCGTCGCGTTCGACATCGTCGAGGGGCTGACCACCGAGGTCGGCCAGCGGCTCGCCGCCACCGAGGCGGAGGAACGCGCGCGGGGCTGGGCCGTGGCGAAGCTGAAGGCGCTGGGCTTCGCCAACGTCCATGTCGAGCCGTTCGACATGCCGCTCTGGCTGCGCGGCGAGGAGGGCGCGGAGATCGTCGCGCCCTTCCCGCAGAAGCTGGTGCTGGCGGCGCTCGGCAACAGCGGGCCGACGCCGCCGGGAGGCGTCACCGCGCAGGTCGTCGCCTATGACGGCTTCGCCGCGCTGGCGGCAGCGCCCGCCGCCGAGATCAAGGGCCGGATCGTCTTCGTCACCCACCATATGGCGGCCCAGCAGGACGGCGGCGGCTATGGCGAGAACGGCGCCGTCCGCCGCGCCGCGCCGTCGCTCGCCGCCGCCAGGGGAGCCGTGGCGATCCTGATCCGCTCGCTCGGCACCGATCGCCACCGGCTCGCCCACACCGGCGTCACCAGCTGGGCCGCCGGCGTCGCGCCGATCCCGGCGGCGGCGCTGAGCGTGCCGGATGCCGAGCAGCTCGCCCGCGTGATCGCGCGGGGCAGGCCGGTGACGATCCACCTGACGCTCGGCGCGCATATGGCCGGCACGGCGCGGTCGGGCAACGTCGTCGCCGAGGTGCCGGGGCGCGATCCGCGCGCGGGCGTGATCCTGATCGGCGGCCATCTCGACAGCTGGGACCAGGGCACCGGCGCGATCGACGACGGCGCGGGCCTCGCCATCACCACGGCGGCGGCCAGGCGCATCATGGACGCCGGGCGACCGCGCCGGACGATCCGCCTCGTCTGGTTCGGCGCCGAGGAGCCGGGCGGCTTCGGCGGCGCGGCCTATGTCCGGGCGCATGGCGCGGAGAAGCACGCGCTGGTCGCCGAGGCCGATTTCGGCGCCGACCGGGTGTGGGCCTTCGCCGCCGCCGCCGCGCCGGACAAGGCGCCGCTGGTCGATCGGCTGGCGGCGGCGCTCGGCCCGCTGGGCATCACCCGCAGCGGCCGCGCGGCGCATGGCGGCACCGATGTCGCGCCGACGGCGGCGACGGGGGTGCCGGTGATCGACCTGATGCAGGACGGCACGCGGTATTTCGACCTCCACCACACGCCCGACGACACGCTGGACAAGATCGATCCGGTCCAACTGCGCCAGAACGTCGCCGCCTGGACGGCGATGCTGGCGATCCTGGCCGAGGATCCGGACGATCTCGGCCCGATACCGGCGGCGTTGCCCGCCGGATGACGGCGGCGGGGATCGGGCGCGGATTGCCGCTCGCCTTCCTCCTGATCCTCGCCACGGCGCTGGCGGCGTGGAGCGGCACGCCGCCGGCGGCGGTCGGCGGGAACGCGCCGGCGACCGCCTTCTCCGCGACGCGCGCCATGGCCACCGTCCGCCTGGTCTCGCAGGCGCCGCACCCGATCGGATCGCCCCAGGCGGCGGCGGTGCGGGCGGGGCTGACGGCGCGGCTGCGGGCGATGGGCCTCGTCGTGCGGCCGCTGGCCGGGGTCGGCGCGGCGGTGTCGGTCAGGGGCCGCGGCGGATCGGCCAGGGCCGGCCGGATCGAGACGCTGGTCGCGACCCTGCCCGGCGCGGACCCGGCGCTGCCGGCGATGGCGATCATGGCCCACACCGATTCGGTGCCGGACAGCTTCGGCGCGGCGGACGACGGCGCCGGGCTCGCCGTGGCGCTAGAGACGGCGCGCGCCGTCGCCGCCGGGCCGAAGCCGGTGCGCGACGTGCTGCTGATCCTGACCGACGGCGAGGAGGCGGGGCTGCTCGGCGCGCGCGCCTTCTTCGCCGAGCCGGGGCGGGCGGCGCGGGTCGGCGCGATCGTCAACATCGATGCGCGCGGCACGTCGGGGCTGGGCGCGATGTTCGAGACCGGGCCGGGCTCGGGCGGTCTCGTGACGCTCTACCGCGCGCGGGCGACGCACCGCTTCGCCCATTCGGCGGCGACCTTCCTCTATCGCCGGCTGCCCAACAGCACTGATCTCACCGCCGCTGCGGGCCATGACGTTCCGGCGCTGAATTTCGCCTTCCTCGACGGCGAGTTCGACTATCACACGCCGCGCGACCGGCCGGCGAGCCTGGATCCGCGCACGCTCCAGAGTCTGGGCGACCAGGTGCTGCCGGTGGTGCGCGCGGTGGCGGACCGGGCGGCGCTGCCGCCGCGCGGCGAGGATGGCGTGTTCGGCGACGCGCCGGCCATCGTCGCGATCCGCTATCCGGCCTGGGTCGGCTGGCCGTTGCTGGCCCTGGCGGCGGCACTCGCCGGCTGGGGCGTGCGGGGCGCGAGCCCCGGCGGATCGGCGCGGGCGGCGGCGGCCATGGCGTGGGCCGGCCTTGCCGCCGCGCTCCTCGCCGGCATCGGCTACGGACTGACCGGCGTCGGGGGCGATTGGGGCGAGCATCATCGCATCATGGCGCGCTTCGGCCGCTACGAGGCGGCGCTCGGGCTGGCGGCGCTGGCCTGCGTGTTGGCGGCGGGCGCGGCGCTGCGCGGCGGCGGGATGCGGCGGTTGCTGGCGCTCGCCTGCCTCGCCGGCGGTCTCGTCGCGGTGCTGCTCGGCCGGGCACCCGGCGCGACGGCGATCGTCGCGGCGGGCGCGGCGCTGCTGGCGGCGGTCGCCTTCGCCGGGCCGTCGCGGGGGCGGGAGATGCGCGCCGGCGCGCTTGGGCTCGGCCTCGTCGTCGCGGTCTTTCTCCAGCTCGCGGCGCCGCCGCTGACGCCGCTGGTGCTGTGGCCGACGCTGGCGGCGGCGATCATGGCGGCGGTCGCCCGCGCGCGGCCGGAAGACAGGTGGATCGGCGCGGCGGTGGCGCTGCCGCCGCTCGCCTATACGCTCGCCTTCGGCCATGCGGTGCTGCTGGCGCTCGGCGTCCCGACGCCCGAGGCGGTCGCGCTGTTCGCGACGGTCGGTTTCCTGCTGGTCGCGCCGCTCGTCGGGCGCGCGGGATGGCCGGCGGGCGGGGCCGCGATCGTCGCCGGCGTGCTGCTGCTGTCCTTCCGCTGGGCGCCGGCGACCGAGCGGCATCCGATCCTGTCGCAGCTCTGGGGCATCGTCGATGCCGACGGGCGGAACTGGCGGGTGAGCGCGCTGGAACGCCCCGGCGGCTGGACGCGGGCGGCGCTGGGGGGCGGGGGCGCCATCGGCCGCGCGACGATGCCGGTCGTCGACGCCGATCCGCTGTGGCGGGCGCCGGCGCGGACGGCGACGCTGCCGCACCCGACGATCGCGCTGGCGCGGGACGGCGCCGCGACGACGCTGACCGTCACCCCGGCCAGCGGCGGGCGCGAGCTGCGGCTGCTGCTCCGCATCGACCGGCCGCTGGCGGCGGCCAGCGTCGCGGGCGTCGCCCTGCCCCGCTTCGCCGCCGCCGCCGGGGAATGGCGGCTGCGCTGGCATTCGGCGGGAGAGCCGGTGACGCTCCGCTTCCGCGCGTCCCCCGGCACGAGGCTGACCGTGGAGGCGGCCGAGGTGACCGAGCACCGCCTCGCCCTCCCGCCGCGCCCGGCCGACGTGGCGCCGTGGCTGGGATCGGACCGGATCATCGTCCTCGCCCGCGCCGGATGGCGATTGTAGTCCTGGAGCAGGCCGCTCCCCGAACGGATCAGGGTTGCGGGAAGGTATATTGTTCGCCCGGCTCGGCGCATTTCCGCTTCGCCAGCAGCCGGTCGTATCGCGCCAGCCGTTCGTTCATCGTCAAGTGGGGCGATACGGTTTCGTAGCGGCGCATGAAGCGTTTCATCGCCGCGAAGCGCGCAGCTTCGTCCGGCAGCCGCTCCGGGCAGACGAAGTCGCGTTCCGGCGTCTGGAACCGGCGCGGGCCGGCGGTGGCGGCCATGGCGCCGCCGAGCGCGAGCGTCGCGCCGAGCAGCGCCATGGCCGTCCGCATGGCCTTCAGGCGGTAACCACGCCCGTCCGGCGGCGGCGGAGCGCGGTGCCGGCCAGGCCGAAGCCGATCACCATCATCGCCCAGCTCTCCGGCTCCGGCACGGCGGTGGCATCGAGATAATCCTGGAGGATGGCGCTGGTGAACTTCTGGTAGTTGGGCTGGGTCAGGATGTCGGTGTTGAGGTTCCACCCCATCGCATCCATGATCGCGAGATCGGCGGCGGTGACGATGCCTTCCTGGCAGAGGCCGCCGGTCGGATCCATGATGCCGATCTGCGGCTGGGTCAGGATGGTGCAGCTTACCCCGTCGTGGATGCGCGTGCCCTCGCGCCAGTGGGAGGTCTGGAAGCCGTCCGGCCCGGCCGAGAAATAGCCGTTGAACAGGACGGTCGCGCCGCCGTCGATCGAGAAATAGGGATCGCCGCCATAGGTCGTGTCCCAGACGCCGTTCTTGTAGCGGAACATGTCGATATTGGTCGGGCGCGAGCTGGCGTTCGTGTTCGTGCCGACGGCGCTGGTGAAGCCGAGCGCATGGCCCATCTCATGCACCGCGACGCTGACGAAGTCGGAAGCGATTGTCTCGAAGCCGTTGCGCGTGTCGAAGTCGAACGGGCGCGCGCTGTTGAAGGTGATCGTCGCGTCGATCATGCTCGCCGCGCCGGTATAGAGGCCCAGCGCCTTCTGCACGGTGTTGTTGAGCGTGACGTTCGCATTCGCGAAAGTGGCGAGGTTGCCCGGCGTGGTCGCGGTCGCATCGAGCGCGGTGGTCGCATCGGCGGTCAGCGCCGTGCGCCACGCCGCCTGCGTCTTCTGGCCGGACGCGCTGGAGGTCTGGCCGAGCGTGGTCGGCGCGAAGCCGTCCGCGGTGAAGCCGACGCGGAAGTTCAGCGTGACGTTGTCGGTCAGCACCGTCTCCCAATAACGCGCGGCCGCGGAGAAGCCCCGATAGGCGGCGGTGCCGACCTCGACCCCGCCGGTGTTGATGAGGTTGATGGTGATCGCCTGCGCGCCGGAGGCGGCGGCAAGGCCCGCGACGGCGGCGGACGCATAGGCAAGGCGGCGCAGTTTCATGGGCAGGCCCCTGTTCAATCCGGGCGGCCGACAGGGTGCCCGCGTGGGCGGATTAATTCAGTGTTAACCGAAAGACGCAAGCACCATCTCGCGCCTGCGGAAAATTATCCGCCGGCCGGGCGCCGGCCGTTGCGGAAAGCCGCGGTCTATCGCTTCTCCCGGCTTAACCGCGTCATCAGGATCGCGGCGCGCCGGCCCTGGCGGACGAAGCTGGCGACCTCGGCCCACTCGCCCTCCGCGTGGCCCTTCTCGCCATAGGGGCCCATGCCGACGAAGCCGGCGGGGACGTCATCGGCGACGAAGGCGATGTCGCCGGCGCCGCGCTTCAGCGGATCGAGCGCGTCCATCGCCGGCAGCCCCAGGTCGCGGTTCACGTCGTTCAGCGCGGCGAGGATGGCGCGCGCGGCCGCCGTCGGCGCCATCGCCGGATAGCCGTCGTGGAAGGTGATCGTCGCCGAGGTGCCGGGCAGCGACTGCCGCACGATCGCGCGCATCCTCGCCTCGGTGCGCAGCGCCTGGTCGTTGGAGAGCGCGCGGATGTCGCCGGTGGCATGGGCCTGCGCGGGGATGATGTTGGCCTTGGCCTGCGCCGTGCCGCCGATCTCGGCCGGGTCGACCGCCGCCACCGTCCCGCCGACCAGCAGCGCCAGATTGTAGGTAAGCCCCGGCTCGCGCAGCTCGCGCCGGAACGCGTCGACGATCCGGGCCAGCTCGTAGCTCGCGCCATAGCCCGCCGCGTCCGAGAACACGCCGGACGAGTGGCCGGTGCGGCCGGTCGCGTCGAGCCGCCAGCCGATCGATCCGCGCCTGGCGATCGAGCCGATGTCGCGCCCGTCCTGTCGGACGAGGCTCTCGAAATCGAGCGCGACGTCGGCCCGCCGGCCCATCGCGACCAGCTCGGCGCGGGCCGTGCCTTGGGGGTCGCCGGCATCCTCCTCGTCGCCGGAGAGCATGATCTCGATATTGGCGTCCTTCAGCGTGCCCGCGTCCCGCATCGCCCGCAGCGCCGAGACGATGACCATGTTGCCGCCCTTCATGTCGTTGACGCCGGGGCCGACGATGCGGTCGCCCTGCCGCGCGAACCGCTGGAACGGGCTGTCCCGCTCGAACACGGTGTCGAGATGGCCGATGAGGAGCAGGCGTTTCGTGCCCGGCCTGCCCTCGTGCGCGGCCACCAGATGCCCGGCGCGGCCCGTCCGGGGCATCGGCAGCCAGCGGACGGTAAAGCCCAGCGGCTCCAGCTCGGCCCGCGTCATCCGACCGACCTCCTCGACGCCGGCGAGGTTCATCGTGCCGGAGTTCACGTTCACCATCTTCTCCAGGACGGCGAGCGTGCGGGGAAGCTCGGCCTCGACGGTCGCCGCCATCCTCGCCTCGGGCGGGGAAAGGGCGGCGGCGGCGGGGGCGGCGGGGAGGAAGAGGAGGAGTGACAGGAGGGCACCACGCATCGTTCATCTCCGGGTCAGGCGGCGCGCATCTTGTTGCGCGGCACGGGCATGTGCAAGCGGAGGGATCGGCGGATGCGGTATCGGGTGGGCGTGGCGATGGCGTTGATGGCGGCGGCGCCGGCGCCGGCGATGACGGTGCAGGCCTTCCTGGACAAGGCCGATGCGCTGAAGGCGAAGGGGATGATGGCGCTGTTCTCGCCCGACATCGGCGTCCTGAAGAACGAGTTCATGGCGGCGGACAAGGGGTGGCGGGATCAGGCGGCGACGGCCAGGCCCCCGGTCTGCCCGCCGCCGAAGGGGGCGAAGATCGATTCGGACCAGATACTGGCGATGCTGCGCGCCATCCCGCCGGGCGAACGGACCCGTTTGTCGGTCGCCGACGGGCTGAACCGGCAGATGAACGCGCGCTATCGCTGCCCCTGACTTGCCTTTTCCACGTCGGGCTGCCATATGGCCGCCAGCGTCGGCGCGCCCTTGGATGAGGCAGCGCGTCCGGACGAGGTAGCGTGAGCGCCCTTCATCGGGCCGGCCTCGATCCCAGGAACGCCAAAGCCCCGAGGCTGCCCTTTTCACGCGGGTCGTCAGAACCCGCATCGGCGTCGCCGCCCGTCGGCCGCGCCCATGCTCATTCGTGAGTATTCCCATGACCGATTTTTCCCAGCTCGGCCTCGCCGAGCCGCTCGTCAAGGCCTTGGCCCAGGCGGGCTACACCAGGCCGACGCCGATCCAGTTGCAGGCGATCCCGCCGGTGCTGGCCGGCCGCGACATCTGCGGCATCGCCCAGACCGGCACCGGCAAGACCGCCGCCTTCGCGCTGCCCTCGCTCGACCATCTGTCGAAGAACGCCAAGCCGCGGCCGCCGGGCGGCTGCCGCATGCTGGTGCTGTCGCCGACGCGCGAGCTGGCCAGCCAGATCGCGGCGAGCTTCACCAAATACGGCGCCAACCTGCGGCTGACCGTCGCCACCGTGTTCGGCGGGGTGCCGATCAACCGCCAGATCCGGCAGATGCAGGGCGGGGTCGACGTGCTCGTCGCGACGCCGGGGCGGCTGCTCGACCTGATCGACCAGCGCGCGCTGTCGCTGCGCCATGTCGAGATACTGGTGCTGGACGAGGCCGACCAGATGCTCGACCTGGGCTTCATCCACGCGCTGAAGCGGGTGGTGACGCTGGTGCCGAAACAGCGCCAGACGCTGTTCTTCTCGGCCACCATGCCCAAGGCGATCGCGGAACTGGGCGACAAGTTCCTGACCGATCCGGTGAAGGTCTCGGTCGCGCCCGTCGCCACCACCGCCGAGCGGGTCGATCAATATGTCACGCTGGTCAACCAGGCCGAGAAGCAGGCGCTGCTCACCATGAAGCTGCGCGAGCCGGGGATGGACCGCGCGCTCGTCTTCACCCGCACCAAGCATGGCGCCGACAAGGTGGTGAAGCACCTGACGGCGGCCGACATCCGCGCCCAGGCGATCCACGGCAACAAGAGCCAGCCGCAGCGCGAGCGGACGCTGGCGGCGTTCAAGTCGGGCGAGATCAACGTGCTGGTCGCGACCGACATCGCCGCGCGCGGGATCGACATCGACGGGGTGAGCCATGTGTTCAACTTCGAGATCCCGGACGTCGCCGAGCAATATGTCCACCGCATCGGGCGGACGGCGCGGGCGGGCAAGGCGGGCGTCGCGCTGGCCTTCGTCGACCAGGCCGAGCGCAACAACATGCGCGACATCGAGAAGCTGACGCGGGTCCGCCTGACCCCGATGGCGCTGCCCGAGAACTTCCAGATGGAGGCGGCGCGGCTGCCCAAGCCGAACGCCGCGACGCTGCGTTCGGAGGGCGACGGCCGGCGCGATCACGGCCGCGCCCGCCCCGCCGCCCCCGGCGGCGAGGCGCCCAAGCGCCGCTTCCCCCCGCGCGGCCGGCCGGGCGTCGGGACGCACAAGGGCGCGGTGAGAAGGACGGGCGGGCGGTAACCCGAACTCCTCTCCCCTGCGGGAAGAGGGTTACCGCTTCTTCAGCTTGTGCAGGATCAGCCAGGCGATCCCCGCCACGATCACGCCCACCACCAGGAAGTCCAGCCGGTGGGCCCAGCGTTCCAGGCGCGGATCGTCGCGCCAGCGCTCGCCCAGCTTCATGCCGACCCATGCCAGCCCCCAGCAGAACGGCCAGGAGCCGAGGAAGGTGTAGAGGTGGAACCGCGCCTGGTTCATCCGCGCCATGCCGGCGGGAAAGGCGATGAACGAGCGCACCACCGGCAGCATCCGGCAGACCAGCACGGCGAGCGATCCCCAGCGGGCGAAGAAGCGTTCCGCCTTGTCGAGATCGTCGAGGTTCATGAAGACGTAGCGGCCGAACCGTTCCACCGCCTTGCGGCCCCCGTGGCGGCCGACCTCATAGGCCGGGATCGAGCCGATGTTGCAGCCGACGGCGCCGGCGGTCGCGACCCAGAACAGGTCGAGCTGGCCGGTCGAGACGAGATAGCCGGCGAACGGCATGATGATCTCCGACGGCAGCGGCACGCACGCGCTCTCGATCGCCATCAGGGTGGCGATGCCGGCATAGCCGCCCCAGGAGATGACCGCGACGATCCAGCCGGCCATCCAGGCGATGATGTCGGACAGGATGTGCATGGCCGCGCCCATGGCCGGGTCGGGCGGGCTTGTCGAGGGCGGGCGGGTCATTGCGTGGCGGCGGCGGGGGCGCCATGCTGCGGCGATGCCACCACATCCACCGGCCCCGCTGCCCCGCAACTTCGCGCTGGTCCAGGCGCTTCGCGGCATCGCCGCCTTCTGGGTGGTGCTGTTCCACGCGAGCGAGGGCGGGCACATCCCCGCGCTGAAGGCGCTGCTGCCGCACGGCGTGGTCGCGTTCGTCTTCGACGAGGGTGGCAACGGCGTGCCGATCTTCTTCGGATTGAGCGGCTTCGTCATCGCCCACAGCTTGCGCGACGCGGTGCTGACGCCCGCCTTCCTCGGCCGTTTCGCGCTGCGCCGGTCGATCCGGCTCGATCCGCCCTACTGGACGTCGATCCTGCTGGTGATCGCCTTCGCCCATGTCTCGGCGCGGGTGAAGCATGAGGATTTCGCCGCGCCGGGGGCGGGCGTGGTCGCGGCGCACGTCGCCTATCTTCAGGAGATTCTGCGGCTGCCGGAGATCAACCCGGCCTACTGGACGCTGACCTACGAGGTGCAGTTCTACCTGTTCCTGGCCGGCATGCTGGTGCTTGCCGCCGCCGCCGGCCGGCGCATCGGCCGGGCACTGGCGGTCGAGCTCGCCTGGGCGACGTTCTTCCTGCTGGCGATGGCGGCGTCGCTCGGGCTGCTGGATCGTGCCCCGCACGGCCTGTTCGTGGTGCTGTGGAAGGACTTCTTCGTCGGCGCGCTGGCCTATCGGGCGGCGGCCGACCGGCGGCTGGCGACGCTGGCCGCGTTGCTGGCGCTGGCATCGGCGATGGTGGCGTCGGGCCTCCGGAACGGTGGCGACCTGTTCCCGGTAATCAGCGCGGGCACGGCGCTGCTGCTCTACGGCGCGGTCAGGACCGGGCGGGCGGAGCATGGGCTCGACTGGCGCTGGCTCCAGTTCCTCGGCGCGATCTCCTACAGCCTCTATCTGATCCACTCGCCGGTCACCGGGGCCGCCGGCTTCGTCGTCCACCGGCTGATCGGGCCGGGCGTCGGGGCGGACGTGGCGGCGCTGGCCGGCATCGTCGCCGCCAGCGTCGCCGCCGCGGCGCTGTTCTGGGCGGTGATCGAGCGGGCGTCGCATCGCTGGTCCCGCCGGGTGCGGCTGCCGGCGGGAGAAGGCCCTCTCCCCGCCTCCCGCGCGAAGGCGGAAGGGTGAGAAGAAGGGGTGCGCAGGGTCGCCGGCGTGGTTAAAGCGGGCGGATCATGACGCTCTACCCCCGTTTCGCGGCCGCGATCGGCCAAGTCCTCGATGCGCTCGCCGCCGATGGCGCGGTGCCCGCCGGACTGGATCGGGGCGCGGTCGCGGTCGAGCCGCCGCGCGATACCGCCCACGGCGATCTCGCCACCAACGTCGCGATGGTGCTGGCCAGGGCGGCGGGGACGAACCCGCGCGCGCTGGCCGGCCTGATCGCGCCGAAGCTGGCGGCGCTGGCGGGGGTCGAGCGGGTCGCGGTCGCCGGGCCGGGCTTCATCAATCTCACCCTGTCGCCCGATCTGTGGCGGGAGGAGTTGGCGACGATCCTGGGCGAGGGGGCGGATTACGGCCGCTCGGCCATGGGTGCGGGCAAACGGGTCAACGTCGAATACGTCTCGGCGAACCCGACCGGGCCGATGCATATGGGCCATTGCCGGGGGGCGGTGGTGGGCGACGCGCTGGCCAGCCTGCTCGCCTTCGCCGGCCATGCGGTGACGCGCGAATATTACGTCAACGACGCCGGCGCGCAGGTGCGGACGCTCGCCCGCTCGGTCCACCTGCGCTATCGCGAGGCGCTGGGCGGGACGGTCGAGATACCAGAGGGGCTCTATCCGGGCGATTACCTGAAGCCGGTGGGCGCCGCGCTCGCCGCCGAATATGGCGACCGCTACGTGGCGGCGCCCGAGGCCGAGTGGCTCGACCCGTTCCGCGAGGCGGCCGTCGCGGCGATGATGGCGCTGATCCGCGCCGACCTGGCGCTGCTCGGCATCCACCACGACGTCTTCTCGTCCGAGGCGGCGGTGCAGGCGTCGGGCAAGGTGACGGCGGCGCTCGACCGGCTGCGCGCCGACGGGCTGGTCTACGAGGGCGTGCTGGAGGCGCCCAAGGGCGAGACGCCGGAGGACTGGGCGCCCGAGGCGATGACGCTGTTCCGCGCCACTTCGTTCGGCGACGACAGCGACCGGCCGGTCGTCAAGGCGGACGGCGGCTACACCTATTTCGGCAGCGACCTCGCCTATCACGCGCAGAAGGCCGCCGCGGCCGACGCGCTGATCGACATCTGGGGCGCCGACCATGCCGGGACGGTGAAGCGCATCCGGGCGGCGGTGGCGGCGCTGACCCACGGCAAGGTGCCGCTGGACGTGAAGCTCGTCCAGATGGTCCGCCTGCTGCGCGACGGCGAGCCGGTGAAGATGTCCAAGCGCTCCGGCTCGTTCGTGACGCTGGCCGACGTGGTGCGGGAGGTGGGGAAGGACGTCGTCCGCTTCACCATGCTGACCCGCAAGGCCGACGCGCAGATGGACTTCGATTTCGCCAGGGTGGTGGAGGCGTCGAAGGACAATCCGGTATTCTACGTCCAGTATGCCCATGCCCGCGGCCGCTCGCTGCATCGGCGGGCGGGCGAGGCGGGGCTGGTGCCGGCGGCGGCCCCCGACCTGTCGCTGCTCGACGAGGAGGAGCTGGGACTGGTGAAGCTGGCGGCGCAGTTCCCCCGCGTGGTCGAGGCGGCGGCGGGGAGCCGCGAGGCGCATCGCATCGCCTTCTACCTCTACGACCTCGCCGCCGCCTTCCACGGCCTGTGGAACCGGGGCAACGACGATCCGGCGCGGCGGTTCCTGGTGGCGGAGCGGCCGGCGCTGACCGCCGCGCGGCTCGCCTTGAGCGACGCGGTGGGGCAGGTGATCCGCAACGGGCTGGGGCTGATGGGCGTGGCGGCGGCCGAGGAGATGGGGTGATGGCGGCAAGGCAGGGCGTGCCCGAGGAGGAGCGGCTGCCCTGGCTGGAGCCGGCGCTGACGCTGCCGCCCCGGCGGCGGTCGCGCGCGGGCCGGTGGCTGCTGCTGGTGCTGGTCGTCGTCGCCGGCGTGGTCGGCGCCGGGCTGTGGCGGCGGGGCGCGGCCGAGGGCGGCGCGCCGGGGCTGATCCTGGCGCCGCCCGGCCCCTACAAGGTCAAGCCGCCGCAGGCCGGGGGGATGACGGTCGAGGGAACCGGCTATACCAGCTACGCGGCCAGCGAGGGCGGCGACCCGGCCGGGCGGATCGATACCACCGCCGTCCCGGAGGCGCCGGTGGTCCGGCCCAGGGCCGCCGCCGCCGCCGCCGAGACGCCGGTCGCGGACGCGCCCGCCGGCTCCGGCACGATCCAGCTCGGCGCCTTTTCCACCGAGGCCAAGGCGAATGCGGCGTGGAAGGCGCTGTCGGCGCGCTTCTCCTTCCTCGGCCTGCTGACGCCGGTGATAGCGGCCCGGTCGGTCGAGGGCCGACCCACCGTCTACCGCCTGCGCGCCGCCGCCGGGGCGACCGCCGTCGCCGTCTGCGGCCGGCTGCGGGTGGCGGGGGAGAGCT
>CAXTHU010000012.1:0-24563 GCA_964244125.1 uncultured Sphingomonadaceae bacterium
GCCGCTGGAGATCGACCGCGATACCGGCACCAGCGCCGGCGGCCGCCGTTATACGCGCGTCACGAGCCGCGACGGCACCGGCCGGCCGCGGCTCGAACGATGGACCCTGCATGGCGGCGGCCATGCCTGGTCGGGCGGCGATGCGGCCGGCTCCTATACCGACCCGGCCGGCCCGGACGCCTCGCGCGAGATGCTGCGCTTCTTCCTCGGCCACGAACTGGCGAGCGGCTGACCCGCCGTCCCGCTCACGATCCGGCGGCGGGATCGAGGCGGAAGGTGGTGAACAGCGCGCTCGGATCGAGCCGCAGGGCGACGCGCTCCAGCCCCGCCTTCCACGCCCGCGCGCGGTCGCGGTCGTCGGGCAGGAGGCTGAAGGTGGAGGGGCCTTCGTCGATCTCCAGATAGAGGCGCAGCCGCTCCAGCAGATAGCTGGCGCCCGGGCGGAACCAGGGGCAGCCGAGCGCGCAGCCGGTGCGCAGCGCCGCCACCGCCTCCTCGTGCCGGCCCTGCCGCGCGCGGATCTCGGCGTGGACGGCATGGGTGTCGGGCATGTCCGGGGCGAGCGCCAGCAGCCGCCCCAGCATCGGATCGACGGTGGCGAGGTCGTTCGCGCGCAGCAGGACGTGGAGCGCCAGCACCGCCTGGAGCATCGAGACGGGCGGCGCGGCATCCTCGACCAGCGCGCGCGCCAGCCGCCGCGACTCGGCGTTCAGGCCGTTGCCGACATAGAGGAACAGCGCGTTGGCGCCGCCGCCCAGCGGCGAACGCAGGACCAGCCGGTCGCCGGTCGGGGCGAGCGCCGCCAGCATCGCGGCATCGCCGCCAGCATCCGGGGCCAGCGGGCGGTCATAGGGCAGGACATGGGCGATCCGCCCCGCCGCCGTCGGCAGCAGCAGCAGCGCGTCGGCCCGCCCGCCATGGGGGACGGCGCGGGCGACGCCGCCGAGCTCGACCGCCTCGCCAGGCTCCAGCGCGAACTGGTCGCCGCTCCACATGTCGGCCAGCGCGCCGTCCCAGCGGTTCGCCGCGACCGTCGCGCCTTCGGCTGCGGGGATGAGGGTCGCCATGTCGAAGCCGCGCGCCATCTCCCGCTCCAGCGGCGGCGGCGGCGGGGTGCCGCCCTCCCCGACGTCCAGCGCCGCGCCGCCGATCACCTCGCGCCCGTTCGGCAGCGTGACGCACAGGAAATAGCGGCCGGGCGGCACCGCCAGTGCCCGGCCCGAAACGCCGCTCGCGATCACCTCGCCATCCCCGGCACGCAGCCGGATCGGCAGCGTGCCGAGCGCCGCGAAGCCGGGCGGCGGGGTCCAGACGACCGCCGCGGTCATGGCGCGACCTGCACCAGCCAGGGCATGGTGAAGCCGACATGGATCTGCTCGTAATCGCTCTCATACGGGCCGAACCCGCCCGCCCGCGACGTCAGGCTGAGCTTGTAGAGCCCGGCGGTGAGGTCGACCACCGCGCAGGGGTTGCCGGCGATGGCGCCGGGTATCTCGATCCCGGCATCGTCGGCGGCGCCGATCGGCACGAGGGCGGCGCGGGCGAGATCGGCATGCGCCTGGACCGGACCGATGTCGATATGCAGCGTCAGCCTAGGCGGATCGAGCGCGTAGCAGAGAATCGGATCGCTGATGAGGCCGGTCAGCTCGATCAGCCCCTCGAACGAGCGGGGATGGCTTTCCAGCCCGTCCTTCAGCGACGTCGCCCGCACCGGCCACACCTTGCGCGGCACGCCGGGCAGCGTCTCGCGCCGGTAGGAACCCTGGTCCATCGCCCAGAGCAGCGCCTCCATGAAATAGGTCGTGCCGCCGCTCTCGCCGGCCGAGACGCCGCCGGCCGGGGTGGAGAGGAACAGCGGCGCGCGGCGATCGTCGATGCCGTTCAGGTCGACGTTCCAGATCTTGCGCGTCTCGGTATCGTCCAGCCGATCGAGCGCCGCCGGCTTGTCGCGGCAGGCGTCGACGAAATAGAACTGGTCGCGGCCCATCGCCGGGAATTGCGCGGACGGCGCCATGCCGTTGCGCAGGTTGGACAGGCGGAAGGCGCAGTCCAGCTCGCTGCCGGCCGGATCGAGGAAGTCGCTGGCGAGCAGGATCGATTCCTCCAGCGCGCGGCGGATGCCGTGGCCGCCGAAATAGAAGACGGCGATCTCCTCCCTGCCCTGCGCCACGTCCTGCCGCCAGGCGCGCAAACCGTCGCGGATCGCGGCCCAAGTCGGCACCGCCCCGCCATCGGCGATGGCGGGGTTGGCGGCAAGCTCGGCGGGCGACGGCGCGACCAGCAGGCGGACGGTCTTGAGCGGGCGCGGCAGCCGCCCGGCGCCGTCGAGCGCGACCAGCTTCTCCTTCAGGCGCAGCGCGCTCAGGGCGGCGAAGTCGAGCTTCTGCAAGGCGAGGAAGCCGTCGCCCGGCGGATCATCGGCGGCGGACAGGTTGGCATAGTCGCTGACGCCGATCAGCAGCGCGTGGATGCCGGGGGCGGCCGCCATCGCCGCCCGCCGGTCGATGAGCGGCGGCGTCTCAGCCATGCGGCATCGGCTCGGCGGCGTAGATGCTCTCGACCGCCGCGATGTCGCCGGGACTGGGCGCGACCCGCTGGCCCAGCACCACGCCCGGCGGCAAGGGGCGCCGCGGGCGGATGGTCGGGCTGTCGCCGTCGACGCTGAAATCCCTCGGCCCGTAATGCATGATCGAGCCATAGTCGTAATCGTCGACGTCGATCGTGTCCTGCACGGACTGCCTGAACTGAAACGTCTGGTCCGGATCGACATGGTCGAACAGGATCTCGACGAAGCTGTCGCGGTCGGCCCGGCTCTGCTCGTGCCACAGGCCGATGGCGTGGCCGAGTTCGTGGACGATGTTGCCGAGCGAACAGCCGTCGGAGACGATCATCTCCTGCGGCCCGCCGCGCCGGCCGATGGCCGAGGCGCAGCCGCCGAGCACGCGGCGGACGACGACGTGGTCGGCTTCCGTCGTATGCGGGCGGAACCTGATGCTGGTGCAGCCCTCCCAACGGGCCATCGCCGCATGGATGCGCGCCGGGTCGGTCAGCGCCGGGTCGATGGCGTAGGGGATGGTGCGGGCCGGCCAGCGATATTGCCGGCCCTTCACCGCCGCGCCCTGGATCGCGACGTTGGGCCTGGTCAGCAGTTCGGGCCGGGTCCTGACCTCACGCTCGATCGTCGCGCGGCTGTCCTCCATCTCGTCGGTCCGGCCGAGGAGGATGCACCCTTCGAACACCGCCCGGCCGTCGACATTGGCATAGGCGACCTTGCGCCAGGGCCGGCCGAGCGGCTTCACATAGCCGTCGCGCACGTCGCCGCTGGTCAGGAAGCCGCCGTCGCCGTCACGGCCGCACACCGCGATCCCCCTGCATCCTCGTCGCCTCCCCGGTATCGTCCGTCGCAAATGCTGTATGCCTCGAAATGGAACAGGTCAAAGTGTAGAATAGCCGGCGACTCGATAGGGCATGTCGGGGAAGAGGCGTGAAGACGATCAGTCGTCGCTCGCCCAAGTGATTGAACTATAGATCGTTTGTTCGAGCGAGGGGGCATATATGAGACCGATCCGCCTGACGAGGATTGCCGGCATCGCCGGAATGGTGGCCGCCGTCGCGGTGACCGGCGGCTGCCTCGCCCGCCAGACGCCGGTCGCATCGGCCGGGTCGCAGGGCTGGACCGGCGAGCAGCAGGCGGCCTGGTATGGCGGCAAGCAG
Organism: uncultured Sphingomonadaceae bacterium; assembly: GCA_964244125.1. Lineage (GTDB taxonomy): Bacteria > Pseudomonadota > Alphaproteobacteria > Sphingomonadales > Sphingomonadaceae > Solisphingomonas. The sequence continues at coordinate 3,715 of CAXTHU010000012.1, forward strand.
GGATCGCGGCTGATGCCCTATGCCTGGATGAAGGCGCTGGAGCAGGCGGACGGCGACCGACCCTTCCTGGCGCGCGACAACATGGAGCGGTTCCGCTTCCTGGCGCGCACCGACCAGCCGCTGCCGGTGGGCTTCGCCGTCGACGACAATCCCGACCGCGACATGACCTTCAGCAAGCTGCGCTGGTACAAGGGCCAGGGCGACCGGGAGGGCTGGGTCGGACTCAACTGCTCGGCCTGCCACACCGCCGAGATCGCCTATGAGGGCAAGCCGCCGATGCGGATCGACGGCGGGCCGGGGCTGGTCGACTTCCAGGCGTTCATCGTGGCGCTCGACCGCGCGCTGGTCGCGACGCGCGACGATCCGGCCAAGTGGGACCGCTTCGCGAAAGCCGTGCTGCCGCGCGACGACGCCGCGAACCGCGCGCTGCTGAAGGCCGAACTGGGCAAGCTGATCGCCTGGCAGGAACAGGTCGCGGCACTCGACGCGACGACGATGGCCTATGGCTATGGCCGGCTCGACGCGGTGGGGCGCATCTTCAACAAGGTGGCGCTGTTCGGCAAGCCCGCCAAGCCGATCGCCAACGCGCCCGACGCGCCGGTCAGCTACCCCTTCCTGTGGGACATTTGGCGGCAGGACCGGCTGCAATGGAACGGCATCGCGCGCAGCGCGCGGCTGAAGCTGGGCGGCGGCAAGTTCCTCGATTACGGCGCGATGGGCCGCAACACCGGCGAGGTGATCGGCGTGTTCGGCGACATCGACACGACCCCGCCGGGCCGCACGCTCACCGGCTTCCACTCCAGCGTCTGGGCCGACAATCTCGACCGGATCGAGCATCAGCTCCGCTCGCTGAAGGCGCCCGCCTGGCCGGCCGGCTATTTTCCGGCAAGCGCGGGCGACGTGGCGCAGGGCCGGCAGATCTTCGACGCTTCGTGCAAGGCCTGCCACGGGCAGTTCGGGCCCGAGGTCGACCGCTACAACGTACGCATGGTGCCGCTGAACGGCCCCGTGCAGGATCGCACCGATCCGTGGATGGCGTGCAACGCCTTCACCTACAACGCCCGCAGCGGCAACCTGGCCGGCGTGAAGGACGGCTATGTCAGCGGCCGGCCGCTGGGCGCGGTCGAGCCGACCGGCACGCTGCTGGCGACGATGGTCAAGGGCACGCTGGTGGGCAAGAAGGGCCAGATCCTGGCGCAGACGGCGAACACCATCATCGGCGTGAACCGCAAGCCGATCACCGTCGCGCAGGATTTCCCCGACACGCCGGAAGGCCGGATCGCGGCGCGGCTGCAACGCTGCGTCACCGAGGAGAACGAGCTTCTCGCCTACAAGGGCCGGCCGCTCGACGGCATCTGGGCGACCGCGCCCTATCTCCACAACGGCTCGGTGCCGACGCTCTACGACATGCTGCTGCCGCCCGACCGGCGGCCGAAGAGCTTCTATCTCGGCACCCGGCTCTACGACCCGGCCAAGGTCGGCTACGTCACCGCGCGGACCGCGCCGGGCAACGGCTTCCTGCTCGACACGAGCATCCGCGGCAATTCCAACGCCGGCCACGATTACGGCGTCGGCCGGCTGAGCGAGCCGCAGCGGCTGGCGCTGCTCGCCTACCTCAAGACACTGTAGGGGAGCGGGCCGTGGGACAGTATCTCGACCGGATCGACGCGGCCGGGCCCGCCGACCGCTGGCCGCTGGTCAGGCAGTTCATGATGAAGAAGGCGCAGCCCTTCTTCGGCGAGCTGCGCGCCGAGCGGCCGGTGCTGGAGCTGCCGGAACTGACCTTCGTCAGCCGCTATGCCGATTGCGCGCTGATCCTCCACCGCTTCCGCGACTTCGGCGTCGACCTCTACCGCCCCAAGCAGGGCGACTATTTCATGGCGCAGGACGACACGACGAACCACTGGCGCGACAAGGCGGTGGTGCGGTCGATCCTCGATTTCGAGCAGCTGCCGGCGATGCGCGCCTTCGTCGCGACACGTACCGCCGCCATCCTCGACCAGGCGGGCGGCACGATCGACGCGCCCGCCGCCCTCACCCGCGCCGTGCCGGTGGCGCTGGTGCAGCAGTTCTTCGGCTTCGGCGAGGCCGACCCGGCGCAGCTGACCGACTGGTCCTACTGGAGCCAGCAGGACGCCTTCCACAACCAGTCCTTCGATCACGACGTCGTCGGCGGCGCGGCGCGGGAGATCGAGGACAAGCGCGCCGCCGCGAAGGGCGCGCTGGCCCAGTGCATCGGCGGCATCGCGAAGAACCGCGCGACCGGCGTGCCGTCGCCGCAGGGGGCGGCCGATCCGGTGGTGCGGCTGATGAAGCTGTCGCAATCCGGCGCGATCGACTTCCCGATGCCGCGCGCGATGGCCAACGTCGCCGGGCTGCTGGTCGGATCGGTCGAGACGACGTCGCACTCGGTCAACAACGCGCTCATCGAGCTGTTCGCCCGGCCGGCGGTGCTGGCCGCCGCGCGCGCGGCGGCGGCGGCGGACGATCCGGCCGTGTTCGACGGCTATGTGTGGGAGGCGCTGCGGCTGAACCCGCCCTTCCCCTATTTCTTCCGCGTCTGCCACGCGCCGACGCTGCTGGCCGGCGGCACGCCGCATGCGCGCGAGGTGCAGCCCGGAACGGTGGTGCTGGCCGCCGTGCGCGGCGCGATGCTGGACGAGGCGGCCTATGCCCGGCCGACCCGGTTCGACCCGCGCCGCACCGCCTGGCAGACCTTCATCTTCGGCTATGGCGAGCATGAGTGCCTGGGCCGCGCCGTCGCCAACGCGATGCTGCCCGAGATCGTCCGCCAGCTGCTCCGCCGCCCCGGCCTGCGCGCCGACGGCCCGGTGAAGACGGTGCGCGGCGTGCCGGAGCATTATGTGCTGCGATACGATGCCTGAACATGTCGCACTCCCCGTCGCCCCGGCGGAGGAGTCTAGCTCTTCGTCTTGAAGAGGCTTTTCAACCAGTCGGTGAAACTCGCCGCCTCCGACCCGACCGTCCGTGCCGGCTCGCGCCAACTCCGCGCGATCCCGACGAAGGCATCGAACACGGCGGGGAACACGCTCCGCCCCAGCGTCTCGCCGAGGCAGCGGTAGCTTTCCCATTGCGCCTCGCCGAAGAACTGGTCGACCGTCGGCTCCTGCGGGAAGGCGGCGAAGCGGCGGCGATAGGCCGCGACGTCGGGCGGGGCGTCGATCGGCAGGCGGGGCTTCACCACCAGCAGCAGGCCGGGCGGCGTGCCGTCGGCATGGCGGACGATACAGGGCAGGAGGCAGCGCCGGTCGGTGCCCTGTTCGCCGCGGAAATCCTCCTGCGTGCCGCAATAGGGGCGGACCTCCTCCGGCAGGGCGTCGATCTCCTCGCGGCCGAGGCAGCGTACCTCCGCGCCGAGATCGATCCGCGCCTTGCGGACGAGGTTGCTGAAATCCTCGAAGCCGTAGGCCGGATCGGCGGCGGCATCGCTGACGACGATGACGGGCAGCCGGCGGCGGATCAGCTCGTAGGCGGCGCTGTTCTCGAAATGGCCGCCGTCCGACAGGTTCAGCCGCAGCCGGTCGATCCTGGAATAGGCCGCCACCGCCTCCGACAGCAGGTAGCCCTGCGTCTCGAACAGGTCGCGCAGGCGCCAGCTCGCGTGGCGGCGCGGCAGCCGCTCGCGATGCCGGTCGATCTCGGCCCGGAGCGCCGCCGCATCCGTCCGCCCGGCAAGTTCCGGCGCATACCACCAGTAGCCCAGCCGCACGTTGGCGAAGGTCAGCAGCAGCGCGGTGCCGAGCGAGGTGGCCTGGCCCATGCCGCTCGACGCCGCGGCGCCCGAGATCGCGATCCACTTGCCGACCGCCAGCCGCTCGGCATTCTGCGCCGCCAACTCGGCGCGGCTGCGCCACTCGCCGGCCAGGCTGATGCCGCCGGGGCCGACGCACAGGTTGTTGCCCTTGCGGTCGCGCTGGACGAGCTGCGAATCGGCCTGCTCGGTCTCATTGGCGGTGACGTTGATGAGGTGGACCGGGGCCAGCACCTCCTTCCGGTGATAATCCGCCAGGCAGAGCGCGTCGCCCTCGTCATATTCCTGCACGTTGGCGGCGCGCGAGCCGGTCCGCGGCCGCTCGAACACGGCGAGGCGGCGGGCGTTGGACGCGCCGAGATAGGCGCGGGTCAGCCGCCCGGCGTAGAAATAATGCAGCGACGACAGGTTGAGGAAGCGCGGCGACAGGCCCGTCACCAGCGCCAGCAGCAGCGCCAGCGCCAGCGCGGCGAGCGCGGGGGCGAAGGTCGGATCGCTTTGATAGGGGATGCCGTACCAGACCAGCAGATAGGCGATCGCGGCGCACAGCACGCCCATGATGCCATAGGCCAGCAGCCCGCCGGCCAGCACCAGTCCCGGCAGGAAGCGCGCCAGCCGCGATGCCTGATGCTCCGCTTTGGCGAAGCGCGGCAGCCAGACCTGGAGCTTCTGCACCAGCCAGACGATGGCGGTGACGACGAACGCGCCGAGGCCGCCGGCGCCGCCCGCCTTCAGCACCGCGCCGGGCTGGTCGGTGCGCAGCAGGTGGACGAGCTTCAGCGCGAGGCTGTCGATGATGGCGAGCGTCAGGCAGAACAGCGCGGCCTTCACCGCCGTGGCGAGCCAGTCGGTGAGCAGCCGCCGCAGTTCCGAAGGATAGATCTCGCGACGCGAATCCCCCGCCCTGCGGCTGGCGGCGAACAGGATCGGCGTGGCGGCGACCTGCAGGTAGAAGAAATAGCCGCCGAGGCGCAGCACCGCGTCGGTCGATCGCACCCCGCCGATGCCGAGATACAGGAGGTAGAGCGCGATCAGCGATGCCGCCGCCAGCAGCGCGCTGACCGGCGCCGCCTTCCTCGGCGTATAGTGCCATTGCGTCAGCGTCGCCGTCAGCCAGTAGCTGGTCGACAGCGGCATGATGACGATCCCGAACAGCGCCGCCGGCAGCAGCATCAGCGGACTGATCTCGACCCCGAAGGTGGTGACCAGCGTGGTGATGACCCGGCCGGCCGGCGGCCAGGCGACGTTGCCGTAATGGTGGAGCGCCGCCGTCAGCAGCTTGAAGGCGATGAAGATCGCGATCAGCGGCACGATCGCGACATATTGCATCGCGAACCAGCCGCGCAGGATGTAGCCGAGGGCGAAGATGTAATCGCCGCTGCCGTTGGGGGCGAGATAGCGGCCATGTTCGCGCAGCCACCAGATCGGGTTGGCGGTGGCCGCGTCCGGTTCCCCGGACGCCGCCGGCCGGCCGGCGAAATGGCGCGCATCCTCGTCGGCGACGGGCGGGGCGAGGCGGCGGATGTCGGGCGACGCCTTCAGCACCTCCAGCGCCCAGTCGTGGCGGCGGCGATAATCCTGCGGCGTCGGCCGTCCGGGCGGCGCGGCGCCGGCGGGCACGGGATCGTGGAAGCGGGCGAGGCGCGGGATGAACAGGCTGCGCAGGAACGCGCCGGCATAGCCGCCGCCCGACACGGTCGACAGCATGTCGAAGCGGTCGAGCCGCCCGCCATGGGCCATGCCCTGCAACAGGCCGAGCGCGAAGGTGGCGCTGCGCACCCCGCCGCCCGACAGCGCCAGGCCGGCGAGCGGTGCCGCCTCCGGCCCGTCGAGCGACAGCGCGCGGCGGCGATGGCGGATGCTTTCGGCCTCGTCCGGGCCGAGGCGCACATGCTCGAAGCCGTCGGTCATGTCGGTTCCCTCCCGGCACGAGGCTACATCAGCCTGGCCGCCACGCAAACGGCTCAGAAGCCGACGCCGGCGGTGAGCCCGTACATGCGGGGCGGCAGCGGCACGCACTGGACGACGCCGCTGGTGCCGGCGATGCCGAAGGTGCCGTTCGGGGCGGAGTTCAGCACGCCCTGCGGCTCGGGCACGCAGGCGCGCTTGTTGTGGAGGTTGTTGACGAAGACGGCGAGTTCCAGCGTCGATCCGCCGATGCCGGTGGCGGCGAGGCGGGCGTTGGAGAGGGCGTAGGACGAGGTCTTCTGCGCCGGGTCGTAGCTGCGGAGGTCGGCCCGGAAGCGGCTCTGCCGGTAGATGCGATAGCTCAGCTCCAGCCGGTCGACCGTCACGCCGGCGATCCGGTCGACCGGCAGCGCATAGACGGCGTTGCCGCCGACCTGCCATTTGGGCAGCGGGAAGCGGGTGCCCGACAGATCGACCCGGCCGGTCGGCAGCAGGTAGCCCGGCGGCGGGCTGAAGCTGTAGTCGGTATAGCGCGCGTCGAGGGTGCTGCCCGACATGTCGAGCGACAGGCCGCGAAACGGCCTGGCGCCGAGCGACCACTCGATCCCCCGGACGCGCGCCCGGCGGGCGTTCAGCGTGACGTTGTCGTTGGACGCGCCGACGCACTGGCCGGCGTCGAAGATGGCCTGGCTGCACGGCACGCCGCCCGGCCCGCTCGCGATGGTGACGTTGGGCAGCGTCGCCTGGATCTGGATGTCGCGATAGTCGGAGCGATAGCCGGCGAGGGTCAGGCGGAAGGGGATGCGCGCGACATCGAAATCCGATTTCACGCCGATCTCGTAATCGCGCACCCGCTCCGGCCGGGCGGTGACGACCGCCGGGTTGATCGCCGCGCTGTTGATCGCGCCCGAGCGGTATCCGGAGCGCGCCGTCGCATAGACGAGCGTCCGGTCGAACAGGTCGTGATCGATCGCCACCGTCCAGGTCGGCTTGCTGAAGCGGCGTCGGACGTCCGCCGCGCAGGCATCGAGCGGCAGCGGCCGGCCGCCGGTATCGGTCAGCGCGCAGGCCCGCGTGATGCCGGCATAACCGATGCCGAACAGCGTGTAGGTGGCGGGATCGAACACGCCGTTGCGCACCGTGGCGGTGGTCGCCGCCGTCGCCGGAAAACGCAGCGTCCGGGTCTCCAGCCGGGCGAACCGCCTGTCCACCGTGTAGCGCGCGCCGGCGGTCAGGCGGGTGCCGCCGGTCAGTTCGTATGTCGCCTGGGCATAGCCGGCATGGCTGCTATTGGCGCCGTCGTTGCGGGTGGCGTCGGTATAGGTGATCTGGCGGCCGGCGACGGCGGCCGGGCTGACGCCGCCGGGCAGGAAGAGATAGAGCTGGTCGCCGTCGTCGGCGCTGGTCTCGCGGAAGAAGAACAGGCCCGCCGTCCACTTCAGCCGATCGGCGAACAGGCCGCCGTTCAGCGTCAGCTCCGCCTGCCAGGATCGGTAGTCCGGCGTGGCGTAGAGGAAGACGTTGGTGACATAGGGCAGCCCCCGATTTTGCGACGCACCCTCGGTATGCCACCGGCGATGCGCCAGCAGCAGCCTGGCGTCGACCCGCCCGAGCGTCTTCTCGACGACGCCGGAGAGGGTGTAATAACGGCCCCGATTGGTGTTCGACACCGCCTGTTCGGTGGTCCAGAAGCCGGCGTTCCGCTCCCGCTCGACCGAGTTCAGCAGCGCGTTATGGGCCGATGGCAGCGGGCTGACGGCGGTGTCGGCGGTGAAGTTCGTGTAATAGGGCGTGACGACATGGCTGAGCAGGTCGGTGAAGCCGGTGCAGGTGCCGGGGATGTTGCAGATCGACGGCCGGTTGCCGGCCGCGCTGACCGTCCCGACGAAGACGCCGAGATGATGATAGGACGTACCGGTATAATCCTCGTCCGAAAGCTTGCCGCGCAGCAGTATGCCGAAGTCGTCCGCCGGCTCCCATTTCAGCGACACCATCCCCGCCGCCCGGCGAAAGCCGAGCGACGGCGTGGCGTTGCGCGCGCCCGACACCGGATCGCGATAGAGGTTCCTCAGATAGCCCGTCTGGCGCGAGAGGGAGCCGGCGGCGCGGATCGCCAGCGTGCCGGTGATCGGCAGGTTGAGCACGCCCTGCACCTCGCGCCGTCCATAGCTGCCCGCCGTCGCGCGCAGGAAGCCGCCGAACGCATGGGTCGGCTGGCGCGTGTCGTAGAGGATCGCGCCGCCGGTCGAGTTGCGGCCCACGAGGGTCCCCTGCGGACCTTTCAGTATCTGGACGAAATCGACGTCGAACAGCGTGTCCGTCAGCCCCACCGGGCGGGCGTAATAGACGCCGTCGACATAGATCGCGGCGGAGGTGTCGAATTGCAGGCCGGTGCTGGGAAAGTTCTGCTGGCCGCGGATGGTGACGTTGATCGTGTCCTGGCGAAAGGTGGACGGCGCGACGTAGACCGACGGCGAGACGAAGCGCAGATCCTCCAGCGTGCGGATGTCGAGCCGCGTCACCGCTCGCTGGTCGAAGCTGTCGATCGAGATCGGCACCTTGCGCAGCGTCTCCTCGCGCTTGCGCGCGGTGACGACGATGTCGCCGAAGGGCGTCGTGCCGGCGCCGGCCGGTTCCGCTGCGTCCGCCGCCGATGACACCAGCGCGACGGCATACAGGCAGGCGCGGATTCGGGCGGGGGCGATCACGGATGTCCTTGTCGGCTGGCGGCCGGTCCATCGCCAAATGCGGCGGCGCAGGCAAGCGCGCGGGTGACGGATAGATGCGCGTCGACCAGTTCGATTTCGACCTGCCGCCGGAGCGGATCGCGCTCCGCCCGGCGGCGCCGCGCGATGCCGCGCGGCTGCTGGTGCTGGACGGGGCCGCGACCGCCGACCGGATCATGCGCGAGCTGGCCGACCTGCTGCGGCCGGGCGATCGGCTGGTGTTCAACGACACCCGCGTCATCCCCGCCCAGCTCGACGGGCGGCGGGGCGCGGCACGCATCGGCGCGACGCTGCACAAGCGGGAGGGCGCGCGCGCCTGGCGCGCCTTCATCCGCAACGCCCGGCGCTTGGCGGAGGGCGACCGGATCGACTTCGCCGCCGGCGTCGCCGCCGTCGCCAGCGCGCGCGCCGAGGACGGCAGCTGGCGGCTGGATTTCTTGGGGGAGGAGCCGGTCGAACTGCTGCTCGAACGCGCCGGGCGGATGCCGCTGCCGCCCTATATCGCCGCGCGCCGCGCGCCCGACGCGGCCGATGCCGAGGATTACCAGACGATGTTTGCCGCCGCGCCCGGCGCGGTGGCGGCGCCGACCGCCGCGCTGCACTTCACGCCCGCGCTGATGGCGGCGCTGGCGGCGCGCGGCATCGGCCACGAGACGCTGACCCTCCATGTCGGCGCCGGCACATTCCTGCCGGTGAAGGCGGCGGACACGGCCGATCACCGGATGCATGCCGAATGGGGCCGGATCGGGCCTGCCGCCGCCGACCGGCTGAACGCCGCGCGTGGCGGCGGCGGGCGGGTGATCGCGGTGGGCACGACGAGCCTGCGCCTGCTGGAAAGCGCCACCGGGCAGGACGGCGTCATCCGGCCGTTCGCCGGCGACACGGCGATCTTCATCACCCCCGGCTACCGCTTCCGCGCGATCGACGGCCTGCTGACGAACTTCCACCTGCCGCGCTCGACGCTGTTCATGCTGGTGTCGGCGCTGATGGGCCGGGAGCGGATGCTTGCGGCCTACGCCCACGCGATCGCGCGGGAATATCGTTTCTACAGCTATGGCGACGCCAGTCTGCTATTGCCCGGGACAGATAAGCTATCGGCCTGAAAATACGTAGCCGCTTGCTACTGATCTCCCAGGCCGCTATATTTTCCGCACCTGCCAAGGGACCGCCAGTGAAGAAGTTCGTCGTGATCGCTGGGCTCGCGCTGGCCGCCTGCGGGAAGCAGTCGGCGCCGCCCGCCCCGCCGCCGCAGGGCGTCTCCGTCGCCGTGCCGCTGACCCGCGACGTGATCGACTGGGACGATTATACCGGCCGGTTCGAGGCGACGCAGGATGTCGAGGTGCGCGCGCGCGCCACCGGCGTCGTCACCCGCGTGTTCTTCCGCAACGGCCAGGACGTCCGCGCCGGCCAGCCGCTGTTCGAGATCGATCCCCGCCCCTATCGCGCCGCGCTGATGCAGGCCCGGGCGCAGGTCGCCAAGGCGGAGGCGGCGCTGGTCAACGCGCGCGGCGTGGAGACGCGCACGCGGTCGCTGCTGGCGGCGCAGGCGGTGAGCCGGGAGGAGGCGGAGAACGACCGCGCCACCGTCCGCTCCACCGCCGCCGATCTCGCCGCCGCCCGCGCGCAGGCGGCGACGGCGCGGCTGAACCTGGCCTTCACCACCGCCCGCGCGCCCTTTTCGGGCCGGGTGTCCGATCGCCGGGTGAATATCGGCGACGCGGTGACCGACGGGACGACGGTGCTGACGCGGGTGGTGTCGATCGACCCGATCTGGTTCACCTTCGAGGGGGCCGAGAGCTTCTACCTGAAGAACCTGCGCCAGGATCAGCGCGGCGAGCGCCGATCCTCGCGCTACACCGCCAATCCGGTCGAGATCCAGCTGGCCGACGAGACCGGCTATCGCTGGCGCGGGCGGATGGCGTTCCTGGACAACAATATCGATCCCGATTCGGGCACCATCCGGGCCAAGGCGGTCGTCGCCAACCCCAGCCGCTTCCTGACGCCGGGGATGTACGGCCGCGCCCGCCTGCTGGGTTCGGGCACCTATCGCGCCATGCTGGTGCCGGACGAGGCGATCGTCGCCGACCAGTCGCGCAAGATCGCCTATGTCCTCACCCGCGACGGCAAGGCGGCGCAGCGCCCGGTCGAGACCGGGCCGCTGGTCGAGGGCTTGCGGGTGGTGCGCGCCGGGCTGGCGCCGACCGACCTGGTGCTGATCGACGGGCTGGCCCGCATCCAGCCGGGGGCGCCGGTCAAGGCGCATCGCACCGTGATCCGCGCGCGCGCCGCCGACACCGCGCCGGTCGCCGCGACGCTGACCGTGCCGCCGTCGTCCGAGGCCAGCACGCGGTGAAGTTCCCGCATTTCTTCATCGACCGGCCGATCTTCGCCGCGGTGCTGTCGATCCTGATCGTCATCGTCGGCATCATCGCGCTGCCGGGTCTCCCGATCGCGCAATATCCTGAGATCGCGCCGCCGACCGTGGTGGTCAGCGCCAGCTATCCCGGCGCCACCGCCGAGACGCTGGCCAGCACCGTCGCCGCCCCGCTGGAGGAGGCGATCAACGGCGTCGAGGACATGATCTACATGTCGTCGTCGGCGACCGGCGACGGCGTGCTGACCATCACCGTCAGCTTCAAGCAGGGCGTCGACGTCGATCAGGCGCAGGTGCTGGTGCAGAACCGCGTCTCCACCGCCGAGCCGCGCCTGCCCGACGAGGTGCGCACGATCGGCGTGACGGTGCGCAAGAACTCGCCCGACCTGCTGCTGGTGGCGCAGTTCTTCTCGCCGGACGGATCGCTCAGCCAGCAATATATCGCCAACTACGTCACCTTGCAGGTGGTCGACCGGCTGGCGCGGGTCGAGGGCGTCGGCGCCACGCGGGCGGTCGGCGGGCGCGATTACAACATGCGCATCTGGATCGACCCCGGCCTCGCCGCCGCGCGCGACATGACGGTGGACGAGATCGTCGCCGCGATCCGGGCGCAGAACGCCCAGGTCGCCGCCGGATCGATCGGCCAGCCGCCCTTCGGCAAGGGCGCCGCCGCCTTCCAGCTGGGCATCCAGACCGAGGGCCGGCTGACGACGCCCGAGCAGTTCGGCCAGATCATCGTCAAGCGCCAGGCGAACGGCGCGCTGACCCGCCTGCGCGACGTCGCCAGGGTGGAGCTGGGGGCGCAGGACTACACCACCAACGCCTATTTCAACGGCCGCCCGGCGACCGCGCTGACCGTGACGCAGCTGCCCGGATCGAACGCGCTGACCACCGCGCGGCTGGTGAAGGAGGAGCTGGCCCGCGCCGCCGGGAGCTTCCCGCCGGGGATGGTCTACAGGGTGCCGTACGACACCACCCTCTATGTCTCGGCATCGATCGAGGCGGTGGAGCATACGCTGGTCGAGGCGCTACTGCTGGTGGCGCTGGTGGTGCTCGTCTTCCTGCAAAGCTGGCGCGCGGCGCTGATCCCGATCATCGCCATCCCCATCTCGCTGACCGGCAGCCTCGCCGTGCTCGCCGCCTTCGGCTTCTCGCTCAACACGCTGTCGCTGTTCGGCATGGTGCTGGCGATCGGCATCGTCGTCGACGACGCCATCGTCGTGGTCGAGAACGTCGAGCGGCTGATGGAGGAGGAGGGGCTGTCCCCGCGCGAGGCGGCGCACCGCACGATGGACGAAGTGTCCGGCGCGCTGATCGCCATCGCGCTGGTACTGACCGGCGTGTTCGTGCCGACGATGTTCATCCCCGGCATCTCGGGCCAGTTCTACCAGCAGTTCGCGCTGACCATCGTCTCGGCGACGATCATCTCGGCCTTCGTCTCGCTGACGCTGTCTCCGGCGATCGCCGCCATGCTGCTGAAGCCCAAGCCCGAGCATGAGCGGGAGCCGCGCCGGGGCGTGGCGGGCCTGCCGGGCCGGTTCTCGCGCGGGTTCAACCGCGTGTTCGACAGGCTGTCCGATCGATACGGCCGGGCGACGGCGAAGATCGTCGGCCGGCTGGCGCTGGTCGGCGTCGTCTATGCGGTGCTGATCGGGCTGGCGGGCTGGCGCTTCTACGCGACGCCGTCGGGCTTCATCCCGCAGCAGGACCAGGGCTATCTGATCGGCGTCCTCCAGCTGCCGCCGGGCGCATCGCTCCAGCGCACCGACGAGGTGATGCGCGGCGCGTTGGAGACGTTGAAGAAGCAGGACGCCGTCGCCAGCACCATCGGCCTGGCCGGCTTCGACGGCGCCACCTTCACCACCGCGTCGAACGCGGCGGCGATCTTCATCACGCTGAAGTCGCAGGACGAGCGCCCGGCCGCCGATGCGCTGTCGGCCACCCTGGCCCGGACGTTCGGCGGCATCACCGCCGGCAACCTGATCGTCGTCTCGCCGCCGCCGGTGCGCGGCATCGGCACCGGCGGCGGCTTCAAGATGATGATCGAGGACCGCAACGGCGCCGGCTATCCGGCGCTGGCGGCGGCCACCGGCCGGATGATGGCGGCCGCCGGCCGGGAGCCGGGGCTGAGCCGCGTCTTCTCCGTCTTCAACGTCTCGACCCCGCGCCTCCACGCCGACATCGACCGCGAGCGGGCCGAGCGGATGGGCGTGCCGACGGCTAACGTGTTCTCCACGCTGAACACCTATCTCGGCTCGACCTACATCAACGACTTCAACTATCTCGGCCGCACCTTCCGGGTGACCGCCCAGGCCGACGCGCCCTATCGCGACGAGACGTCGGACATCTCGCAGCTGAAGACGCGCTCGGCGGCGGGGGAGATGGTGCCGCTGGCCGCCATCGTCGACCTGACCAACGATGCCGGACCCTATCGGGTGGTCCGCTACAACCTCTATCCGTCGTCCGAATTGCAGGGCGACACCACCCACGGCTATTCCAGCGGCCAGTCGCTGAAGACGATGGAGGCGCTGGCCAGGAAGGTGCTGCCGCAGGGCTTCTCCTTCGAATGGACCGAACTCGCCTATCAGCAGCAGCAGGCCGGCAACACCGGATCGGTCGTCTTCGCCTTGGCGGTGGTGTTCGTCTTCCTGCTGCTGGCGGCGCAGTATGAGAGCCTGGTGCTGCCGCTGGCGGTGATCCTGATCGTGCCGATGTGCCTGCTGGCGGCGATCCTGGGCGTGAACCTGATGGGGCTGGACAACAATATCCTGACCCAGATTGGCCTGGTCGTACTGATCGGCCTGGCCGCCAAGAACGCCATCCTGATCGTCGAGTTCGCCCGGCAGAACGAGGATGAGGGCATGTCGATCACCGACGCCGCCAGGCACGCCGCCAGCCAGCGGCTGCGGCCGATCCTGATGACCTCGATCGCCTTCATCCTGGGCGTGCTGCCGCTGGTGATCGGCGGCGGGCCTGGCTTCGAGATGCGGCGGGCGCTGGGTGTGGCGGTGTTCTTCGGCATGCTGGGCGTGACCGTGTTCGGCCTGATCTTCACCCCCGCCTTCTACGTCATCAGCCGGCGGCTCGGCGAATGGGGCCGGGGCTTCTCGAACAAGGGCAGGGCCGATCCGAAGACGCCGGAGGCCGAACCGGCATGAGGTGGCCCGCCTTCCTGCCCCTGCTGGCGCTCGCCGCCTGCGCCGCCGGGCCGGACTATCGGCGGCCGCCGGTGCGCCCCGGGACGGCCGGCGCGTTCGTCGATCCGGCGGTCCGGCGCCTGTCCGCCACGCCGGCGAGCGGCGACTGGTGGCGGCTGTTCGCCGACCCGGCGCTCGACCGGCTGGTGGCCGATGCGCTGGCCTACAACACCGACGTGCGCGCGGCGGCGGCGAACCTGCGACAGGCGCGCGCCGTCCTGTCCGAGGCGCGCGGCGCGCTGCTGCCGACCACCGACCTCAGCGCCTCCTACACCCGCCGCCGGGTGGGCGCGGCGACGGTGACGACGGGCGGCACGGGCGGGACCGGCACCGGCACCGGCGGCACCGGCGGCACCGGCACCGGCACCACGCCGACCGGCGGCACGGCCAGCCATTACGACTTCGACTATTACAGCGTCGGCTTCGACGCTTCCTACGAGATCGACCTGTTCGGCCGCGTCTCGCGCTCGGTCGAGGCGGCGCGCGGCGATGCCGAGGCCTATGCGGCGGACCTCGACTCCACCCGCATCTCGGTCGCGGCGGAGACGGCGCGGGCCTATGCCATGGCCTGTTCCTCGGCGGCGCAGGCGGCGGTGGCGGCCGAGACGGTGAAGCTGCAGGAGCGCACGCTCGATCTGACGCAGCGGCTGCTGGCCGGCGGGCGCGGCACGCAGCGCGAGGTCGACCAGGCGGCGACGCTGGCCGAGAATGCCCGCGCGCAGGTGCCGGGCTTCGCGGCGGAGCAGCGCGCGGCGCTCTATGCGCTGGCGGCGCTGACCGGGCGGCCGCCGTCGCAGGTGGACGGGGCGGCGGCGCGATGCGTCACCCCGCCCGGCGTCGCCACGGCGATCCCCGTCGGCGACGGCGCGGCGCTGCTCGCCCGCCGGCCGGACGTGCGCGCGGCCGAGCGGCGGCTGGCGGCGCAGACCGCGCGCATCGGCGTCGCGACCGCGGTGCTCTATCCCTCGATCAGCCTCGGCGGATCGGCGACGCTGGGATCGACGAAGGCGGGCGATCTCGGCAAGTCCGCGTCCTTCGGCTTCTCGCTCGGGCCGCTCCTGTCGTGGAGCTTCCCCAACATCTCGGTCGCCCGCGCCCGCATCCGCCAGGCCGAGGCGGGAACGGCGGCGACGCTGGCGCAGTTCGACGGCGCGGTGCTGACGGCGCTGAGCGAGACCGAGCAGGCGCTGGCCCGTCTCGCCGGGGCGATGGACCGCGACGCGGCGCTGACGCGCGCGGCGGCGGCGGCGGAGAATGCGGCCAAGCTGTCCCGCCTGCGCTTCGACACCGGGCGCGACAGCTTCCTGCTGCTGCTCGATTCGGAACGCGACCGGGCGTCGGCGCGGGCGGCGCTGGTGCAGTCGCGCGGGGCGGTGGCGGACGCCCGGGTCAGCCTGTTCAAGGCACTGGGCGGCGGGTGGGAAAACGCGCCGCCGGTGGTGGCGGAATCGCGGGCGGCGGGGAGGTAGCACGGTTCGACCCCATGGCCTTCCCGACCGGACCCTGGCCTGCCCCGGGAAACAAGTGGCTAAACCAATAATTACTCCGTAACGCAACAATCTGTCGCCACCCCTTCCACTCCCCACATGCCCCCGCTACCACGGTCCCCGGCCGATTCCCGTCGCGCCGCGAGACGAGGTGAGTGGATGATCGAGGAGGGCGCGCGGCCCAATCTCCGGCCGCTGTCGCTGCATGTGCCGGAGCCGAGATACCGGCCGGGCGACGCGGTGAGCTTCGACGGCGACACCAGCCTGGCGCCCGCCGGCGCGGTGCCGCGCCCGGCGGTGGACGTGGCACCCGGCGACATCCGCGACCTGCCCTATACGCTGATACGCGTGCTCGATCCGGATGGCCGCGCGGTCGGCCCATGGGACCCGCGGCTGTCGCCCGAGCGACTGCGCGCGTTGCTGTCGCGGATGATGCTGACGCGCGCCTATGACGACCGCATGTACCGCGCCCAGCGCCAGGGCAAGACCAGCTTCTACATGAAATGCACCGGCGAGGAGGCGGTCGCCGTCGCCGCCGCCTTCGCGCTCGATCGCGGCGACATGTGCTTCCCGTCCTACCGCCAGCAGGGGCTGCTGATCGCGCGCGACTGGTCGCTGGTCGACATGATGTGCCAAGTCTATTCCAATAAGGGCGATCGGCTGAAGGGCCGCCAGTTGCCGATCATGTATTCGGTGAAGGACGCCGGCTTCTTCTCCATTTCGGGCAACCTCGCCACGCAATATCCCCAGGCGGTCGGCTGGGCGATGGCGTCGGCGATCAGGGGCGACACGCGGATCGCGGCGGCCTGGTGCGGCGAAGGGTCGACCGCCGAGGGCGATTTCCATTCCGCGATGACCTTCGCCAGCGTCTATCGCGCGCCGGTGATCCTGAACGTCGTCAACAACCAGTGGGCGATCTCCTCCTTCCAGGGCTTCGCCGGGGGCGAGGCGACCACCTTCGCCGCCCGCGCGCTGGGCTATGGCATGGCGGGCCTCCGGATCGACGGCAACGACGCGCTGGCCGTCTATGCCGCGACCGAATGGGCCGCCGAACGCGCGCGGGGCAACCACGGCCCGACCCTGATCGAGCATTTCACCTATCGCGCCGAGGGCCATTCCACCTCCGACGACCCCTCCGCCTATCGCTCGGCGGAGGAGCCGCGCCACTTCCCGCTGGGCGATCCGATCGAGCGGCTGAAGCAGCATCTGATCGTCCTGGGAGAATGGGACGACGCCAGGCACGAGGCGCTGAAGGCCGATGTCGTCGAACAGGTGAAGGCGGCGGGGCGCGAGGCCGAGCGACAGGGCGTGCTGTCCGGCACCGACTTCAAGCACGACTTCAACACCATGTTCGACGACGTGTTCGAGGAACTGCCCTGGCATCTCGTCGAGCAGCGCGACCGGATGGCGGCGGAACGCAAGGCCGCCGGCGTATGACCACGATGAACATGATCCAAGCGATCAACAGCGCCATGGACGTCGCCATGGATCGCGACCCCGACGTGGTCGTGTTCGGCGAGGATGTCGGCTATTTCGGCGGCGTCTTCCGCGCCACCGCCGGGCTGCAAAAGAAATACGGCAAGGCCCGCGCCTTCGACACGCCGATCAGCGAGAACGGCATCGTCGGCGTCGCGGTCGGCATGGCCGCCTATGGCCTGCGTCCGGTCGCCGAGATCCAGTTCGCCGACTATATCTACCCGGGCCTCGACCAGCTCGTGTCGGAGGCGGCGCGGCTGCGCTATCGCTCGGCGGGGGACTTCACCGCGCCGATCACCGTGCGATCCCCCTTCGGCGGCGGCATCTTCGGCGGGCAGACCCACAGCCAGAGTCCCGAGAGCCTGTTCGCCCATGTCTGCGGGCTGAAGACGGTGATCCCGTCGAATCCGCGCGACGCCAAGGGTCTGCTGCTGGCGGCGATCGCCGACAACGATCCGGTCATCTTCTTCGAGCCCAAGCGCATCTACAACGGCCCGTTCGACGGCCATTACGATCGCCCCGTCCAGCCCTGGTCGAAACATCCCTCGTCCGAGGTGCCCGACGGCCACTATACCGTGCCGCTGGGCCGGGCGGCGACGGTGCGCGCGGGCGAGGCGGTGACGGTGCTGGCCTATGGCACGATGGTGCATGTGGCGCTCGGCGTGGTCGAGGAACGAGGGATCGACGCCGAGGTGATCGACCTGCGCAGCATCGTGCCGGTGGACGTCGCCGCGATCGAGGCGTCGGTCAGGAAGACCGGCCGCTGCATGATCGTCCACGAGGCGACGCGCACCGGCGGCTTCGGCGCGGAACTGTCCGCCCTCGTCACCGAGCGCTGCTTCTCGCATCTGGAGGCGCCGGTGGAGCGGGTGACGGGGTGGGACACGCCCTATCCGCACAGCCTGGAATGGGCCTATTTCCCCGGGCCGGTGCGCCTGGGCGAGGCGCTGACGCGCATCCTGGAGTATTGAGCATGGGTCGGGTGTCGTTCAAGCTGCCGGATATCGGCGAGGGCATCGCCGAGGCCGAGGTGGTCGCCTGGCACGTCGGGGTCGGCGACATGGTCGAGGAAGACGCGCCGATCGCCGACCTGATGACCGACAAGGCGACGGTCGAGATGGCGGCGCCGGTGTCCGGCCGGGTGATCGAGATCGCCGGCGCGGTCGGCGACCAGATCGCCATCGGATCGGTGCTGGCGGTGTTCGAGACGGCGGACGAGACGGAGGAACCCGCCTCCCCCGTCGCCGACGGCCCGGCGGCGGACGATGCGAAGGCGCCCGAGGGGATGCCGGTGGAGCCGGGGCCGGACGGCGCTACGCAGATCGACGCGGTGTGCGAGGTGGTCTCGGAAGAGGAACGGAACCGTCCATCCCGAGCGCGGTCGAGGGACACCCTCTCACCGTCCATGTCGAGCGAAGTCGAGGCACGCCCGACGGACGTCTCGCGCGACCACGCCCCTTCGACTTCGCTCGGGGTGGACGGAAGAGGCCGCAAGGTCCTCGCCTCCCCCGCCGTCCGCGCCCGCGCCAGGGACCTGGGCGTCGATCTCGCCGAGGTGAAGGTGGCCGAGGGCGATCGCGTCCGCCACGCCGACCTCGACGCCTTCCTGAGCTATAACGGCGGCTATCGCCCGGCCGGCGCCACGCGCCCCGACGAGCAGGTGCGGGTAATCGGGATGCGCCGCCGCATCGCCGAGAACATGGCCGCGTCCAAGCGCAACATCCCGCATTTCACCTATGTCGAGGAAATCGACGTCACCGCGCTGGAGGCGATGCGGGCGGACCTGAACGCCAATCGGGGAGCCAACGGGGACGGGCGCCCGAAGCTCACCCTGCTGCCGCTGCTGATCGTCGCCATCTGCAAGGCGCTGCCCGCCTTCCCGATGCTGAACGCGCGCTATGACGACGAGGCGGGGGTGGTCACCCGCCACGGCGCGGTCCATCTCGGCATGGCGACGCAGACGCCGGCCGGGCTGATGGTGCCGGTGATCCGCGACGCGCAGGCGCGCAACGTCTGGCAACTGGCGGCCGAGATCGCCCGTCTGGCCGAGGCGGCGCGCAGCGGCAGGGCGACCTCGGCCGAACTCTCCGGCTCGACGCTCACCGTCACCTCGCTCGGGCCGCTCGGCGGCATCGTCACCACGCCGGTCATCAATCGGCCGGAAGTCGCCATCATCGGCCCCAACCGCGTGATCGAGCGGCCGGTGATCCGCGACGGCGAGATCGCGGTGGCGAAACTGATGAACCTGTCGATGTCCTGCGACCATCGCGTCGTCGACGGGTGGGATGCGGCGAGCTACGTCCAGGCGGTGCGCAAGCTCCTCGAAACGCCGGTGCTGCTCTTCGCCGATTAAGCCGGCGCGGGGGCGTGCTGCGACCGGAACAGCCGCCCGCGTTCGGTCAGCATGACCGCCGCCAGCGTCGTTACGCCCAGCAGGGTGAAGCCCGCTGCCATCGGGATCGTCGTCCCGTCGAAGAACTGGCCGATGGCCAGGCCCACCAGTGCGCCGCCGACGGTGCTGAAGAAGCCCTGCAACGAGGCGGCGGAGCCCGCCACCGCGCCCAGCCGCTCCATCGCCATCGCGCCGAAATTGGCCCCGCACAGCGAGAAGCAGAACATCGTCAGGGCCAGCAGCACGGCGAAGCTCGCCAGCGTCTCGCGCCCCGACAGCGCCACCGCCAGATGGACGGCGGCGCTGGCGGTGAAGCCGATCAGCGCGGCATGCGACACCCGCCGGGTGCCCATCGCCTCGACGATGCGCGAGTTCAGCAGCGAGCCGGCCGCCATCGCCGATCCGATCGTGGCGAAGATCACCGGCAGCGCCTGCGGCCTGGCGAAGACGTCGGCGCTGATCTGCTGGATCGAATTGATGAAGCCGAAGATCGCCCCCGTCATGAGGGTCAGCGCGAAGGTGTAGCCGAGCGACAGCCGGTCGGTCAGCACGATCCGGCTGGCCGACAGGATCGCCGGCAGGCTGATCGCCCGGCGGCGGCCGGGGGGCAGCGTCTCCGGCAGCTTGGCCCAGGCGACCGCGAGCAGGATCGCGCTCAGCAATGCCAGCACGCCGAAGATCCACCGCCAGGGTGCTATCAGCAGGATCAGCGTGCCGAGCGTCGGCGCCAGGATCGGCACCAGCAGGAAGATGATGAAGGTGAGGCTCATCACCCGCGCCATCGCCCGCCCCTCGTAGCAATCCCGCACCACCGAAACCGCCACCACCCGCATCGCCGCCGAGGCGACGCCCTGCATCGCGCGCGCGGCGATGAGCATCGGAAAGCTGGTCGCCGCCGTCGCCGCGCCGGAAAAGACGACATAGGCGATCAGCCCGCCGATCAGCACCGGGCGCCGGCCGTAACGGTCCGACAGCGTGCCGTAGACGAGCTGCGCCGCGCCGAAGCCGAGCATGTAGGCGGTCAACACCCACTGGCGGTCGTTCTCCCGCACGACGTTCAGCGCCTCGCCGATGGCGGGAAGCGCGGGCAGCATCGTGTCGATGGCGAGCGCGTTCAGCGCCATCAGCGACGCGACGAGCGCGACGAAGGCGGTGAAGCCGAGGCCGGGATGGGGATTTGGTGCTGCGGGTGCGTGCATCCGTGCCGCAATGCGGCGCGGGGCGGGGAATGTCCACCGCGCCGCCGGCGCTTTGGCAAGTCCGCCGGTCGATGCTATGCGGGCGGCACCGCTCCCCCGACCATCGGACGCATGTGACCACGCCCCTCGACAAGATCCGCAATTTCTCGATCATCGCCCATATCGACCATGGCAAGTCGACGCTCGCCGACCGGCTGATCCAGACCACCGGCGGGCTGGCCGCGCGCGAGATGTCGGCGCAGGTGCTCGACAACATGGATATCGAGAAGGAGCGCGGGATCACGATCAAGGCGCAGACCGTGCGCCTGGACTGGAAGG
>CAXTHU010000013.1:0-23401 GCA_964244125.1 uncultured Sphingomonadaceae bacterium
TCGGGCCGACGCGGTTGAACTATGCGCGCGTCGTGCCCATGGTGGATTTCACCGCGAAAACCCTCTCCAGGCTGATGGCATGACCCCCGATATCGACGACGAGCTTCCCGTGACCGACACGCGCGACGATGCGCCCGGGGCGGAGGTGTTCCGGCCGGAGGCGGACGCCGCCGCCGCGCTCCAGGCCGAGGTGGAGGAGCTGCGGCAGAAGGCGCTGTATGCCGCCGCCGAGACGCAGAACGTCCGCCGCCGGTTGGAAAAGGAAAAGGCCGATGCCGCGGCCTATGCGGCGACCGGCTTCGCCCGCGACATGCTGTCGGTTGCCGACAATCTCGGCCGCGCGCTCGACGCCATCCCCGATGCGGTGCGCGGCGACGAGGCGCTGAAGCCGGTCGTCACCGGCCTTGACGCCACCCGCCGCGAGCTGGACGCCGTCCTCGTCCGCCACGGCATCACCCGCATCGCGGCGATCGGCGAGAAGCTCGATCCCCACCGCCACCAGGCGATGGTCGAACTGCCCCACGACACCGCCGCGCCCGGCACGATCATCCAGGAGATGCAGGCCGGCTACATGATGAAGGACCGGCTGCTGCGCCCGGCGCTGGTGGGGGTGGCGAAGGGATAGGGCACCCGTTTCCCATCTCCCGTTCATGTCGAGCGCAGTCGGGACACGCACCCGGCGCGAGTGGCAGGCCCCTCGACCGCGCTCGGGCCGGACGGGGCTTGGGTTCTATACCCGCTGCTCCGCGATCCACCGATCACCCAACTGCTGCAGGATATCCAGCGGCACGCGTCCCGATGCCAGCACCGCCTCGTGGAAGTCCCTGAGCTGGAAGCGCGGCCCCAGCGCCGCCTTCGCCTTGTCGCGCAGGCCGGTGAAGACCGAGTGGCCGAGCTTGTAGCTGCACGCCTGGCCCGGCGTCGCGCAATAGCGTTCCACCTCGCGCGCGGCGAAGCCCGGCGCCTCGCCGTCCTGTTCGATGAAATAGGCCACCGCCTTCTCCCGGCTCCAGCCGAGATGGTGGATGCCGGTATCGACGACGCAGCGGTTGGCGCGGAACAGCTGGAACTTCAGATAGCCGAGCCGCCCCAGCGGGTCGTCGTCATACATCCCCATCTCGTCGGCGAGCTGTTCGGCATAGAGCGCCCAGCCCTCGCCATAGCCGGAGAAGCCGCCGGTCTTGCGGATGAGCGGCAGGCGGGTGTTGGACAGCGCGAGGCCGCCTTCCATCTGGTGCCCCGGCAGCCCCTCGTGGAACACCGTCGTGGACAGGCAGAATTTCGGCCACTCGGCGCTGTCGTGCAGGTTGAAATAGACCAGGCCCGGCCGCGATCCGTCGATCGCCGGCGACTGGGAGAAGGCCGATGCCGCGCCCGCCTCGGTCTGCGGCGGCACGCGGCGCACCTCGAACCTGTAATCCGGGAGCCGCTTGAAATAACCGGGCAGGCGGGTGCGGATCGCGGCCAGCCGCTCGTTGCAATAATCGATCGCCTGCGCCTTGCCGGCGTCGGTGTTCGGATAGAGCTGGCGCGGATCGGCATAGAGCGCCGCCATCCGCCGGCCGACCGGGCCTTGCGAAAACCCCTGCGCCTTCAGCAGCGTGTCGAGCCGGGCGGTGATGGCGCGCGCCTGGTCGAGGCCGAAGCGGTGGACCTCCTCGGGGCTCATCCGCGTCGTCGTCGTGCCGTGCAGCGCCACTTCGTAGAAGGCGGGTCCCCGGGGCCGGGTGGAGAGGCCCGCGTCGTGCGTCGCCTTGCCTCGCAGGTCGCGCGCGGCGGCGATCTGCCGATCGAGCGCCGGCAGCACCTTGTCGTCGTAGATGCGCGCGGCGTCCCTGCCATAGCCGTCGCCCAGCCCCTTGGCGGCGGCGCGCTTCGCGATCGACGTCACGACCAGCGCGCCGTCGGCCGGCGTGCGCAGCTGCGCCATCTGCTTGAGCGTCAGGTCGAGGATGAAGTCCGGCGGCACCATGCCGATGGCGGCGTCGTGGCGCATCCGCCCCGTCTCGGCATCGAGCTGGCCGGCGAAGGCGGCCAGGCGTGAGAGATAGGCCTCGGCATCTTCGCGGCTTTCCACCCGGTGCTTGGTATCGAGGAAGTCGGGCACGCTCTGATAGGCGCCGGTGATCTGGCTGACCACGTAAGGGGAGGGGCCATAGCCGCTGCCGCCGAAGTCGAACGCCTGCACCTGCGCGGCCGACGTCCGCGTGTAGCGCACCACCTCATAGTCGAGCCGATCCTCGGGCGAGAGCGTCGCGGGATCGATCCTGGCGAGCCGCGCGAGCTGGTCGCGGGTCTGCGCGCGGGCGGCGGCGCGCCCGGCATCGGACAGGTCGCTGAGCCGCGCGCGCAGCGCGACGTTCGGCCCCTTGTCGAGGCCGAGCTGCGTCGCGCCCTCGGGGCGGAGTTCCAGCCCCTCCTGGAAGAAAGCGTCGAACAGCGCCGCCAGCGCCGGCGACCGATCGCCGGCCGGCGCCGCCGCGCGGCCCGGCCAGGCGACGGTCGCGCCACCGGCGGCGGAGGCGAGCAGGAAGGCGCGGCGATCGAGCATGGATGTCTCCGGGCAAGCATCTGATTCGGCGACGTTAGACACAAGCGCCCGTCGTGAGTAGCCCATGCGCTCGTCCGCCTTCGCGTTTTCCGGGCGCGGGCCGGGGAACGGCCTTACGGTCCGCGTGCCGCCGCCAGGTGATGCAGCACGATGCCGCTCGTCGTGGCGACGTTCAGGCTGTCGAGGCCGGGCGCCATGGCGATCCGCACCCCGGTCGCCCGCGCGATCAGTTCGGGGTCGAGTCCCGGCCCCTCGGCGCCGAGGATGACGGCGTTGCGCCGCGCCGGCGCCAGGTCGCGGAGCGCCGCCGCGCCGCCGGGGCTCAGCGCCAGCGCCGCGAAGCCGTGGCGGGCGAGGAGCGCCAGCGGGTCTTCGCCCCGGCGCAGCCGGGCGAACGGCAGCTTGAGCGCCGTCCCCACCGAGACGCGGATCGCCTTGCGGTAGAGCGGGTCGCAGCAGCCGGCGTCGAGCAGGATCGCGGCCGCGCCGAAGGCGGCGGCGTTGCGGAAGATGCCGCCCATATTGTCGTGGTTGGCGATGCCCGACAGCAGCAGGATGTCGGCCACCGGCGGCAGGCGGGCGAGCAGCGTGTCGGCGTCGGGCGTGTCGATGCGCCGCCCGAGCGCCAATATGCCGCGATGGAGCGGGAAGCCGGCGATCCGGTCGATCACGCCTTGCGCGGCGGCATAGACCGGCACCGCGTCGGGCAGCGGCGCGATGGTTTCGGCCAGCGCGTCCAGCCGCTGCGCCGCCACCAGCAGCGATTCGGCGCGGCATCCCGTCGCGGCGACCAGCATCGCCAGCACCACCCGCCCCTCGGCGACGAACCGCCCGTCGCGCCCGACCAGATCGCGCTCGCGGATGTCGCGATAGGCGGCGATGCGCGGATCGTCGGGATCGTCGATCTGAAAGACGGTCGGCATGGGGTTCCCTATCACGCCGTTCCGGGCGATGCGTACGGGCGATCATGATCCCCCGCATCCTCCTCGACACCGCCGGACTGCCCGGCGGCGGCGCGCTCAAGCTCTTCCGGCGCGGCGCGGAGTTCTCGATCATGCTCGGCGGCAACGAACTGATGAACAGCCGCAGGAGCGGCTCGGAGGAGGCGCTCGCCACCCTCGCCCTCGCGCGGATGCCGGGCGGGGCGGGGCGGTCGGTGCTGATCGGCGGCCTGGGGATGGGCTTCACGCTGCGCGCCGCGCTCGGCGCGCTCGGCGGCGACGCGCGGGTGATCGTGGCCGAACTGGTGCCGGCGGTCGTCGCCTGGGCGCGCGGACCGATGGCGGCGCTGTTCGCCGGCTGCCTCGACGATCCGCGCGCAACCGTCCTGGAGGGCGATGTCGGCGCCTCGATCCGCGCCGCGCGCGGCGCCCACGACGCCATCCTGCTCGACGTCGACAACGGTCCGGACGGGCTGGTCCACGCCGACAACGACGCGCTCTACGGGCCGGCGGGGCTGGCGGCGGCGCGGGCGGCGCTCCGGCCCGGCGGGGTGCTCGCCGTCTGGTCGGCCGCGCCCGATCCGCGTTTCGCCGCCCGGCTGGCCCGCGCCGGCTTCGCCGTGGAGGAGGTGCGCGCGCGGGCACATGGCGGGCGCGGCGGGGCGCATCACCTGATCTGGCTGGCACGGCGCGGGCAAGCCGATTAGGAAGGCGCCGAGGTTCTAACCGGGGGCGTCCGAATGCGTGTGATCCTAGCCAGCTTCGCCATGGCGCTCGCCGCCGCCGCATCGGCCCAGGTGCCGGCGGCGGAACTCGCCAGGCCGCCGGCCGACGCGAAGCACTTCACCATCATGTCCACCGCCGGCCGCCATGGCGACATCGCCGCGTGGACCGCGCCCGACGGCACGCTGATGGCGCGCATGAGCCTGCTGTTGCGCGGCCAGTCCTGGGAGGAGGACGAGGCGGTGAAGCTGGGGGCGGACGGCGCCATCGCCGAGTATCGGCTGCGCGGGACCAGCCCCAACGGCGACGTCGGCGAGACGTTCGCCGTCGCCGACGGGACCGCGACGTGGAAGTCGCCCTTCGACGGCGGCACCGCGCCCTACAAGGGCCCGGCCTATTACCTGCCCGCCGGCTTCAGCATCCGCGGCGGCGACGTGCTGAACGAGCGGGCGGTGGCGGCCGGCGGCGCCGACGTCGCCCTGCTGCCCGGCGGCCGCGCACGGGCGGAGAAGCTCGTCACCATGTCGGTCGGCGGCGGGTCGGCCGGCGGCGGGTCGCCGGCCATGCCCGTCACCGCCTGGGCGATCACCGGCGTCTCGGGCACGCCCTATGCCGTGTGGACCGACGCCAAGGGGCGGATGTTCGCGTCGATCGGCGGGCTGAGCGTCATCCGCGCCGGCTACGAGAGCGCGCAGCCGGCGTTGCAGGCGGCGCAGGATCAGGCGCTGGGCAAGCGATCGCCGGTGCTGGCCCGCACCCTTGCCGCCGTGCCGGCGGGGGCCGTCGCCTTCACCGACGTGCGCGCCTTCGTGGACGGCGACCATTTCGCCGATCACCGGACGGTGGTGGTGGACAAGGGCAGGATCGTCGCGGTGGGCGCCGCCGGCCAGGTCGCCGTGCCGTCGGGCGCGAAGGTGTTCGCGGGCGCCGGCAAGACGCTGGTGCCGGGGCTGTGGGACAGCCACATGCATGTCGGCGACGACTATACCGGGCCGACGCTGCTCTCGCTCGGCGTCACCTCGGTGCGCGATCCCGGCAACGACGTCTCGCTGACGAAGGCGCGGGCGCAGCGGCGGGCGGCGGGCGACCTGCTGAGTCCGCATGTCCACGCCTCGACGCTGATCGACGGCAAGGGGCCGAACACGGCGCAGGTGGCGACCGTCGTCACGAGCGAGGCCGAGGCGTTGGCCGCCGTCGCCCGGGCCAAGGCGGACGGGCAGGAGGGGGTGAAGTTCTACGGCACGTTCGATCCCGCCTGGGTGGCACCGGCGGCGGCCCGGGCGCATGCGCTCGGCCTCCACGTCCACGGCCACCTGCCGGCGGGCATGCGGACGAGGCAGGCGATCGACGCCGGCTATGACGAGATCACCCACATCTATTTCGTCGCCATGCAGGCGATGCCCGACGACGTCGTCGACCACAGCAACGGCATCCAGCGGTTCAACGGCATCGGCCGCCATGCCAAGGACCTGGACTTCGACGCCGAGCCGATGAAGTCGCTGATCGCGACGATGGCGGAGAGGAAGATCGCCGTCGATCCGACGCTGGTCGTGCCCGAAAGCCTGTTCGTGCCGGAAAACGGCGACCTGTCGCCGGCCTACGCCCCCTTCGTCGGCACGCTGCCGCCCGCGGTCGAGCGCGGCTTCCGCCAGGGCGGCTTCGCCCCGCCCGAGGGCGTGACGCGCGCGGATTTCCGCGCGAGCTTCCGGAAATTGCAGGAGCTGGTCGGCCGGCTGCACCGGGCCGGCGTGCCGATCGTCGCCGGCACCGACGGTTCCGGGCTGGAGCTGGTGCGCGAGCTGGAGCTGTATGTCGCCGCCGGCTTCACCCCGGCCGAGGCGCTGGCCGCGGCGACGATCGTGCCGGCGCGGCTGGTGAAGGCCGACGGCCATACCGGCATGATCGCGGTCGGCATGGATGCCGACCTGGCGCTGGTCGAGGGCGATCCGTCGCGCGACATCGGCGATCTCAGGCATACCCGCATCGTGATGATGGACGGCAAGCTGATGGACGCCGACCAGCTGCGCGCCGCCACCGGCGTCGGCGCCCGGCCGAAATATGAGCTGGCGGAATAGGGGCCGGTGCGCGGCTTGACTTCGCGTTGCCGCCGCCGCCGACGGGCGCGAAAAGGAATTGGAGAGGCTATTGCGCTAGGTCCGCGGTCATGACGCAGAGCATCATCCACCCGTCCCCCGATCGGTCAGCCAGCCCGTCCATGATCCGCCGCGCCGCCGCCCATCTCTACCGCAGCAGCACCGGCGTGCTGGTCGCCACCACGGCGGGCACGATCATGGTGCGCATGGTCAGCACCGTCTTCCTGACGCGGCTGCTGTCGCCCGACATGTTCGGCGTGGCCGGCATCATCGGCTCGATCTTCTTCTTCGTCAACATGATGACGGATCTCGGCTTCCAGGCGTTCGTCGTCCGCCACCCCCGGGGGGACGAGACGCACTTCCGCGACGTGATCTGGACGGTGCACGTCTGGCGCGGACTGCTCATCACCGTGTTCTGCATGGCGCTCTCGCCGGTCGCGGCGGCGGTGTTGCAGAAGCCGGACGTCGCGCTGCCGCTGACGGTGGCGTGCCTGGTCCTGTTCTTCAACGGCATCACCTCGCTGTCGCTCATCACCGCGCTGCGCCGCGACGGCGCGCGGCTGCTGTCGATGTTCGACCTGGGGCTGGCGGTGTTCCAAACGGTGCTCAGCATCGCCCTCGCCGTCTGGCTGCGCAACGTGTGGGCGATGGTCATCGGGATGATCGCCCAGAGCGCCGCGCGCGCGCTGCTGAGCTATGTCATGTTCCCCGACGCGCGGCACCGCTTCGCCGCCGACCGCGCGCTGGGCCGGGAGTTCTGGCGCTTTTCCCGCGTCATCCTGGCGTCGAGCTTCATCGCCCTGCTGCTGAGCCAGACCGACAAGCTGGTGCTGGCGCGCATCTTCTCGCTGTCGGAGTTCGGCCTCTATGCCGTCGCGGGCAGCCTGGCGGCGGTGCCGGGCGCCTTCGTCGGCAGCTATTTCAGCCGGGTGATCTATCCGGTCTACACCGCGGTGTGGAACGGCGCTCCGCAAGATCTGCGCCATGTCTTCTACGCGGCGCGCTGGCGGGTGTCGTGCCTCTATGCCTTCGCCGCCGGCGGGCTGGTGGGCGGGGCGCCGTTCGTCGTCCGGCTGCTCTACGATCCGCGCTACCTGCATGCGGCGACCTATCTGGCGATCCTGGCCATCTCGACCGCGATCGTCTTCTCGACCCGTGCCGCGGCCGAGCTGATGACGGCGGCGGGCGAGGTCTCGTCGATGCTCAAGATCAACCTCGCGCGGCTGATCTGGCTGGCGGCCGCCGGCGCGCTCGGCTTCTGGATGCTGGGTTCGATCGGGGTGATCTGGGCCGTCGGCACGATCGAGGCGCCCGCCCTCCTCTATTGCTGGCACAAGCTGCACCGGATGGGCATGCTGAGCCCGGCGCGCGAGGCGGTGCAGCTTGGCCTGATCGCCGCCGGCGCGGGGTGCGGCGCGCTGTTCTCGACGGCCGCGCGCCTGGCCTTTCCGGGCTTTTGAGCATGGCGACCGGCGACGGCGGGCGGCTGCACATCGCGCTCTTCTCCCCGGCTTGGCCGCCGGGGACCAAGGCCAACGGGATCGTCACCTATGTCGATCACCTGCGCGCCGGGCTGCTGGCGCTCGGCCACGAGGTGACGGTGTTGGCGGGGAACGCCGCCTATACGGGCGACGGTGCGCGGACCGACTTCGCCCCCCGGATCGGGCCGGCCCGCCGCGCCTGGCGGCGGCTGGCGCGGCGGCTGCGGCCGGATGCCGGGCGGATGCAGGCCGGCGCCGACATCGCCTCGGCCATCGCGCGGGCGCATGTCCGGCTGGGCTTCGACCTGTTCGAGATGGAGGAGAGCTTCGGCTGGTCGGCCCCGGTCCAGCGTCGGCTCGACGTTCCCGTCGTCACCCGACTTCATGGGCCGCATTTCGTCGGCCAGGTCGATCCGGAGACGCCCGATCGCGCCAGCGCCAGCGCCGACCGCTGTGCCGCCGAGGCCGCCGCGATCCGCGGCGCCTTCGCCATCACCTCGCCCTCGGCCCGGCTGCTGGAGGCGACGCTGCGTCACGTCGGCGCGCAAGGAGCGCGCGCGCGCTTCATCCCCAATCCCGTCACGATCGACGATGCCGCGCCCTGGTCGATCGAGACGTGCGAGCGCGACCTGATCCTGTGCGTCGGCCGGTTCGATCGCCGCAAGGGAGCGGACATCGTCCTCGCCGCCTTCGCCGAGGCGCGGCGCGCGAACCCGGCGCTGCGGCTGGTGATGGTCGGCCCCGACACCGGGCTGCGGCTGCCGGACGGGGAACTGCTCCATTTCGCCGCCTATGCCGCACGCTTCCTGTCGCCGGACGTCCGCGCCGCCGTCGATTTCCGCGGGGTCCTGCCGCCGGCGGAGATCGCCGCCCTGCGCCGGCGCGCCTTCGTGACGCTGGTCGGCTCGCGTTTCGAGAACTTCCCCTACAGCATTGCCGAGGCGATGGCGGCCGGCTGCCCGATCGTCGCCACCGACGTGTTCGGCAATGGCGAGATGATCCGGCATGGCGAGACCGGCCGGCTGATCGCGAGCGAGGACGCGCCGGGCATGGCGGAAGCCATCGCCCGCTGTGTCGCCGCGCCGGACGCCGCCGCGGCCATGGCCGCGGCGGGGCGGCGGCGCTGCCGCGAGGTCTACGCCGCGGATCGCGTCGCCGGGGAGAGCGTCGACTTCTACGCCCGGTTGCTGGCCGACTGGATGAACCGCCCGGGCAAGTGATCCGGCGGCCCTACGCCCGCCTGCGCGTCCGCGTGCAAGGCCCTAGCCCCGCGATCACCAGCCGATAGTCGTCGCGCGCCGCCGCCGCCGCCGCCTGGTCCAGCCGGGCGGTGCTGCTGTCGGGAAGAGCGGGGGGGAGCGCGCAGGCGAGGCGATACCACAGCAGCGTGTCCCGCGCCGGCGGGGCCGCGGCCTCGTCGACGATCTCGCCCAGCGCCACCGCCCAGCGCGGCTGCTCGCCGGGGCGGCGCAGCACGCTCAGCGATACCGGCCGGCCATCGGCGGTGGGCAGGAAGATCTGCGTCTCGCTCTCCCCCGGCAACGCGCCGGGGACGTAAAAGGCCGCGCCGACGCCGGTGACGACGGGGGCGGCGTCGGCCGCCGCCGATGCCGCCAGGATCGCACGCAGCCGCGCTTCCAGGGGCATGTTCCACGCCATCTGCGCGTCCGGCGCGATCAGCCGCAGCTCGCCGGGCCGGCCGGGGACGGGAGCGGCGAGGAGGATGAAGCGCGCCTTCTTCAGCCGCGGCGGCTTGCCCCGCGCGTCGGGCGCGACATCGACCAGATAGCTCACCCGCCCCGGCAGGCCGCCCGCGCCCCGGATCAGCGTGTCGACCGTCGCGGTCACCAGCAGCCGCGTGGCGCCGGCGGCGACGCCGGGGGCGTCGGCCGGCTTCAGCTTGCGCGCATCGGCCACCGTCACCACCGCCGCCACCGGTGCCGCCAGCGCGACGTCGGCGAGGTCGGCATAGGCGGGCGGCGGGGCGGCGACGGGACCGGCGGCCGCCGCCGCCGGCGAGGCGACGGCGATGGACGATGCGACGAGCAGCAAGGACAGGCGCATGAGTTCTCCCGGGCGGGAAGCCTTCACCCGAAGGCGTCCGACATGCTCCCGCATCGACTGTCGCATGGTGGAACAGCCGCTTCAAGCGCCGGACAAAGAGTTTGCGTCGTCCGGAAACGGGCGATAGACACGGGCTTCGTCGATGATAAGATTGCCATCGACCGCCAAGCACGGGCCTTGCGGAACGGATCGTTCCGGGTCTCGTTCGGCGGGGACGATCGGTCAACGCATCGGCGGCCGGCATGGGGACGCCGGTTCCGGGGGCGGTCGATTTTGGGCGATCGGTGCGGGCCGCGCGGCCCTCGCCTTGAAGGAGTGTCGTTCGTAAATGGCCTACGCAGATCAAACGGTCAGCACGCGCAAGATCGTCTCGCTGTCGCTTGTCGTGCTGCTGCATGCGTTGCTCGGCTATGCCTTCATCACGGGCTTGGCCTTCAACGTCATCAAGAAGACGATGGACGATCTGAAGACCTTCGACGTCGAGGATCAGCCGCCGCCCCCGCCCGAGGCGCCGCCGCCGCCGCCGGAAGTGCCCAAGGAGGTTATGCCGCCGCCGGTGGTGACCCCGCCGCCGATCGTCCAGACGCCGACGATCGCCGCACCCGTCATCATGTCGACGCCGACGCCGCCGGTGATCCACGTCGAGGCGCCGCCCGCCCCGCCGCCGCCGCCGCGTCCGGTGGTGTCGCAGGCCGCCGGTCCGAAGGGCAATCCCAGTTCCTGGATCACCGACGAGGACTATCCGCCCGCCGCCCAGCGCGATCAGCGCGAGGGCACGTCGCGTATCGCCTGGGACATCAACGAGGCGGGCCGCGTGGAGAATTGCCGCGTCACCCAGTCGAGCGGCTCTTCCGATCTGGACGATACCGCCTGCAGGCTGATCGTCCGCCGGGGCAGATACGCGCCGGCCAAGGACACGTCGGGCAACCCCATCCGGTCGACCAGCTCGCGCGCGGTCAGGTGGGTGTTGCCCAAGAACTGAACCCAGCAATCCAATGACGCCGCCGACGGCCATTCCGGCCGACCGTCGGAACCGACAGCATCACTAAGAGGATCGACGAAACCATGGCTACTCCCGCTGCCGCCGCCGGCGCCAACTCCAATCCCTACGGCCTGATGGCCGCCCTCGAGCAGGGGGGCATCATCGCCTGGACCGTGTTCATCATCCTGGTCATCATGTCGGCGGTGTCCTGGTACATCATGTTCACCAAGCTCCTGGAGCAGCAGAAGATCTTCAACCAGGCCAAGCGCGCCCGGCAGAACTTCTGGACCGCGCCGAACCTGCGGGAAGGCGCCAACAAGCTGGAGAAGAACTCGGCCTATCGCCAGATCGTCGACGACGGCCTGCTCGCCCAGGACCAGCATGACAAGCTGAGCGACCCGATCGACCGTCACGAGTGGATGCACACCTCGCTGCGCCGCTCGGAGGCCGCCATCGGCTCCAAGCTGTCCAACGGCCTCGCCTTCCTGGCGACCGTCGGCTCGACCTCGCCCTTCGTCGGCCTGTTCGGCACCGTGATCGGCATCTACCGCGCGCTCATCAAGATCGGCGCCGCCGGTCAGGCGTCGATCGACGCCGTCGCCGGCCCGGTTGGGGAGGCGCTCATCATGACCGCGCTCGGCCTGGTCGTGGCGGTGCCCGCGGTTCTCGGCTACAACTGGCTGGTCCGCCGCAACAAGGCCGCGATGGAGCAGCTCGCCGCCTTCGCGTCCGATCTCCACGCCTACATGATCTCGGGCGGCGCCGTCCGCCCGGCGACCGGGCCGGCCAAGCTGGCCGTCCCCGGCAAGGTGTCCGCCACCACGCCGAGCCTCGCTCCCAAGGCCTGATACGAAGGATCGGTGCGGCGGCGTCGATGCCCGCCGCACCGGCCTTCCACGGCCTGCCGCGCAGCAAGAATTGGGAACAGATTAGATGGCAATGAGTGCAGGGCCGACAGACGGCGACGATTCCCCGATGTCCGACATCAACACGACGCCGCTCGTCGACGTCATGCTGGTGCTGCTCATCATCTTCCTCATCACCGTGCCCGTCGTGATCCAGACCATACCGCTGAAGTTGCCGGCGGTGCGGCACGAGGCGACGACGACCAAGCCGGAGAACGTGTCCCTGTCGATCCTCGCCGAGCCCGATGGCAGTTGCGGCGTCTATTGGGGCCAGACGCGGGTCGACGCGCAGGAACTGCTCAACCGCGCGGTCGCCAAGCTGAAGCTGGAGATTGAGAAGCAGGGCGGCGTGAACGCGCCGGGCTTGGAATTGCCCGAGGCGCATATCCGCGGCGACGTGAACACGCCCTATCGCTGCATCGGCGGCGCGGTCTACAACATGCAGCGCGCCGGTTTCGCCCGCGTCGGCTTCATCTCGGAACCGCCGCCTGGCGGCAACGAGCGCTTCTGACGCCTTCCCGCGCCGGGCGGTCGCGGGACCTGACATCCGCCTCGTCGAGGCGGCCTGAACAACATGCCGCGATGCGCGGATAGGAGTGACAGACGATGGCAATGGGCGCCGGTGCCGCCGAGGGCGAGCCGATGATGGAAATGAACATGACGCCGCTGATCGACGTCCTGCTCGTGCTCATCATCATGTTCATCATCACCATCCCGATCCAGACCCACGCGGTGAAGCTGGACCTGCCGTCGGACCAGCCGAACCAGCCCAAGCCGCCGATCGATCCGGTGAAGAACAAGATCACCATCGATCCCGCCGGCACGGTGCTGTGGAACGGCACCCCGGTGAACCTGGTGACGCTGCGCCAGTATCTCGATCTCACCAAGAACATGAATCCGGAGCCCGAGCTGCACCTCCAGCCCGACGCCCAGGCGCGCTACGACGTCGTCGACCAGGTGCTGGCGGTGACGAAGAAGGCCCAGGTCACGAAGATGGGCTTCGTCGGCAACGAGCAATATTCGAGCTTCTGACGCGGGCGTGCCGGATCGTGGAATGTAAAAGGTGGCCCGGGAACGGGGTGCCTTTTCATGTCGTTCCTGTTCCCGGCCCAGATCGGAGTCCGGTTGGGAGACGATCGTGGAAGAGTGCGCGCTTCCGCTTCAAGGTATTCCCGACTGGACCCCGGCCTGCGCCGGTAAACGGTAGCTTGAGCGTCCGTCATGTTCTTCACCGTTCGTGATCGACCGATGACCCGACCGCTCCTCTTTATCTTCGCCCTTCTCGCCACGCCGGCGCCGGCCGCGCTCCCGGTCCAGCGCGTGGCCGCGGTGGCGACCTATCCGCATGATCGCGGCGCCTTCACCGAGGGGTTGTTCTGGCACGGCGGGCGGCTGTTCGAGAGCACCGGGCTGGAGGGACGCTCGACGATCCGCGAGGTGCGGCTGGCCGACGGCAAGGTGCTCCGCCGCCGGACGCTGCCGCCCGACGTGTTCGGCGAGGGCATCGTCGCCTGGGGCGACCGGCTGATCGGCCTGGAGTGGCAGACCGGCCGGGGCAGCGTCTGGTCGCTCGCCGGCTTCCGCCCCGTCCGGCGCTTCGCCTATAAAGGCGAGGGGTGGGGGCTGACCCGCGACGCCCGCCGCCTCATCATGAGCGACGGCACCGACCGGCTCCGCTTCCTCGATCCGCTGACGCTGGCCGAGACCGGCCGGGTGGCGGTGCGCGCCGAGGGACGGCCGGTCGCCCGGCTGAACGAACTGGAGTGGATCGACGGCGAGGTCTGGGCCAACATCTGGCAGACCGACCGCATCGCCCGGATCGATCCGAGGACCGGCCGGGTAAAGGGCTGGATCGACCTCACCGGCCTCCTCCCCCCCGGAGAGCGTATCGCCGGCGACACCGACGTGCTGAACGGCATCGCCTGGGACGCGAAGCGCCGGCGCGTGTTCGTCACCGGCAAGAACTGGCCGAAGCTGTACGAGATCAGGCTGCTTCCGGCGAAAAGACAGCACACCCTACGCTACCGGCAAAGCCCCGTCCGGTCTCCGCCGGGGTGACGATCACACCGCGTCTGCCGCGAAGGTGTCGCATTGCGCCGGGTCGCCGCCGTCGAGGCCTCGCTTCAGCCACGCCATGCGCTGGGCCGCGGTGCCGTGGGTGAAGCTTTCCGGCGTCACCCGTCCCTGTGCCTGGCGCTGGAGGGTGTCGTCGCCGATCGCCTGCGCCGCGCGCATCCCCTCCTCGACGTCGCCCGGCTCGATCCGGTCGCGGTTGCGCGCCGCCCAGACGCCGGCATAGCAATCCGCCTGCAACTCCATCCGCACCTGCAAGGCATTGCCTTGCGCCGGGGAGGCGCGCTCCTGGCCGGCGCGGACCTTGTCGGCGATGCCGGTCAGGAACTGGATATGGTGGCCGATCTCGTGCGCCACGACATAGGCCTGGGCGAAGTCGCCGGCCGCCTTGAAGCGGTTGGCCAGTTCGCCGAAGAACTCGGTGTCGAGATAGACGCGATTGTCGCTCGGGCAGTAGAACGGCCCCATCGCCGATTGCGCCGCGCCGCAGCCGGACTGACCGTTGCCGGCATAGAAGACGAGCGTCGCCGGGGTATACTTCTGGCCCGATTCCGCGAAGATCCTGCCCCACGTATCCTCGGTGCTGGCCAGCACCCGGCAGGAAAAGCGGCTTGCCTCGTCGACCGCGCAGGCCTTGTCGGCGCCGGCCTGCGTCACCCGGGTCTGCTGCGCCGGGCCGGCGACCTGGCCGCCGCCGAGCATCGAGAGCGGGTTCATCCCGAACAGCATCAGCCCGATCGCCACCACGACGATGCCGCCGATGCCGAAGCGGCTGCCGATCATCAGCGCCAGGCCGGGCAGGCCGCCGCCCCCGCCGCCGCCGCCGAAGCTCTGGCCGCGCTGGTCGGCGACGTTGTCGCTGTCCCGATAATCGTCGAGGCGCATCGCCGGCTCCCGCATGAGGTCGTGCCGCTGAATGCGTCGCCGCCGGAACGGTTGCAACCCGCCCCTTGCCGGGAACCGGCCGCGCGGGCAAAGCGCCGCCATGGCCGAAGCGATCCCCGCCGGGACCACCATGTTCCTGAAGGGCCGGACCGCGCTCGTCACCGGCTCCACCTCGGGCATCGGCCTGGCCTATGCCAGGGCGCTGGCGGCCGAGGGGGCCAGCGTGATGATAAACGGCTTCGGCGACGCCGCCGCGATCGAGACGGAGCGCGCCGCGCTGGCGGCGGCGGCGGGCGCGCAGGCGGCCTATTGCGATGCCGACATGACGAAGCCCGACAGCATCGCCGCGATGGTCCGCCGCTGCGCCGGGACGCTGGGCGGCCCCGACATCCTCGTCAACAATGCCGGCGTCCAGCATGTCGCCCCGATCGAGGACTTTCCGCCCGACCAGTGGGACCGGATCATCGCCGTCAACCTGTCGTCGGCCTTCCACACCATCCGCGCCGCGCTGCCGGGGATGAAGGCGCGCGGATGGGGCCGGATCGTCAACACCGCGTCGGCCCACAGCCTTGTCGCCTCGCCGTTCAAGTCGGCCTACGTCACCGCCAAGCACGGCTTGGCCGGCCTCACCAAGACGGTGGCGCTGGAGGCGGCGACGGACGGGGTGACGGCCAACTGCATCTCCCCCGGCTATGTCTGGACGCCGCTGGTCGAAAGCCAGATCCCCGACACGATGAAGGCGCGGGGGATGACGCGGGAGCAGGTGACGAACGACGTGCTGCTCGCCGGCCAGCCGACCAGGCGGTTCGTGACGGTGGAGCAGGTGGCGGCGCTGGCCGTCTTCCTCTGCCGCGACGAGGCGGCGTCGATCACCGGCGCCAACCTTTCGGTCGACGGGGGCTGGACGGCCGCCTGAGCGTCCGCCTTCAGTGGGCCGCGCAGACGAAGATCGACAGATAATCGATCGACGGGGTGCCGGGCAGGGCGGGGGCGGCGGCGAACCCGGCGCCCGAGGCGTCGCTCGCGATCCGGGCGAGGGCATCGGCGGCGGGATGCTCGCCCGGATCGAAGCGGACGATGTTCCCCGTGATGCCGTAATCGGGCCGCGCGTTGGTCGCCTGCTGGAGCGGGCGGACGCGCACCCGGCCGATCCGGCCGGTCTCGCGCAGCGCGGGGGCGATCCGGTCGCCCAGCGTCCGGTTGCCGTCGCCGCCGTCGTCCGTCACGCACCAGAAAATGTCGACCTTGCCGGGCAGGGTCGTCGCCGGTGGTGCGGGCTCCGGCTCGGTCATGACGCCAGGCATGGATTCGGGCTTGGGCTTGGGCTTGGGCTTGGGCTTGGTCGGTTCGGGTTCCGCCTGGAGCGGCGCGGCCGGCTCGACGGTGTTCACCGGCGGGCCGCCGACGGGCGGGGATGCGTCGTCGCGCGGCTTGTCGGCTTCGGCCGCCGCCGGCGCCTGCCCGCCGCCAAGCGACAGATGGCCGCCGGCGACCAGGCCGGAGAAGACCAGGATGACGCCGAACAGCCCGAGCAGCGACTGGCGCCAGAGCGAGGTGACCTGGCTGAGCTCGATCTGGACGAGCTTCACGCCGCCGCCGATGATCGCGCCGATGATACAGCCGACGCCGATCAGGATCAGGGTCGTGTCCAAGCGCTCGCTCCGCCCAAATGCGGACGGAGCCTTAGCGCGAAGAGGAGGAAGGGCAAAGCGGGTTCCGTAATCGACGAACCCCGTCGACCTGCCCTACAGCAGCGCCAGCCCGGCCAGCTCGCTCACCATCTCGGCCGGCATCTCGGCCACGTCGGTGTCGCCCGCCAGGTCCGGCGGGGCGTCCCTGCCTGCCAGATAGCGCCAGCCCTGATGCGCCCGCTTGGGCCGGGCGCGTATGGGGACGAGCCGGTCCTCGACCCGGATCAGGCAGGACGGCCGCCCCTGGTCGTTCGTCCCTTCGCCGAAGCCGACGATCCGCTGGCGCACCACCAGCCGGTGTTTCAATATCCAGAACAGCGATCCGCCGATCAATTCGCCGGCGCGGGTCGGCTTGTAGCGGGTGGCGATGTAAGTCTCGCCATCCACCGCCCGGCCCGTCAGCCGCGCCGCCAGCACCTCGACCGTGTCGCAGCCGACCGCCACCTTGGTGAGATGGAGCGCGCTCAACCGTGCACCCCGAGCAACGTCGCGAGCCCCAGGAAGGCCAGGAAGCCCATCGAATCGGTCGTCATCGTCACGAACACCGATGACGAGACCGCCGGGTCGGCGCCGCAGCGATCGAGCGTCACCGGCAGCAGCACGCCCGCGAGACCCGCGATGAAGATGTTGGTCATCATGGCGGCGGCGATCACCAGGCCGAGCAGCGGATTGGCGAACACCAGGCCGACGCCGACGCCGATCACCGCCGCCACCGTCGCGCCGTTCATCAGGGCGATGCGGATTTCGCGCATGATCGTGCGGACGGTGTTCGAATCGGTCAGCTGGTTGGTGGCGATGGCGCGCACCGCCACCGCCATCGTCTGGGTGCCGGCATTGCCGCCGACGCCGGCGACGATCGGCATCAGCGTCGCCAGCGCCACCATCTTCGAGATCGTCCCCTCGAACATGGCGATGACCGACGAGGCGACGAGGGCGGTGACCAGATTCGCCAGCAGCCAGCGGACGCGGCTCCTGTAGCTGTCGAACACCGGCTCGTTGATGTCGCCCTCGCCGGCGCCGGACAGGCGCAGGATGTCCTCGCCGGCCTCCTGCTGGATGATGTGGACGACGTCGTCGACGGTTATCATCCCCACCAGCCGCCCGGCGGGATCGACCACCGCGGCCGAGATGAGGGCGTATTTCTGGAAGCGCAGCGCCACCTCCTCCTGGTCCATGTCGACCGGGATCAGCGTCTGCTCGCGCGCCATCACGTCGGCGATGGCGATCTCGCGCGGGGTGCGCAGGATCCAGGACAGCTTGCAGGTACCGACCGGGTGGTGGGCGGCGTCGACGACGAAGATTTCCCAGAAATCGGTGGTGAGGCCGGGATTGTCGCGCAGATACTGGATCGTCTGGCCGACGGTCCAGTGTTCCGGCACGCAGATCAGCTCGCGCTGCATCAGCCGGCCGGCGGATTCCTCGGGATAGCCCAGCGCCTCCTCGATGGCGGCGCGGTCGTCGGGGTCGAGCGCGCGCAGCACGGCGCGCTGCTCGTCCTCCTCCATGTCCTCGATGATGGCGACGGCGTCGTCGGTGTCGAGTTCGCCGGCCAGCGCCGCGACCTCATGCGGGGCGAGGGCCTCCATCAGCTCCTCGCGCACCCAGTCGTTCATCTCGGCCAGCACCTCGCCATCCAGCCGTCCGGCGAGCGCGGTGGCGAGCGGACGGCGAGCGTCGGACGGGGCCAGCTCGAACAGGTCGGCGACGTCGGCCGGGTGGAGCGGCTCGACCAGCGCGCGCGCGCCCTCGACGTCGCCCGCCTCCAGCCGGTCGATCACGGCGGCGACGAAGCCGGGGCTCAGCCGGTCGTCCTCGTCATGGTGGCCGTCGGGCTGACCGCCGCGGTCGGGCTCGGCATGGCGGCTGTCGAGGTCGATCTCGCTCATGCGCATCTCCGTCGCCGAAGCGGTTGCGGGGGCTGCCGCGACTTGGCCCGGCGGCGCCCGCTTACGCAGCTTTGCCGCCGCTGTCAGGCCAGGATCGGCATTATTCCGTCATCATTCCGTCATCGCCGCCGGCCCCGGCGGCCGCCTGGCCGGGCGGAGCAGGAAG
Source organism: uncultured Sphingomonadaceae bacterium (assembly GCA_964244125.1). Lineage (GTDB taxonomy): Bacteria > Pseudomonadota > Alphaproteobacteria > Sphingomonadales > Sphingomonadaceae > Solisphingomonas. Next base: position 18,442 of record CAXTHU010000013.1, read on the forward strand.
GCGAGCGGCAGCATCACCAGCGCCGCCCACATCATCATCCAGAAATCGTCGAGATAGGAGATCATCAGCGCCTGCCGGTTGACCTCCAGATCCACCATGCCGAGCACGGCTTCGGCCGGTATGCCGAAGCGCCCGACGAGGCCGGCGTCGATGAACGGCAGCTGCGTCGCGGTGACGTGGGCGCCCAGGCTCATGTGGCTGGTCTGCGCGTTGATCGCCATCAGGGCGGATGCGACCGAGATCGCGATCGAGCCGCCGATGTTGCGCATCAGGCTGTAGAGCGAGGCGGCGTCCGTCCGCAGGCGGGGGGCCAGCGTCGAGAAGGCGGTCAGGTTCAGCGGCATCATGACCATGCCCAGGCCGGCGCCCTGGATCGCGCCCGACCAGATCACGAGCCGGCCGTCCATCTCCAGGTCGAAGCCGGTCTGCATCCAGAGCGATCCGGCGATGCCGGCCAGGCCGGCGAACACGATCAGCCGCACGTCGATCCGGCCGGTCAGCCGCCCGGCGACCAGCATCCCGGCCATCGTGCCGAGGCCGCGCGGCGCCACCATCAGCCCGGCGTCGAACACCGGATAGCCGAACAGCCGTTGCAGCATCGGCGCCACCAGAGTGCCGCCGGCCATCATCACCGCGCCCAGCAGCATCACGAGCGCCATCGCCACGACGAACGTCCGGTCGCGCATCAGGGCGACCGGCAGCAGCGGCGCCTTGGTGGTCATGGTGTGGACGACGAACATCCAGAAGGCGCCGGCGGTCACCGCCGCCTCGACCCAGATCTCGGTGGCGGCGAACCAGTCCTGCTGGGTGCCGCGATCGAGCATCAGCTGAAACGCGCCGAGGCTGATCGCCAGCAGCGCGAAGCCGGCGACGTCGAACCGCCGCGCCAGCCGCGCCCCGGCCGGCAGCAGGGCGGCGACGGCGACGGTGGTGACGATCCCCACCGGCACGTTGACGAAGAACACCCAGCGCCAGTCCAGCTGATCGGTCAGCCAGCCGCCCAGCATCGGCCCGACCACCGGCCCGACCATCACCCCCATCCCCCAGATCGTCATCGCCGAGGCGTGCTTCTCCGGCGGGTTGATGTCGTACATCACCGCCTGGCTGAGCGGCGCGATGAAGGCGCCGAACACCCCTTGCAGGAACCGCGCGGCGACCATCATCGGCAGCGAGGCGGCGACGCCGCACAGCGCCGAGCTGATCGTGAAGCCGGCGACGGCGACGGTGAACAACGTCCGCCGGCCGAAGCGGTCCGACAGCCAGCCGGTCACCGGCATCGCGATCGCCGTCGCCAATATGTAGGAGGTCAGCACCCAGTTGACCGATTCCTGCGACGCGCCGAGCGACGCCTGCATATGCGGCAGGGCGACGTTGGCGATGGTCGCATCCAGCACCACCATGATCGTCGCCGCCATCACCGCGATCATGACGAGCAGGCGCTGCGTCGGCGGCATGACGGGCTGGATGGCTGCTGGCGGCATGTTCGTCTCGCTGGTCGGCGGGCTATGCGGGCGCCGCCGGCATCCTACATAGGGGACATGCCGCGTTCCTACCAACTTTCCGTGCTGGATCAGTCGCCGATCGCCCGCGGCGCCACGGCGGCCGGCGCCCTCGCCGACACGCTGGACCTGGCGCGCGCCTGCGACGCGCTCGGCTACCACCGCTACTGGCTGGCCGAGCATCACGCCTCGCCGGCGCTGGCCGGGGTCGCGCCAGAGGCGCTGATCGGGCCGGTGGCGCTGGCGACGCGGCGGATGCGGATCGGCTCGGGCGGGATCATGCTGCCGCATTACTCGCCGTTCAAGGTCGCCGAGACCTTCGCCATGCTCGCGGCGCTCGCGCCCGGGCGGATCGACCTCGGCCTCGGCCGCGCGCCCGGCACCGACGGGCGGACGGCCCATGCGATGCAGCGCGATCGCTCGCGGCGGATGCCGGCCGACGACTTCCCGCAGGCGCTGGCCGAGATCCTGGCCTATTACGGCGACGGCCTGCCCAACGACCACGCCTTCGCCCCGCTCGCCGCCACGCTGCCGACGGGCGGCGGGGTGCCCGAGGTGTGGCTGCTCGGCTCCTCGCGCGATTCGGCGCTGTGGGCGGCGGAGGCGGGGCTGCCCTATTGCTTCGCCGACTTCATCAATTCGGAGGGCGCGGCGCCGGCCGCCGAATATCGCCGCCGGTTCCGGCCTTCCAGGCGCCTCGCCGCGCCCTATGTCGCCGTCGCCACCTGGACGATCGCGGCGGCCGACGACGCCGAGGCCGAGCGGCTGGCGGCGCCGTCGACGATGATGTTCGCGCATCTGATCCAGGGCACGCCGATCGCCGTCCCGCCGGTGGACGAGGCGGTCGCCTGGCTGGCGGCGAATCCGGCCGCCGCGCGCCGGCGCCGGCGGATGACGCTGGGCGCGCCGGCGACGGTACGCGCCGGGCTGGACCGGGTGGCCGAGGAATACGGCGCCGACGAGCTGCTGCTGGTCAACATCATGCCCGATCACGCCGCCCGCCGCCTGAGCTACGCACTGGTCGCCGCCGAATATGGGCTGGCCGTGCTGGACATGGCTGCGTAGAGACGCGCGACCCCATCGCAAACGAAGGAGAGATCGGCATGGCCGACGACCAGAAGCTCGTCCTCACCCTGGATACCGGCGACGTGACCATCCGCCTGCGGTCGGACCTGGCGCCCGGCCACGTCGCCCGCATCACCGAACTGGCCGGCGAAGGCTTCTACGACGGCGTCGTGTTCCACCGCGTCATCCCCGGCTTCATGGCGCAGGGCGGCGATCCGAGCGGCACCGGCATGTCCGGCTCCGAGAAGCCCGACCTGAAGGCCGAGTTCAGCGCCGAGAAGCATGTCCGCGGCGTCTGCTCGATGGCGCGCACGTCCGCTCCCAACTCCGCCAACAGCCAGTTCTTCATCTGCCTCGACGACGCCACCTTCCTCGACAGGCAATATACCGTCTGGGGCGAGGTGATCGACGGCATGGACCATGTCGACGCGCTGCCCAAGGGCGAGCCGCCGAAGACGCCGGGCAGGATCGTGAAGGCGACGGTGGGCTGAACGGATAACTCCCCCCGTTCAGGGGATCGTTGTGTAATTGCCGCCGGCATCTCGCGAAAATCCTGTTCTCCGGCGAAAGGCCGAGGCCCAGTCGGAAGGCTGCGCGGTTCGGGCGATCCGCGCTCCACGAGCGTCTCCCGACCGGGCCCCGGCCTTCGCCGGGGAACAGGAAGGTGTGTCGCTTCACTCCCCCGCCGTCCGGGGCGACGGACGGATTTCGCAAGACTCCCCAAAAGGGAGGGGCTTAGAGCCGTTTGCGATCGAGCCAACTCACCCCTCCCCTGAAGGGGAGGGGCTCACGTCGGATCAATCTGGTCGGATCAATCTGGTCGCGAACGGCTCTAGAGCCCGAACAGCCAGTCGTGGAACACCCTGACCGCGCGGCGTGACAGCGCCGGGCGGCGGCAGGCGAACCAGTAGCTGTAGCTGCTCTGGACGTCGCTTTCGAACAGGCTCGTCAGCCGGTCGTCGCGCGCCTCGTCGAGATGGGCGTCGAGCATGAAGGCGACGCCCATGCCCTGCGCGGCCGCCTCCAGCATCAGCTGGCCGGAGTCGAAATGATCGATTTCGGCGGGTTCGAGATCGGGCAGGCCGACGCCGTGGCGCCAGCTGTTGAACAATTCGGTCATGTCGCGGTGGACCAGGATGGTGGCCCGCGCCAGGTCGGCCGGCCGGCGCAGCGCGGCGGGGCCTTCCAGCAGCGTGCGCGCCCCGATCGCCCGGACCCGGTTGTGGCCCAGCCGGCGGCTGTAGAGGCCGGGATCGACCTCCTGCGCCAGCACCACCGCCGCATCCAGCCCGTCGCCCAGCCGGGTGAGCGCATGGGGCGCGGTGTCGATGTCGATGTGGAAGTCCGGATGCGCCGCGCGCAGCCCGCCGAGCCGGGGCATCAATCGCTGCGACGCCCACAGGGGCAGCACGCCGAGCCGCAGACGCAGATGCTCGACCGCCCCGGTCGTCTCGTCGATCGCCGCGCCCAGCGCATCCAGCGCCGGCGCCAGCCGCGCCAGCAGCGCCTCGCCCTCGCCGTTCAGCGCCATCGCCTGATGGCGGCGATCGAACAGCGCGCGGCCGACGAACCGCTCCAGCCCCTGCACGCGGCGGCTGAGCGCGGGCGAGGACAGCGCAAGCTCCTCGGCGGCGGCCTTCACCGAACCCAGCCGGGCTACCTGGACGAAGGCCTCGATCGCGGTCAGCGGCGGCAGGCGCCTCATGCCGCCTCCACCGACGCTTGCGATTCATGCAACCGTCTCGCCGTCCTTCGCATTTGCGCAAGCTGATGCCGCACCGCACAACAATCAAGCCTTTCAGGCATCCTCTCCTAAAACTTTCGGGTCGGTTCTTTCGGAGCCGGCCCGTTTTTTTCGTCGCCGCCGACCCCACATCGGGCTGCGCGCGTTCGGCGGCGCGAGGGAGAGCGGTCGGTGGCGGACGAAGAGACGGGGCGCAAGCTCCAGGTGGCCAATGCCCGGCCGGACGATTCGGGGCGCGGGCTGGCGCGGCTGTCGCAGGCGACGATGACGTCGCTGGGGCTGGCCGAGGGCGACGTGGTCGAGATCGTCGGCAAGCGTTCGACCCCGGCGCGCGCGGTGCTGCCCTATGCCGAGGACGAGGGGCTGGACATCCTGCGGCTGGACGGCCTCCAGCGCGCCAACGCCGGCGTCGGCTCGGGCGATTTCGTCGTCGTCCGCAAGACCGTGTCGCAGCCGGCCGCCCGCGTCGTCTTCGCGCCCGCGGCGCAGAACCTGCGCCTTCAGGGTTCCGGCGCGGCGCTGAAGCGCAGCTTCCAGATGAAACCGATCGCGCAAGGGGACATCGTCGCCACCACCGGCCAGCAGCGGGTCGATCGCGACGACCTGCCGCCGCAGCTGCGCCAGATGCTGAACCGCCCGGCCTATTCGTTGC
>CAXTHU010000014.1:0-23288 GCA_964244125.1 uncultured Sphingomonadaceae bacterium
ATGAAGATGGTGAAGCTCTGACGGGGTCCCGGCCTTCGCCGGGAACGGCCCTTGCCGGAAGGGGCGATGTCGCGAACCGCCCTACCCGGCCAGTTCCCGCTCGATCCGGGTCCACAGCGCCGCGATCGCCGCCGCCGCCGGGGAGCGCGGGGCATAGGCGCCGATCGCGGCATGGCGGTCGGCCATCTCCTCGACCGCGCTGGCCATCGGGATCACCGGCCGGTCGGGCTCCGCCGCCAGCGCGGCGCGGTGGGCGGCGCGCCGGCGGTCGACCATGGTGAAGACGGGCAGCAGCGGCGGCCCGCCCTTGTGGCGGCGATCGAGATGTGCGCGCACCTCCGCCATCGCCCGCGCCGACAGCGTCGAGGGCACCAGCGGCAGGACGATCAGCGCCGCGCCGCGGATCACCTGCTCGCTCGTCTCGCCGAGACCCGGCGGGCAGTCGAGGATCACCCGCTCGTAATCGCGGTCCAGCCCGGCGGCGATGCGCCGCAGCCGCTTCTTCCGGTCGAGCGAGGCGAACAGCGCGTCGAGCGAGCGGAGCGAGGCGTCGGCCGGCAGCAGGTCGAGCCGGGGCGTGGCGGTGGCGACGATCAGCCTGGCCGGCGGCGTCTCCCTTTCCAGCAGGTCGCGCGCCGGCACCGCGCCGGCGCGGTCGCCGGCCAGCGTGAAGGTGGCGGCGCCCTGCGCGTCCAGGTCCCACAGCAGCGTGCGGCGGCTGGACAGCGTCGCCGCCGCCCAGGCCAGGTTCACCGCCAGCGTCGTCTTGCCGACGCCGCCCTTCATGCTGTAGATGGCGATGGTCGTCATGGTGGCAGCCTGCCCGCCGATCGCGACGGTGTCGATGCCGATCGCGACGGTGTCGATGCGGTTCTTACAGCCCGACCACCCCGCCGTCGTTCTTGGTGATGACGATGGTCGCGGAACGCGGCCGGACGCCGGCGGCGGCGGTGCCCGGCTGGTTGGCCGGCCAGTTGGAGGTGACGTTGGCCGGGCCGCCGAGTTCGCCCGGATGCTGGATGTTGACGAACAGCGAGCGGCCGTCGGGCGTGGTGTCGATGCCGGTGATCTCGCATTCCCTGGGGCCGACGAGGAAGCGGCGGAGCTGCGTCCCCGGCGCCTTGCCGATGCGGGTCGATTGCGTCCCGGTCGCGGTGCCGACCTGGTTGGCGACGCTGCGGGTGCCGCCGTCGTTCACCGTGCCGGGCATGGCGGCCAGCAGCATGCAGTTGGTGACGTCGGTATAGGCGCCGTCGTCGGTCTCGATCCACAGCACCGGGGTGACGAGGCCCGAAGCGTTGCTGCTCCGGCCGAACCACAGGCCGTCCGGCGAGGAGAAGTCGTTCGTCGCGTCCAGCCCCGACAGGTTGACGTTCTGCGGGTTGAGGTCCGATCCGGCGCCGAAGGCATAGATGTCCCAGCCGAACGACGTCGCCTCGGTGGTGTCGCCGGTCTCGCGCAGGCGGATGATGTGGCCGTTGGCATTGCCGCTGGTCGATCCGCCGGTGACCTTGGGATCGGTATAGGCGCGCGGATTGGCGGTATCGGTGTTGGCCGGCGTACGCGAGGTGTTGTTGGTCAGCGTGCAGTACATCTCGCCGGTCACCGGGTTGATCGCGGTCCATTCCGGGCGATCCATCTTCGTCGCCCCCAGCGCGTCGCCGGCGAGCCTGGCGTTCACCAGCACGTCGGCCTGGTCGGCGAAGGGATAGGCGGCGTTGGCGGCGGTCAGCGGCCCCTGGCCGAACACCAGCGGCAGCCACTGGCCGCTGCCGTCGGCGTTGAACCGGGCGACATAAAGCGTGCCGGCGTCGAGATATTTGTCGCCGATCGCCAGGCGGTTCGCCGCCGAGGCATCGGTCGCGGTCCAGGGGGCGGTGGAGACGAACTTGTAGATATATTCGTTCTGCGCGTCGTCGCCCATGTAGAAGGCGGGCCTGATCCCGGCGACGGTCCGGCCGGGCCAGCAGCCCTCGTGGTTCATCCGGCCGAGCGCGGTGCGCTTGCGCGGGGTCGCGGTCGGATCATACGGGTCGATCTCGACCACCCAGCCGAGCTGGAAGGCCTCGTTGCGGAAATCGCCGGTGCCGTCGGCCGGGGCGCCGGGCTGCACGGTGATGTTCCAGCGCGCGTAGATCGTGCTGGCGGCATCCGCCGGCTGGACGGTGGACCAGCCGTAATTGCCCGGCCGGTTCTCCGGGATGCCATAGCGGGCGAGCGAGATGTTGGCCTTGGCCGTCGCCCCGCCGCGCGCGGCGACGTCGCCGGTGTCGCGGCGGAAATATCCCGCCCAGTTCTCCTCGTTGGTCAGATACGTGCCCCAGGGCATATAGCCGTTGGCGCAGTTGTTGATCGTCCCCCGGCCGCCGGTGCCGTCGGGCGAGAAGCGGGTGCGCAGGATCGCGTTGCCGCGCACCGGCCCGGAGAAGCTCGTCGGGACCAGCGGCGTGACGCGGCGGTTGAAGGCGGAGTTCTGGACATAGGCCCACGTCCCGCCGGCGCGCGTGATCTCGACCACCGAGACGCCGTGGCACTCCATCTCCTTCAGCGCCTCGGCCTCGGGGCGGCGGCCGGCGACGGTGGTCGGCCCGGCGGGATGGAGATAGGCCTGGCTGATATTCTCGTGGTTCAGCACCAGCAGGCCGCGCGACGAGTTCGTCGGATCGGGCGTGCCGGTCGTGGACGTGGCGGCCGCGGCCAGGCCGAAATAGCTCATGCCGTCATGATGGTCGCCGGCACGCGACGAGAAGCCGCTGTCGCTGCCGTCGTTGGCGAAGGCCGGCGTCGCGGCGTTGATCGGATCGCCGAGCCGGTAGAGCACCGTCACCGAATAGCCGGCCGGCACCGCGACGATGTCGGCCAGGCTCTTGGGCGTCGCGGTGAAGCCGAGCTGGGCCGGGCTGACCGTCACCACCGTGTCGGCGACGCCGAGGCGGTTGCCGCTGTCGCTGGCGGTGAAGCGGAAGCCGAGCGCGGTGGCGCTCGAAACGCTGGGGGCGATGAAGCTGGCGCTGTTCGACGTGCCGGTGGTCAACGCCACCGCCGGACCGCTCGTCTGGGTGAAGCTGCCGCCGCTGAGCGTGCCGCCGGCGGCGGTCGAGCCGGTGATCGTCACCACCCGGCCGGAGGTCGCCTCGGCGGCGCTCGGCGCCATGATGCCGATCGCGGGGGCGCTGGCCGCGCCGCCGCCGCCGCCGCAACCGCTCAGCAGCGCGCCGCCGAACACGGCGGTGGTGACGGCCGATGCCCCGCCGAACAGCGCCTGGCGCCGGGAATAGCGTTCGGCGACGATGTCCTGGAGCGTCGGATTGCTGCTGATGTTGGTCTCGATGTCGCCATCGGAATACGCGCCGTCGAACTGGTGCAGGCTGGCCATCCGAATATCCCCCGAGGTTTCGTGACGCCGCCTACGGCCGTTCCGCGACTCCCCCGTTGCGGACATGGGTCAGTTTCGTGACGCCGGAAGCTTCCCGTATCCGTCCGCCCGTCAGGTGAACGTCTCCACCCGCCACCGCCATGTCCGCCGCCCGCCGCAAGGTCGCCAGCCTCGGCCGGTGGCGGCGATGAAGCGTTCGTGGATGCCGTCGGCATGCTGGGCGAAGTCGTGGAAGTCGATGCGATGCTGCGCCAGCACCAGCCGCCCGCCGGCACGCAATGCCGCCGCGACATCCCGCGCCACCCGCGCCATGTCGCCGGGTGTCAGGTAGTAGAGCAGCTCGGCGACGACGATCGCGTCGTAGGTCCGCCGGGGAAAGCGCCCGGGCAGCGCGAGCAGGGTCGCGCAGGCACGCGGCCGGCCGGCCAGCGCCCTGGCGGTCAGCGCCGTCCCCGCCCCGGTCCCCTCGGTCGCATCCAGCCGCAGCGCGCGCGGGGCGACGGCGGCGCTGTTGGAACCGTTGCCGGCGCCCAGTTCCAGCACCCGGCCGATCGGCCCCGGCCCCAGCGCGTGGAGGATCGCCGCCCGCTTCAGCGCCTCGTCGGCGTCGCTGAACGTCGCCCAGGGATCGTCGTCGCCGGTGAAGGTCCGCTCGAAGCCGGCCAGGTCGATCGCCCTCATCGCCGCTCCTCGCGAAACCGCTCGACCGGATGGGAGAAGCCGGCCAGCTCGCGCGTCGAGAAGGCGAAGCCGGCCGGATCGTCGGTGATCGCGCCGCACTGGCTGCGATAGGCGCGGATGGCCGATCTCTTCGCCGCGACGGTGCCGAGCGGGAGGGCCTGGCCCCGCCCGGCCCGGCGCGGACGATCGCTCCACACACGATAGGACAGGCGCCGGCCGCGCGCCGGCATCCGGTCGAGCGCGGCGGCCACCGCGCAGTGATCGGGATGGGCATCGTCCCGGCACGGGCCGACGGTCAGGCCGAGCCGGCGTATCCGCGCCACCGCCGCGGCCAGCGCGGCGCAGCCGGCCTCCGGCAGGGCACCGTCGGGCAGGCCGAGGAACCGGATCGCCCCGGCTGCCACCCCCGCCCGCGACATCGCCCGCCGCGTCTCGCGCCGCCGCTCCGCCACCAGCCGCCGCCGGGGCCAGCGCGGGCTGGCGGGATGCGAGGCGGCGCCGTCGCTGACGACGATCACCCGCACCGCGATGCCGCGCCGGCGGAGCGCGCGGATCAGGCCGAAGGCGCCGATCGTCTCGTCGTCGGGATGCGGCGCCACGATCAGCGCCGGACCCGGCCGGCCGATGCGCAGCCGCCTCACAGCGCCAGCGCGATCAGCCCGCCGGCCGCCGCCCGGCCCGCGCGCGCCGCCTGCGCATCCGGCGCCGGCTGCCGCAGATAGACCATCAGGTCGGTCACCGCCGCCGCCAGCGGATGCGCGACGAACAGGCCCTGCAAGCCCACCGCCGTCTGGGCGAGCGCGATCGCTCGTTCGGCCAGGTCGGCCACCTGCATCCGGGCGGCGGCGACGCGCGCCAGCGGCGCCTCGCCGCCGTCGAAGGCATGGGCCGCGGCACCCCGCACCGCGCCGGCCGCAAGCTCGGCCAGCCCGAACAGCGCCGCCAGCCGCGCCTGCTGGTGCGGATCCTCCGTCCGCCCGGCGGCGACGAGATGGTCGCGGACGTGATCGAACAGCGCCGCCACCCCGCCCGCCTGCACCGCGACGAAGCGGAGCGCGCCGCCGCTGAACCACGGCTCGCGGACATAGTCGCCGGGCACGCCGACCAGCGCCTCCGGCCCGACGGCCGCATCCGTCCAGCGGACGACATGCGTCTCGGATCGCGCCATGCCGATCACCTTCCACCAGCCCCGGTCGATCGCCGGCGGGGTCGCGTCGAGATCGAGTAGCAGCAGCTGCCGCCCGCCATCGGCATCGGCGCTGACCAGCGCATGGCTGAGCAGGCCCGCGCCGGAGGCGAAGCTCTTGCCGCCCGTCAGCTGCCCCGCCGCGAGCCCGAGCGGCTCGCCCGCCAGGTCGGCGTTCCACACGCCGAGGGCCGCGCCCCGTTCCGCCAGCGCGATCACCCGCTCCGCCATTGCCGGCGTGCCAAGACGGGTGACGATCTGGAGCGCATCGACATGCCCCTCGAACAGCCGACCCAGCGGCAGGTCGCGGCGGCCGACGGCGTAGAGGCAGCGGAGCAGCCCGAGCAGCGCCGCGCCATCGGCCGGATCGCGCAGCGACGGCAGCGTGCCGGTCAGCCGGGCGATCTCGGCGCGCATCATGCCGCCCGCTCGGCCCGCTGCCGCTCCAGCAGGGCGAGCGCGCGCTCCGCCTCGTCCAGCGTCACCCGCCGCTCGCCGCCGGGGGCGCACGGCACCAGCCGGGTGGCGAACGCCTCGCCATCGGCGCAATCGGCCGCGACGCGGCGGATATGCCGCGGATCGAGCGACAGGGCCTCGGCCAGGCGCGCGGCGATGCCCGGCCGGGCGATCCGGGGATAGGCGGCGCGGGCGGCGGCGTGCCCGCCATATTGCCATGCCGCGTCGAACGGATGCGCCATCAGGCCGGCATCCGTACCCGCGTCCAGCCGCGCCAGATGGGTGGCGAGCCCGCCCTCCGCCCGGCCCTGGCGCCGCGACGAGGTGGTCACCCGCACCGCCGCGTCGCGCCGCACGCGCAGCCCCGCGCGATGCGCCGCGTCGACGATCGCGGCGTCCTCGCCGGCGGGACGCGCCTCGAACCCGCCCAGCGCGGCATAGGCCCGCGCCCGAAAGCCGAGGCTGGCGCCGCCGCTATGATGGTGGCTCGGCCGCGCCTCCCACGGCACCGGATCGATGTCGCGGCGCATGGCATGGAGCCGGTCGTAATAGGCCTCGATGCGGTCCTGCCCGGCATCGCCGCGACCGGAGCGACGCAGGATGCGCCCGGCCACGACGTCCGCCATGGCGAGCGCGGCCACGTTCGCCGCGATCCAGTCCGGCGCCGGCTCGCTGTCGGCATCGGTGGTGAGGAGCGCGGCCGCGGCCGCGGCCGCGCCGGCGACCGCCCGCTCGCCCAGCGCCAGCGCCATCCGTCGCGCCCGCCCCGCATTGGGCGCGCCGCCGGATGCGACCTGGCGCGTCACGACCGCGAAGGGCAGCCGGCCGTCATGCTCCGCCGTCACGCTTTCACTGCCATCCGTGCAGCCGTCGAACAGGAGGCACAGCGTCACGGCCGGCAGCCCGCGCAGGTCCTGCGCCGACAGCGCCATCAGCAGTCGCGGCAGCAGGACCCGCTCGTCGCGCACCGGCACGCAGACGGCGATCGCCTCGGGATGCCATCCGCCGCCGTCGATCATCCACGCCCCCACATCTGCCGCCTGCACTACGCCGTAGCGGCGCGAAAGCTCCGGATCATGCCCCGCGCACGACATCCGGCTTGCTACTGATGATATGTTGTATCATTGCGCTGGCTGAACCGCTTCACGCAAGGACTCCACAAGATGTCGCATCCGGCCGAGCTTCGCACCGCCCGGGCCGACTGGCTCGACCGGACGGCGATGACCGCCAGCCTGCTGTGCCTGGCGCACTGCCTGGCGCTGCCGCTGATCTTCGCGCTGCTGCCGACGCTCGGCCGGGTGCTGGAAATCCCCGAGTCGTTCCACCTGTGGATGCTGGCGCTGGCGGTGCCGGCGAGCGGATGGGCGCTGGTCTCCGGGCGGGCGGATCACGAGGTCCGCTGGCCGCTGCTGCTGGGCGGTTCCGGGCTGGCGCTGCTGGCGACCGGCGCCCTAGCGCTGGAGGGTAGCCAGGGCGAGACGATCGCCACCGTGTCGGGCAGCGTCTGCCTGGTGACCGCGCACATCGCCAACTGGCGGCGGCGCCATGCCGGCCACGGCGCCCGTCACGCCGGGTGAGCCGCCCGCTTCGGCGCACGCCGGGCGCCCGTCACTTCAAAGAAAAGCGGCCCGTCAGAAGCTCGCCCGCGCGGTGATGCGCAGGTCGCGGCCGGAGAGCGGCGCGAAATCCTTCAGGAAGGAGGCGTGCCGCCGCGCGTTCACGTCAAGGACGTTGTTCGCCGACAGGACGAGGCTCAGCGGTCGCGTCGTGCCCCACGGACGGATGTTCACCTGCGCGTTCACCATCGTGAAGCTCGCCGTCGTCGTCTCGAAGGTGGTGGTGCGATCCTGTCTGGCGGACCATTCCACCTCCGCCCGCGCATCGACCTTGGGGCTGGTGACGGCCAGCCCGCCGAGCAGCCGCAGCGGCGGGATGCGCGGCGCCGGGCCGACCCCGACGATGCGGGCGTGGACATAATCGGCCAGGCCGTCGGCGGCGACGCCGACGTCGCCGAACCTGGCCAGCGTCACCGATCCCTGCGCCTCGAACCCGTAATAGCGCGCCTTGGCCTGGAGGAACCGATAGACTGGCAGGCCGTCCTCGAACTTGCCGGTCTGGTTCTCGTAGATGAAGTTCGTGAACCAGTTGTGATAGGCGGACGCCTCGAAGCTGTAACCCGGCCCGCCGCCGCGCAGCACCGCCTCGACCCCGACCGACTTCTCCTTGGCGAAATCGGGATCGCCGACCTCGAACGCCTCGGTGCCGGCATGGGGGCCGTTGGCGAACAGTTCCTCGGCGGACGGCGCGCGGACGGTGCGCGAGACGTTCGCGCCGATCCGCCAGCGGCCGATGCCGTAGGACGCGCCGGCCGAACCGGACACCGAACCGAAGCTGCGGTCGCCGGAGAAGAATTGCGGCTGGTCGTCCATCGGGTCGGCGCTGAGGCTGCTATGCTCGTAGCGCGCGCCGGCCTCGACCTTCAGCGCGCCGAACTCGACCTGCTGCAGGGTGAACAGGCCGACCTGCTCGGTCTGGTTCTTGGGGAGAAATGCCTCCTCGCCGACGACGTTGAAGTCGCGTGAGAAATATTGCGCGCCGCTCGCCCCCTTCCAGCCGCCGCGCTCCGTCTGGACCAGCTCGACGCGGCCCTCCATCCCCTTGTTGTAGAAGGCGGTGCCGATCGAGCCGTCCTCCTCCAGTTCGAAATGGCGATAGCCGGCATAGCCCAGCCGCAGCCGGACGGTGTCGAGGAAGCCGCCGCCGGTCCGCACCTCGGCGCGCGCGTCCAGCCGGTTCTGCTTCAGGTCCAGCCGCGGCGCCTCCTGCTCCTGGCCCGGTTGCGTCGCATAGCGCACCGGCACGCCGTAGAGGCTGTCATAATGGCTGTAGGACACGCCGAACTGGCCGGTATCGGTGATGAGCGCGGCGCCGGCGCCCGCGGTCCAGGTCCTGCTCGCCGAATTGGGCAGCCGGTCCTTCAGGCCGGCATTGGCGGCGAAATCGATGCCGTCGGCCTGCTGGTCGCCGTCTTCCCCGCCGGCGTTGGCCAGCGCCTGCGCGCGGGCCTGGCGCGACAGGACATGGCCGCCGATCTCCAGATCGTCGCTCTTCAGATAGCTGCCATCGGCGTGGAGGACGAGCTTGCCCGCCACCGGCACGTCGATGGCGGCGCCGCCCGAACGCTCGTCGGCGGCCGAGGCATAGGTGCCGATCGCCTCGACATGGGCGAACTCGTCCGGCACCGCGCGCGGGATGCGGCGGTCGATCACGTTCACCACGCCGCCGATCGCCGACGATCCGTAAAGCAGCGATTCGGGGCCGCGCAGCACTTCGATCCGCTCGGCCAGCAGCGGGTTGATGACGACGGCATGATCGACCGAGGTGTTCGACACGTCGATCGAGCCGATGCCGTCGGTCAGCACGCGCACCCGCTCGCCCTGCAAGCCGCGCAGCACCGGGCGCGAGGCGTTGGGGCCGAAGGAGGTGGCCGAGACGCCCGGCGTGCGGTTCAGCGTCTCGCCGATCGTCGGCCGGATCGCCTGGGTCAGTTCCTCGCCCTGGAGGACGGCGACGCCGGACAGCACGTCCTGCCGGTCGCGCTGGAACGGCGCGGTGACGACGATGTCGGCGGGCGAGGGCGCATGGAAGTCGCGCGCCTCGACCGTGCCCGGACCCGGCGCCTGTTCCTGCGGCTGCGCGAGGGCGCCCGAACCGCAGGCAAGCGCGGAAACGGACAGCAACAGGACACGACGCATGGGAACATCCTTTCGACGGGTATCGGGGGCGGCCGGAGAGACCGCCCGTCCACCGCGGATTAACCGTTTGGATGATATGTGACAACATGCCATCGAAAATCCGTCGTCCCGTGTCTCCTCCGCCACTGCGGCAGGGCGTCGGGCGCAGGTCTTGGCGCTTGCGTCGCATCGACCTGGACAATATGTGATATCATCACGCCCTTCGGCGGGCGGGCGGATTGCCGGCACCGGCATTTCGGATCGATCGGTGAATACAGGCCGAGTTAATCCTCGGCCAAGTCTAGGGCGAGTGTCGGTGGGGCGATGGACGGCCAGAACCAATCCATGATCGGCAAGACGCCGCACGGCTTCTCGCACGACTATGTCGTCATTCCCGTGCAGCTCTATGAAAGCCTGCTATCCTCCGGCGGCGATCGGCCGGCGGCGGAGACCGGCTTCGTCATCCCCAGCGCCATCATCGACGACATGCGCGCCGGGGATACGGCGGTGCTGGCGTGGCGCAAGCATCGCAACCTGCGACAGAAGGAGCTGGCGGCGGCGGCGCGGCTGACCTCTGCCGCCATCTGCCTGCTGGAACAGCCGCGGCCCGACGGCGCGCATCGCACGCCCAAGCTGCCCTCGCTGCTGGCGCTCGCCCGGGCGCTCGGCATACCGGACGAATATCGCTGGATCCTGAAGCCCGCCTCCCGCGCCAAGCTGCTGGATTAGGCGCGCCGCCCCCGGTAGGGGCGGCATGTAACCCTGCCTGTCGAGGATGTCGGATGGCCATGCGCCCCTTATGGAATTGCGCCGTGATCGGCGCCGTCGCCGTCGCCGCCCCGGCACTGGCCGAAGAGGGCATGTGGCTGCCGAACCAGACCGCCGCGATCGGCCCGCAGCTGACGGCCGCCGGCCTCCGGCTCGATCCGGCGAAGCTGGGCGATCTGTCGGCCGCCCCGCTCAACGCCATCGTCACGCTGGGCGGCTGCTCGGCGGCCTTCCTGAGCCCGCAGGGTCTCGTCGCGACGAACCATCACTGCGTCTACGGCTCGATCCAGTATAATTCCAAGCCGGGGCAGGATTATATCACCGACGGCTTCCTCGCCGCGAGCCTGGCCGAGGAGCTGCCGGCGGCGCCCGGCAGCCGCATCTTCGTGATCGAGGCGCTGCGCGACGTCACGAAGGCGATGAACAGGGGCGTGACCCCCGCCCTCGCCGGCCTGGACCGCACCGACCGGATGGAGGGGAACCGCAAGGCGCTGATCGCCGCCTGCGAGCGCCGGCCCAGCCGCCGCTGCGACGTGCGACCCTATTACGGCGGCGCGGCCTATTATCTCCAGCAGCAGCTGGAGATAAAGGACGTGCGCCTCGTCTATGCGCCGGCCGGCTCGATCGGCAATTTCGGCGGGGAGACCGACAACTGGGTCTGGCCGCGCCATACCGGCGATTTCGGCTTCTACCGCGCCTATGTCGCGCCCGACGGCAGCTCGGCGCCCTTCGCCAGGGAGAACGTCCCTTACCGCCCCAAGGCATGGCTGAAGGTCGCCACGGAGGGCGTGAAGGAGGGCGACTTCGTCATGGTCGCCGGTTTTCCCGGCACCACCAGCCGGCT
Organism: uncultured Sphingomonadaceae bacterium; assembly: GCA_964244125.1. Classification (GTDB taxonomy): domain Bacteria; phylum Pseudomonadota; class Alphaproteobacteria; order Sphingomonadales; family Sphingomonadaceae; genus Solisphingomonas. The sequence goes on from CAXTHU010000014.1 coordinate 11,046, forward strand.
GGTGACGGCGGCCGAGGCGCGCTTCTCGCTCGGCCGGTATCAACCCACCAACCAGAAGCTGCTGTCCGACTATTCGGACCTGATCGCGCGCGAGACCGCCGGCGACGACGACGCCCGCATCCGCTATGCCTCGATCATCCGCAGCGCCGACAATTTCAAGAAGAAGACGCTGGGCGAGATCGCCGGTGCCGAGGCGATCGGCCTCGACGCCCGCAAGACGACGCAGGAAAAAGCCTATCGCGAATGGATCGCCGCCGATCCCTCCCGCGCCCGCTTCGCCGCCGCCGCGACCGCGCTCGACGCGCTGGTCGCCGAGACGAACCTGGCGAGCCTCGACGACCTGCGCCTCGGCCTCCTCAACCGGGCGCAGCTGCTGTCGTCGGCGCGCACGCTCTATCGCTGGGCCAGGGAGCGGGAGCGGCCCGACGCCATGCGCGAGGCCGGCTATCAGGAACGCGACCGCGCGCCCGTCACCGAGCGGCTGGTCCAGGTCGAGCGGCGCTATCTCCCCAAGGTCGATCGCGCGATCCTGGCGCAGGCGCTCGGCGAATACGGCGGGCTGCCCGCCGCCGCCCGCGACGCCGCCTTCGACGAACGGCTGAAGCAGATCGGGCTGGACCGGCTCTATGCCGACACCACGCTGGGCGACACCGCCGTCCGCACCGCCTGGCTGGACAAGCCGGCGAGCGCCTTCGAGGCCTCGACCGATCCCTTCATCCGCCTCGCCGTCGCGCTCTATCCCGGCGACCTCGCCCGCGAGCGCCGCAAGAAGGACGGCGCCGGGCGCACGCAGGCGGCGCGTTCGGTCTATGACGAAGGGCTGATCGCCTTTGCCCGGACGAGCCGGCCGCTCTATCCCGACGCCAACGGCTCGCTCCGCTTCACCTGGGGCAAGGTGGCGGGCAAGCGGCGCGACGCGCTGACCTGGGCGCCGTTCACCACCGCCGAGGGGCTGATCGCCAAATATACCGGCCGCGGCGAGTTCGACGCGCCGGCGCGGCTGATCGACCGGATCGGGGCCAGGGATTACGGCCGCTACGCCGCCCCCGCGCTCGGCACGCTGCCGGTCGACTTCATGTCCACCGTCGACATCACCAACGGCAATTCGGGTTCCTCGACGCTGAACGCGAAGGGCGAGTTCGTCGGCCTGGCCTTCGACGGGACGATCGAGGGGGTGGTGTCGGACTGGTCCTACGATCCGGCGATCAACCGCACCATCCATGTCGACGGCCGCTTCATGCTGTGGGTGATGGACAAGGTGGACCATGCCGACCGGCTGCTCGCCGAGATGGCCGTGGCGCGCTGACCATGCCGGCGGCGCCGGTGCCGCCGGAAGCGATCAGGTCGATGGCGGTCGATCCGGACCACCGCCCGGCCGAGCGGGACGACGGGGGTCGAGCGGGCCGGCGCCGAAACCGATGCGCCTTATGCCTACCCCGCCTCCCCGCCGATCTCCTCGCCCTCTTCGCCATAGGTGACGTACCCCCTGCCGTCGGGGGTGACGGATGGATGATGCCGCGATCGTAAAAGTTCCGGTCGCCGGGCTTGTCGCGATGGAGCCGGCGGGACACTGTCCGTCATGGCCGACCCCTTACCCGACGACCGCGGCGCCGCGATCCCCGCCGAACGCCTGTCGGCGACGCCCGCCGGCGTGTCGCTCGGGCCACTCGACGCCATCGCCGACGGCGGCGCGCGCGGCTTCGTCCTCCAGATGCGCGCCGGCCGCTTCCACGGCTTCGTCGTGCGGCGTGGGAGCGCGGTGATCGGCTATGTCGATCGCTGCCCGCATATGGGCCTGCCGCTCGCCATGTCGCTCGACGACTATCTCACGCCGGACGGCGGGCTGATCGCCTGCGGCTGGCATTCGGCGCTGTTCGAGGTCGAGGACGGCCGCTGCGTCGGCGGGCCGTGCGTCGGCCGGCATCTGACGCCCTGGCCGGTCGGGGTGGTCGACGGGGACATCCGCACGCTCCGGAACGTGGAATAGCCCGGACGCGCCGCCCGGGCATCTCAGAACAGGCCGTCGATCCGCCCCTCCCCGTCGATCCGGATGCGTTCGGCCGCCGGCGTCCGGGGCAGGCCCGGCATCGTCATCAGATCGCCGCAGATGGCGACGACGAAGCCCGCGCCGGCGGCCAGCCGCACCTCCCGCACGGTGACGACGTGCCCGCCGGGCGCGCCGAGCAGGGTCGGGTCGGTCGAGAAACTGTATTGCGTCTTGGCCATGCACACCGGCAGGCGGCCGTGCCCCGCCTCCTCCCACCGCCGCAGCTGGGCGCGGATCGCGGGTGCGGCGACCACCTCGCCGGCATGGTAGATGCGCGTGGCGACCGCCTCGATCTTGGCGAACAGCGGCAGTGCGGCGTCGTAGAGCGGGGCGAAGCGGGCGGTGCCGCCGTCGGCCAGCGCCGCCACCGCCCCGGCCAGATCGACCGCGCCGGCGCCGCCGTCCGCCCAGTGGCGGCAGAGGAACGCCTCCGTCCCGCACGCCGCCGCGGCCTCGCGGATGGCGGTCAGCTCGTCCTCGCCGTCGTCGGTGAAGTGGTTGATCGCCACCACCACCGGCACGCCGAAGCGCCGGACGTTGCCGATATGGCGGACGAGGTTCGCCGCGCCCCGCCGCACCGCGTCCACGTCGCGCGCGCCCAGGTCGGCCTTCGCCACCCCGCCGTTCATCTTCAGCGCCCGCACCGTGGCGACGATCACGGCGGCGGCCGGCGTCAGCCCCGCCTGGCGGCATTTGATGTCAAAGAACTTCTCGGCGCCGAGATCCGCGCCGAAGCCGGCCTCCGTCACGACATAGTCGCCCAGCGCCAGCGCCGCCCTGGTCGCGATCACCGTGTTGCAGCCATGGGCGATGTTGGCGAACGGCCCGCCGTGGACGAGGGCGGGATTGCCCTCCAGCGTCTGCACCAGGTTCGGCTTGACCGCGTCTGCCAGCAGCACCGCCATCGCCCCGTCCGCCTTCAGGTCGCGCGCGGTCACCGGCCGGCGGTCGCGCGTCTCGGCGACGACGATGCGCCCCAGCCGCCGCTCCAGATCCGCCAGATCGTCGGCCAGGCACAGGATCGCCATCACCTCCGATGCGACGGTGATGTCGAAGCCCGATTCGCGCGGGAAACCGTTGGCCGGCCCGCCGAGCGACTGGGCGATGTCGCGCAAGGCGCGGTCGTTCATGTCGATCACGCGCCGCCAGACGATGCGGCGCACGTCGATGTCGAGCGCGTTGCCCCAGTAGACGTGGTTGTCGATCATCGCCGCCAGCAGGTTGTGCGCGGCGGTCACGGCGTGGAAATCGCCGGTGAAGTGGAGGTTGATCGCCTCCATCGGCACCACCTGCGCCCGCCCCCCGCCGGTCGCCCCGCCCTTGGTGCCGAAGCAGGGGCCGAGCGACGGCTCGCGCAGCGCCAGCACGGTGCGCCGCCCGATCCGGTTCAGCGCATCGGCCAGCCCCACCGACGTCGTCGTCTTGCCCTCGCCCGCCGGCGTCGGATTGATCGCGGTGACGAGGATCAGCTTGCCCCGGCGCGATGCCATACCGGCGAGCGCGGCCGGGTCGATCTTCGCCTTGTCGCGGCCGTAAGCGTCGATCGCGTCTTCGGGCAGCCCCAGCTTCGCCGCGACCTGCGCGATCGGCAGGAGGGTGGCGGCGCGCGCGATATCGAGATCGGTGGTCATGGCACGATCCTAACGGGCGCCCGGCGATCGACCAAGCCGGCGCGATAAACCCCTGGTGAACGGCACATTCCCGCGCCGTTCAGATCGGCCCCGCTAGGAACAAGTCCGCAGGCCGGCCGCTGTTGCCTGGCCGAACGGACAGGAGACGAACGATGGCGAAGCTCAAGAAGGTGATGACGGCCCTCGTGCTCGGCGCGACCTTGGCCGGTGCGACGGCGACCGCGGCGGACGCACGCGGGTATCGCGGCGGCGGCTATGGCCGTCAAGGAGGTTACGGCGGCTATGGCGGGTATCGCGGTTACAACCGCGGCATCGGCACCGGCGGCGCGATCGGCCTGGGCATATTGGGCCTCGGCGTCGGCGCGGCCCTCGCCAGCCGGCCCTACGGCTACGGCTATGGCGGCGGACGGGGTTATTACGGCGGCGCCGGCTATTATGCCGAGCCGGTCTATGGCGACTGCTACACCCGCCGGGTCTACGATCCCTATATCGGCCGGCGCGTGCTGATCCGCGAATGCGACTGACCTGAAGCCGGCCCGGCGGCGCGATCCGCCGGGCCATCAGGCTATCGCTCGAACGCGGCGACCAGCTCGACATGCGTCGACCAGCGGAACTGGCCGACGGGCATGACGTGGCCCAGCCGGTAGCCGCCGCCGGCCAGCACCGCCGCGTCGCGGGCGAAGGTGGCGGGGTTGCACGAGACATAGGCGATGCGCGGAACGCCCGAGGCGGCGAGCGCCGGCATCTGCTCGCGCGCCCCGGCGCGCGGCGGATCGAGGACGACGGCGTCGAAGCGGGCCAGCTCGGCCTGGCCCAGCGGCCGGCGGAACAGGTCGCGCTGCTCGACCAGCACCGGCCGCCCCGCCCGCCGCGCCGCGAGCCCGAGCGCCAGCGCTGCGTCGCGCGCGCCCTCCACCGCCAGCAGCTTCGCGTCCGACGACAGCGGCAGGGCGAAGGTGCCGAGGCCGGCGAACAGGTCGGCGATGGCTCCCGCGCCCGCCGTCGCCGCGCCCACCGCCGCCGCCAGCGCCGCCTCGCCATCCGTCGTCGCCTGGAGGAACGCGCCCTCCGGCAGCGGCACGGCGATGCCGCCCAGCGTGACGGTGACGCCCGCCGGCTCCCACCGCGCCTCCGGCCCGTGGCCTTCGTCGATCGACAGGCGGGCGAGCCGGTGCGTGTCGGCGAAGGCGGTCAGCGCCTCGGCCGCGGCCAGCCCCTCGGCGGCCACCCCCTCCAGCAGCAGGTCGACGCCCTGGTCGGCCAGCGTCATCCGCACGCCGGCGCCCCGGCCGTGGCGGATCATCCCGCCGAGCAGCTTGCGCAACGGCGCGACCAGCGCGAAGAGGCGCGGGTCCAGCACCCAGCATTCGGCGAGATCGACGAGGCGGTGGCTCGCCGCCTCGCTGAACCCCAGCAGCACGCGCCCGCCCCGCCGCTCGGCCTTCATCGCCGCCCGCCGGCGGGTGCGCGGCGGGGAGAGATGCGGCGGCGCCATGTCCGGCACGTCGAGGCCATGCGCGGTCAGCGCGGCGGCGATCCGCTCGCGGAGGAAACCGGCATAGGCGGCGTCGTCGAGCTGCTGGAGCCGGCAGCCGCCGCAGGTCGGGAAGTGGCGGCAGGGCGGGACCGCGCGATGCGGGCCGGGGATCGCCGCGCTCACCGGGCGGCGCGGGCGAGCGCCGCCGGCAGATGCCGCGCCAGGTCGTCGGCGATCAGACCCGGTCCGGCCCGCCGCGCGGCCTCGCCGTGGAGCCACAGCGCGGCGCGTGCCGCCGCGAACGGATCGAGCCCGCGCGCCAGCATCGCCCCGGCGATTCCGGCCAGCACGTCGCCCGTGCCGGCGCTCGCCAGCCAGGGGGGGCCGGCGCCGATCACCGCCCGCCCGTCCGGCGCGGCGATCACCGTGTCCGCGCCCTTCAGCAGCACGACCGCCCCGCTCCGTTCGGCCGCGGCGCGGGCGCGCGCGACCTTGCCGCCGGGCAGCGCGCCGAACAGCCGGACGAACTCGCCCTCATGCGGTGTCAGGATCGCTCGCGGCGGCCGGCGCCCGTCGAGCAGCCCGAGCGCGTCGGCATCGATCACCAGCGGCCGCCCCGCCGCCAGCGCCGCGTCCAGCCGGGCGCGCGCCGCCGCATCCCGCCCCAGCCCCGGCCCGATCACGATCGCGCCGATGCGGGGGTCCGCCAGCGCGTCGGCGGACAGCCCGCGCCGCACCAATGCGTGGGGCGCGGCCGGCGGCGTGCGGCCGCCGAACAGGGCGACGTAGCCGGCGCCCGCCCGCTGCGCCGCCTCGGCCGCCAGCAGCCCCGCCCCCGGCATCGCCCCGCCGACGACCGCGACCTGGCCCCGGCTGTATTTGTGGTCCGCCGGCCCGGGCGGCGGCAGCACCGGCCGGCCGAGGGTGGCGAGATCACTCGCGGGGGCGAGACCGATATCGGCCACCCGCACCTGCCCGCACAGCGCCGCCGCCGGCTGGAGCAGATGCGCCGGCTTGCGCGCACCCAGCGCGAGCGTCAGGTCGCAGCGCGCGGCGCCCAGATCGGCGCCGTCATCGGTCGCGACCCCGCTCGGCAGGTCCACCGCCAGCCGGAACCGCGCCGCCGCCGCCAGCCGGTGCAGCGGCTCCGCCACCTCGGCCGCCAGCGGTCGCGACAGCCCCGTCCCGAACAGCGCATCGACCAGCACCGCCGCCGGCCGCGCCTCGCCGAGCGGCGCGACCGCGCCGCGCCACCCGGCCCGCGCCGCCCGCGCCGCCGCCGTGGCCGGCTCGGCGCACGCCGCCACGCGCACCTCCGCGCCGCGTGCCGCGAGCAGCCGCGCCGCGACATGGCCGTCGCCGCCGTTATTGCCCGGCCCGCACAGGATCAGCACCTGGCTGCCCCCGCCGTAGCGCCAAGCCGCCTCCGCCACCGCCGCGCCGGCGCGCTCCATCAGCGCCTCGATGGATGAGCCGGCAGCGATCGCCCGGTCCTCGGCGGCGCGCGTCTCGGCGGCGGTGAGGATCGGCTCCGGCGTCACCTGCGCTCTCCGTCACCCTGAACGCGTTTCAGGGTCCATCTCTCCACTTGCGACACGCGGGTAAGCGGTGAGATGGATGCCGGAACAAGACCGGCATGACGGGAAGAGGGTGACACCGCCTCAGATGTCGGCATAGACATGCGTCTCGGCCGCCCCGCCCGGATGGGTCACCGCGCCGGTAACGGCCGGCCCGACGTTGCGCGCATAGCGCCACAGCGCGCCGGACCGATAATCGTTGACGCGTGGCCGCCACGCCGCCCGGCGCGCCGTCAGCACGGCGTCGTCCACGGCCAGGTCGATCGTCCCCACCTCGGCGTCGATGCGGATGACGTCGCCGTCCTCGACCAAGGCGATCGGGCCGCCGTCGGCCGCTTCCGGCCCGACATGGCCGATGCAGAAGCCGCGCGTCGCGCCGGAGAACCGCCCGTCGGTGACGAGCGCCACCGACTCGCCCATTCCCAGGCCATAGAGCGCGGCGGTGGTCGACAGCATCTCGCGCATCCCCGGCCCGCCCTTCGGTCCTTCGTAGCGGATGACGATCACCGATCCCTCGGCGATGTCGCGCGCTTCGACGGCGGCGAAGCAATCCTCCTCGCAGTCGAACACCCGCGCCGGCCCCGCGAACGCCAGCCGCGCCATGCCCGCCACCTTCACGATCGCCCCTTCGGGCGCCAGCGATCCGCGCAGGCCGACGACGCCGCCGGTCGGGCTGATCGGCGTCTTCGCGTCGTAGATCACCTTCTGGTTGGGGTTCCACGTCACCTCGGCGATGTTCTCGCCCAGCGTCCGGCCGGTGACGGTCAGGCAGTCGCCGTCGAGCAGCCCCTCGGCCAGCAGCGTCTTCATCAGCATGTAGACGCCGCCCGCCTCGTGCATGTCCCGGGCGACATACTTACCGCCCGGCTTCAGGTCCGCGATGTAGGGCGTCGACTTGAATATCTCGGCGACGTCGAACAGGTCGAAGGCGATCCCCGCCTCATGCGCCATCGCCGGCAGGTGGAGCGCGCCGTTGGTCGAGCCCCCGGTCGCCGCGACGATCCGCGCCGCGTTCCCGAACGCCGCCCGCGTGCAGATGTCGCGCGGGCGGATGTTGCGTTCCAGCAGCGTCATGACCTGGGCGCCCGCGGCGCGCGCGATCTCGTCGCGGCCGCGATAGGGCGCGGGCATCATGTTGGAATTGGGCAGCGACAGGCCGATCGCCTCGCCGACGCAGGCCATCGTGTTGGCGGTGAACTGCCCCCCGCAGGCGCCGTGGCCGGGGCACGCGACCTTCTCCAGCGCATGCAGCTCGCCCAGCGGACAGCCGCCGGCGGCGAAGCGGCCCACCGCCTCGAACACGTCGACGACGGTGACGTCGCGCTCCTCGTAGCGGCCGGGCAGGATCGAGCCGCCATAGACGAAGATCGCCGGCACGTTCAGCCGCAGCATCGCCATCATCATCCCCGGCAGCGACTTGTCGCAGCCGGCGAAGGCGACCAGCGCGTCGTAGCAGTGGCCGCGCACCGACAGTTCGACCGAATCGGCGATCACCTCGCGGCTGACCAGCGAGGATTTCATCCCCTGATGGCCCATGGCGATGCCGTCGGTGACGGTGATGGTGTTGAACCGGCGCGGCGTGCCCCCGCCGGCGACCACGCCCTCGCGGCAGATATCGGCCTGCGCGTCGAGGGTGGTGTTGCACGGCGCGCTGTCGTTGCCGGCCGAGGCGACCGCGACGAACGGCCGGGCGATCTCCTCCTCGGTCATGCCCATGGCGTAGTAATAGCTGCGATGCGGCGCCCGCTCCGGCCCGACCGAGACGTGGCGGCTGGGCAGGCGGGACTTGTCGAACTGGGGCATCGAACCTCGCCGTCATTCCGGCGAAGGCCGGAATCCATTTTGCGGCTTGGCGCCTAGCCCTGAAGTGGATGCCGAAACAAGCATGTCCCGAGCGTAGCCGAAGGGTCCGACATGACGGAACGGATCACCGGCGCAATGATGTCGCTCCACCGCTCGACGCCCGCCGCGTCTTCGATCAGGTCCTGCCGCACCTCCAGCCCGAGATAGGGGATGCCGTTCGCCTCGCCATGGCGGTCCATCGTCGCGTTCAGGACGCGGCCCGAATAGGGTTCGTTGTCCCCGGTCGCGACGCCCGCCGCGCGCAGCGCCGCGATCGCCGGGCGGGCGGCGCGGTCGTCGCGATTGTGGAGGATGCCGACCTGCCATGGCCGCACCGCCTCCGGCCGGCTGGCGAGACGCGGGGTGAAGCTGTGGAGCGAGATCAGGAGGCGCGGCCAGTCCGCCGCGATGGCGTCGGCGATGGCGGCGTGCCACGGCGCCCAGTATCGCGCGATCCGCGCCGCCCGCCCGGCGGCGTCCAGCGCGGCGTTGCCCGGCACCGCGCGGCCGTCGGTCAGCGTCGGGATCGCGCTCGGATCGTCCGCGTCGCGGTTGAGATCGACCACCAGCCGCGACACGCCCGCCAGCAGCCCCGGACAGCCGAGCCGGTCGCAGAGCGCCCGGCCCAGTTCGGCCACGCCGATATCGATTGCAATATGCTGGCCGAGCATGGCCGGCGTCACGCCGAGATCGATATCGGCGGGGACGCGATTCGAGGCGTGATCGGCGATCAGCAGCAGGCCGGTCGCCGGATCGCCATCCAGGCGGCATGGTGCGCCATCGTCTAAAGACACGGACATCGCCGCGCTCTGCCCGGTCGCGGCGATCCTGTCACGCCCGGCCGGCCGGAAAGGGGACCGGCGGCCGGTGGAGGCCGACCGCCGGTCGGGCGACGCACGCGCTTGCGCGGGGATCGCCGTTGCATGTCGGCACTGCGGGGTGCCTCGATCGCCCGGGCTTCTTAGACCAGCGACATGAACGGCTTGAGTCGGAATCCTGGTTAATGGTCACCCTGCGCAAAATCCGCGCAAGGCTCGCCTGTAATATTTGAACTTTTCGTTACGGCGGCGACACCCTGTCCCGCTGCGGCACGGATCAGCGCAATCGGGTCGCCATCAGCCACCAGCCGGGCCGCTGGGCGGCCATCCGGGCGGCGGCCCGGTCACGCGCGCCAAGGTCTTCGAACAGGGCGAAACAGGTGGCACCCGATCCCGACATGCGTGCCAGCGTGACGCCCGCCTGGTCGCTGAGCGCGCCGAGCGCATCGGCGACGACCGTCGCCAGCAGGATGGCCGGCGCCTCCAGATCGTTGCGCGATGCCGCGATATCGTCGCCGAGCGGCCCCCGGTCGATCCCGTCCCAACCGGCGAACACCGCGCCGGTGGCGAGCGGCATCCCCGGATTGACGAGCAGCGCCGGCGTGCCGCCGTGGTCCGCCGCCGCCGGCACCAGCACGTCCCCCCGCCCCTCGCCCCGCACCGTCGCAGAGCGGAGGCAGGCGGGCACGTCGGCGCCGAGCGTCGCGGCCAGCCTGGTCACCCGCGCATCGGCCGGATCGATCCCGTGGCGCCCCGCGATCAGCCGGATCGCGGCGGCGGCGTCGGCCGACCCGCCGCCGATGCCGGCCGCGACCGGCAGCCGCTTGGCCAGCCGCAGCGGCGGCACCGCCACGCCGAACGCCGCCGCCATGCCGTCCGCCGCGCGGCGGACGAGATTGTCCGGGCCGATGGACAGCCCCACCGCGAACGGCCCGTCGATCGTCAGCGGCGGCCCGGTCTCCGCGACCGCGACCGTGTCGCCATCCTCGCAGAAGGCGAACAGCGTCTCGATCCGGTGATAGCCGTCCGCCTCCCGCGCGCGGACGTGGAGGGCGAGGTTCAGCTTGGCATGGGCCGTCTCCGTCACGGCGTGGCGGGCGGCCCGGCGTCCAGCTTGGCGGCGATGCGGGTCCGCTCCGGTTCCTCGGCATAGACCAGCGCCGCGCGCCAGGCATAGCGCGCGTCGATCCGCCGCCCGACCGACCAGTAGGCATCGCCGAGATGGTCGTTGATCGCCGCGTCCCCCGGCTGGCCCGCCGCCGCCTTTTCCAGCGCGGCGATCGCCTGGGGCAGCCTGCCCTGCCGGTAATAGACCCAGCCGAGCGAATCGGTGATCGCGGCGTCGTCCGGCGCCAGCTGGCTGGCGCGCTCGATCAGCCTGGTCGCGGCGCCCGCATCGACGCCGCGATCGAGCATCGCATAGCCGAGATAGTTGAGCGCGCTCGCCTGGTCCGGCGCCAGCGCCACCGCCCGTTCCAGCGCCGGCCGCGCCGCCGTCCAGTCGCCCGCCTGCTCCAGCGCGCCGCCGCGTTGCAGCCACAGCGTCCAGAGCCCGCGCCGCGACGCCGGCTCGCGCTCGGCCCGCGCGATCGCCTTGCCGTAGGCGGCCGCCGCCTCCTTGCGGCGATCCAGTTCCAGGTAGAGGTCGCCGACGCGCGCCTGCTCGACCGATCCGGCGGCCGGCGCGGCGGCGGCGGCGATCGCCTCCTTCAGCGCCTCCTCCTGCCGCCCGGCGCGGATCAGCAGGCGCAGGCGCAGGTCGCGCGCGGCCGGCGCGAAGGGATCGGCGGGATCGACATGGGCCAGCGCCGTCAGCCCGGCCTCGTCGAGGCCCGCGCCCGCCAGCAGCGTCGTCGCGACCAGCCAGCCCTCGGCATTGTCCGGCGCCAGGAAGGTGGCGATGCGCGCCACCCCGAAGGCGAGCGGCGTCACCCGCTCGCGGTTGAGGTCGGCGGCGACGCGGACGTAAAGCTCGGCGATCCCCTCGGCCGGGGTGGCGATCCGGCCGGGCAGGCGGCGGCCGGCGGCGACGATCGCGCGGGCGCGGGCGAGCGCGGGATCGTCGCCCTCCAGCAGCGCCGTCGCCTTCGCCCGGCCGGCGGCGCCGCCGTCATCGATGGCGGCCGCCGCCGCCAGCTTCAGCCGCGCCGCCCGCGCCCCGGTGGCGCCGCCCAGCGTCCGGATCGCGGCGACGCCGTCGTCGATCCGCCCGGTCGCCAGCAGCAGCAGCGCGCGATGCTCCGCCAGATACGGCAGGCCGACCGCCCCGCCCCGCCCCGGCACCAGCGCCGCGATCGGATCGCCGCCCTCGCCCAGCGTGATCCACGCCGCCAGCACGGGGGCGAGGAAGGCGAACGGATCGCCGTCGTCGATCTTCGCGATTTCCGCCCGCGCGCCGCGCCAGTCGCGCGCCGCCACCCGGTCGGCGACCAGCAGCAGCCTCGCGTCGGGCGGCACGGCCCCCCGCGCCGCCAGCCCCCTGGCCGCCGCCACCGCGCCCGCCTCGTCGCCGGCGGCGGCCAGCAGCTGGCGATAGGCCCGCGCCGCCAGCGTCGCGTCGCCCGGGCTGCCGGCGAGTGCGGCGGCATAGCCGGCGGCGGCGCGCGGCAGGTCGCCGGTCATGTCGGCGGCGCGCGCCATGACATAGTCGGTCGCCGCCGTCCGCGTCGCGGCCGGACGCGCGGCCCCGGCCGCCGCGCCGGACATGGCGAGAAGCAGGATCGCGGCACGGATCACGCGGGCGTCACATATTGGGATAGTTCGGCCCCCCGCCGCCTTCGGGCACGACCCAGTTGATGTTCTGGGTCGGGTCCTTGATGTCGCAGGTCTTGCAGTGGACGCAGTTCTGCGC
>CAXTHU010000015.1:0-23259 GCA_964244125.1 uncultured Sphingomonadaceae bacterium
CGCCCGGCAGCAGGCGGCGACGCTGGCCAGCGGCAGCGGCGCGGGGGTCAGGTTGGAGACGAGCTGCGGCGCGTTCTCCTTCAGCGAATCGAGCAGCTTCTGCGCCTCGTCCATGCCGAACAGGTCGGCGGCGGCGTTGGCGATGATCTGGTTGAGGTGGGTCGCGATGACGGTCGCCGGATCGACCACGGTATACCCGGCGATCACCGCGTCGCCGCGCTTTTCCGGCGCGATCCACACCGCCTCCAGGCCGAAGCTCGGGTCGCGGCAGTCGCGCCCGTCCACCCGCCCGTCGAGATCGCCCGAATCGAGCGCCAGCAGGTCGTCGGGCCACGCCTCGTCCTCGCCCATCACGACGCCCGACACGGTGATGCGATAGGCGTTCGGCTCCAGCGCCAGATTGTCGCGCACGCGGACCAGCGGCACGACGAAGCCCAGTTCCTTCGACAGCTGCTTGCGGATGCCGGTGATCCGCGCCATCAGCGGCGCGCCCTTCCGCTCGTCGACCATGGCGACCAGGCCGTAGCCCAGCTCCAGCGAGAGCGCGGCGCCGTCCGACACCTCGTTCCACTCGATCGTCGAGGCGCCGGCCGGGCCGGCGTCGGCCGGCGCCGCCTCGATCGCCGCCTCGGCCGCGGCGCGGTCCGGCGCGCCCTTCAGCCGCCAGGCGACGTAGCCCGCCAGCGCGGCGGCCGGCAGGATGACGAGATGCGGCATCTCCGGCAGCAGCCCGAGCAGCGTCAGGATCGCCGCCACCGGCGTCCAGGCGCGGGCCGAGCCGAACTGGCTGGTGATCTGGCCGGACAGGTCGAGCGGCGACGACACGCGGGTGACGATGGCCGCCGCCGCGATCGACAGCAGCAGCGCCGGCACCTGCGCGACCAGCGCGTCGCCGACCGCCAGCACGATATAGGTCCTGGCCGCCTCGCCCGCCGTCAGCCCGTGGCTGACGACGCCCAGGATCAGCCCGCCGACGATGTTGACCGCCAGGATCAGAACCCCGGCGACCGCGTCGCCCTTCACGAACTTGGACGCGCCGTCCATCGATCCGTAGAAGTCGGCCTCCGTGGCGACGTCCTGCCGCCGGGCCTTGGCCTCCTCCGGCGTCATCAGCCCGGCGTTCAGGTCGGCGTCGATCGCCATCTGCTTGCCGGGCAGCGCGTCGAGGGTGAAGCGCGCCGACACTTCCGACACGCGCCCCGCGCCCTTGGTGATGACGACCAGGTTGATAATCATGATGATGGCGAAGACGAACAGCCCGACGACATAGTCGCCGCCGATCAGGAAGCTGCCGAACGCCTCGATCACATGCCCCGCCGCATCGGCGCCGGTATGCCCGTCGACCAGCACCACCCGGGTCGAGGCGACGTTGAGCGACAGCCGCAGCAGCGTGGTGAACAGCAGCACCGTCGGGAAGGACGAGAAGTCGAGCGGCCGCGCCGCGTTCAGCGCCACCATCAGCACCGCGAGCGAGACCATGATGTTGGCGATGAAGCCGACGTCCAGCACGAAGGCCGGCATCGGCACGATCATCAGCGCCACCAGCATCAGGGTGGCCAGCGGCAGGATCGCGCCCCGCCCCGCATCGGCCCACAGGCCCCGTCCGATCGCCGCGGTCGCCATGCGTCAGCCTCCGAGATTCGCGAGCATGAGATAGGCCAGCCGCGCGTATCGCGGCGACGGGGTCAGCAGCGTCTGCGCCCGCAACGCCTGCTGGCCCTCCAGCATGTCGAGCGAGGCCAGCTCCACGCGCGGCAGGCGGTCCTCGCGCGGGGTCGCCGGCGCGGGCGCGGGCGCGTCGTTCCCGAACTTGGCGGCAAATCTTTGCCGGATGTCGGCAAAGCTGCGCGGCTGGCCGGCCTTGTCGTAGAAGACCGCGCGGTTCGCCCGCGCCGCCGCCGGCAGCGTGCCCGCCGCCGCCGCGTCCGGATCGGCGTCCATCCCGGTGAGGAACCGCCGCGCGCCCGACGGCCCCAGGAAATGCGCCATGTAGAGATCGACCGACTCGACCGGACGGCCCAGCCGCTTCTCCAGATACCGCTTGTTGTCGGAGGCATATTCAGCCGCCATCGCCGCCGATGCGTCGGGATCGTTGCGCAGCGCCAGGATCGCCTGCCGCGTGGCCGGGTCGCCGACCTGGTAGCGCCCGTCGCGCCCCACCCCGATGCTGTCCGCCGCCCAGCCCAGGCCGTGATCCGCGCCATGTTTCTTGACGGTGGCGAGCCAGCTCTGGTCGATGAACTGGTAGAGGCCGGTGGCCGACGAGGTGCGCGCCTGTGCCGTCGGATTGAACCCGCTCTCGATCCGCGCCTGATGGAACAGGTAGGAGAAATCGATCCCGGTCGAGGCCGACGCGCTGGCGATCGCATTCCGCACGCGGCCGCCCGTCGCGGCACCGGCCAGGCTGGTCGGGATCAAAGGCTGCGCTCCATGGTCATGGAGCAGGATCAGCAACTATCGTGCCAGTTGTTCTTCTCCCTCTCCCCGCGGGGGAGAGGGCTTCAGGCGCGCATTCTTCCGTCGCGGCGGTAGCCGATGCCCGGCTCGCGCCCGGCCGCGCGCGACAGCAGCGTCAGCCGCTGGCGGGTGCGGTCGACCAGCAGGTTCACCCGTGCCCGCGCCGCATCGGCCAGCCGCAGCGCCTCGACGATGCGCGCGCGCAGCTCCGGCGCCGCCCACCCCGCCCCGGCGCCCTGGACGTGGCGCAGGACGTTGGCATAGTCGGTGGTGGTCCGCTCGATCGCGGCGACGTCGTCCGCATCCAGCGCCGCGATCAGCGCGCGCTCCGAGGCGATCAGCGCGTCGATGCCGGGGCCGTTCACGCCAGCGGCCCGAGGTCGAGATCGATCATCTTCTCGGCGATCGCCCGCACATCGATCGGATAGCGGCCGCCGACGATCGCGGCCTTGATCCTGGCGACCTTCTCGGCATCGACCGGGGGTCCGGCCTTCGCCAGCGTGGTCGCGCTGCCGGCGACGGTCAGGGTCGGGCCGGTATCGGGCGCAAGCTGCACCGGCTTCGGCCTGGCCAGCGTCGAAATGCGCTGCGCCGCCTGTGTACGGGCCGCATCGATGCGCCCCCGTCCGCCGCCCGCGATGCCATCGACCATGGTTCTCGTCCTTATCCTGTCCATCGGCTCGGCGCCGGAAACTCGGCCGGCGCCGCTTACGATTCCTTTAACGGCCGGATGCGCCCGGGCTTTAGCCGGTCATCGCGCGGCGATGCGGACCACCCCGACATCGACCACCTCGGCCACCACCGGCGGGCGCGTCCGATCCGTCCGCACCCGGATGCGCGCGCCCTGCGCCCCGTCCTCGTCGGCGATGGCCGAGCCGACGACGGAAAAGGCACGGCCCTCCGCCCGCACCTCGACCGGATCGCCCCGCCGCACGACCGGCGCGGCCCGCGCCTGCCCCGATGCCCCGCCCGACACGCCCACCTGCGGCACCCGGATGCGCCAGCCGAGCTGGGCGCAGCGCAGCGCCACCGCGCCCAGCGCCGGCGGATCGATCGTCACCGGCGCGGGGCAGCGCGCCAGCCTCAGCCGCCGGTCGATCGCCGCCACCGGGCCGCCCGGTATACCGATCCCCGCATCCAGCGCCGCGATCGTCCGCGCCTCCAGCTTCGCGATATCCTCGAACCCGCCGGGCGTGGCGGCGGCGATCAGGGCGGCGATCAGGATGGTCATGCGGCTGTTCCTTCGATACGAAGGGATGGAAGCAAGGGGCGTGCCAGCAGGACGATCACGGCAGCACCGCCACCCGCACCCGCTGCCCGCCGCCCGTCCCCTCGATCGTCGGCATCGCGACGTCGATGCGGCGCTCGTCCAGTCCGCCGGCGCGCACGCCGCGCGCCACCGCCGCCACCCGCGCCGCCGCCAGCTCCCAGCCGTCGAAGCGGCGGCTGTCGCGGTCGCGGCCGACGCTTTCCACCCGCACCCGCCGATGCCCCGCCGCCGCCCGCGCGCCGAGCCGGGCGAGCGTCGCCCGCGCGCCGGCGCGCAACACCGCCTCGCCCGGATCGAACAGGCCGGCGGCGGGCAGGTCGAGCCGGTCCGCCACCGCCGCCACCCCGAAGGCGGTGCGCACCCCGTCCGCCACCGCGACGGGATCGCCGCGCCGTGCCTGCAACAGGATGAAGAAGCCGAGCAGCAACAGGCAGAGATCGGCGAAGCTCACCGCGAAGCGGGCGTTGGCCGGCATCGTCCTCATGCCGCCTGCCGCACCGGCGCCGGAGCCGGAGCCGCCACCGCCGCCGGCATCTCCGCCTCGGCGATGCGGACCAGCCGCCCGATCGTCCGCCGCTGCCACGCCAGTTCCGCATGCGACAGCCGTTCCAGCCGGCCGGCCACCGGCGCCGCGACCAGGTTGGCCAGCACCACGCCATAGAGCGTCGTCAGCATCGCCAGCGCCATCGCCGGGCCGATCCGCCCGGGATCGTCCATCGCGGCGAACATCCGGATGAGGCCGATGACGGTCCCGGCCAGCCCCATCGCCGGCGCGGCGTCGGCCAGCGCCCGCCACACGCCCTGCGCGCCCTCGTGGCGTTCGGCGCGCATCGCGAGTTCCTCCGCGCCCCAGGCGGCGAAGGCGGCCGCGCTCGGCGCCTCGGCCAGCCGGCGGGCGGCGCGGCGGAGGAACGGCCGGGTCGATACGATGCGATCGACCGAAGTGAGGCTGCGCGCCTCGGCGACATGGGCGATGCGCCCCACCGCGGCGCGCGCCGCATGGCCGTCGGCTTGCGGATCGGCGGTGAAGCAGGGGCCGAGCGCGGCGAAGGCGCGGGCGATGTCGTCGCGGGTCGATCGCATCGCCGCCAGCGCCGCCGATCCGCCGACGACGATCGCGAGACCCAGCGGGTCGAGGAATGCGGCGACGTCCATGCAACCATGCTCCCCGCCGGCAGATCCTTGCCGCCCGCCGGCAAGCCGTTGCCGCCCGCCCGGCCGCGACCCGGTCCGGGGCCGGGTCCATGCCATCTGGCACGAACATTGCGGAACGATCCAGCGACGGCCCACCACGGGCCACGCCCCGATCATCAGAACGACGGCCGGCGCGGGAACTTTAGGCGGGAGGCGAGGCGATGGCCGAAGATGCCCTGTTCGGCACCCATGGCGCGGCATTGACCCTGCGCTCGCAGCGGCTGTCGCTGCTCGCCTCCAACATCGCCAACGCCGCGACGCCGAACTACAAGGCGCGCGACATCGACTTCGCCGCCGCGCTGAAGCTGGCGACCGGCGACCGGCCGGCGACGACCGACGGCGCGGCGCAGGCGGCGCGGCGCTATCGCGTGCCCGTCCAGCCCTCGCTCGACGGCAACACGGTCGAGCTGTCCACCGAACAGACCGCCTTCGCCGAGAATGCGGTGGCCTATCGCACCACCCTCTCCTTCCTGGAAGGCCGCATCGCGACGGTCATGTCCGCCCTGAGGGGGGAATAGGCGCATGGCCAACATGACCATCTTCGACATCGCCGGGCGGGCCATGTCGGCGCAACTGGTGCGGCTGAACACCACCGCCTCCAACCTCGCCAACGCCGGCTCCGTCTCGGGCACGCGGGAGGGCGCCTATCGCGCGATGAAGCCGATCTTCCACGCGATCGGCGATGTCGCCGGCGGCGTCTCGACGGTGCAGGTCGACGGCATCGCCCCGGCGACGACCGAGCCGACCCGCATCCACAGCCCCGGCCATCCGCTGGCCGACAGAAACGGCGACGTCTGGCAGGCCGGCGTCGATTCGGCGAGCGAACTGGTCGAGATGGTCGAGACCGCGCGGCAGTATCAGAACAACGTCCAGGTCCTGCAGACCGCCAAGACGCTCACCCTAGACACATTGAGGCTCGGCAAATGACCATCGGCGCCACCGGCAACGCCACGCTCGACACGCTCGCCAACACGGCCAGGACGGCCGCCAAGGGATCCTCGACGCTGGACCAGAGTTCATTCCTGAAGCTGATGACGACGCAGCTGAAGACGCAGGACCCGTTCGATCCGGTCGACAACCAGCAGATGATCGCCCAGATGGCGCAATTCTCGTCGGTCGCCGGCATCTCGGAGATGAACGCCTCGCTGAAGGGCATCGCCGACGACGTGAAAGCGGCGCGCATCGGCGATGCGTCGAACTGGATCGGGCGCTCGGCGCTGGTGTCCTCGGCCATCGCGACGCCGCTCGCCGGCGGCGGCTACG
This sequence comes from uncultured Sphingomonadaceae bacterium, assembly GCA_964244125.1. Classification (GTDB taxonomy): domain Bacteria; phylum Pseudomonadota; class Alphaproteobacteria; order Sphingomonadales; family Sphingomonadaceae; genus Solisphingomonas. Next base: position 6,185 of record CAXTHU010000015.1, read on the forward strand.
CCGGCCAGATCACGCTGTCCGAGGACGCGACGAGCGTGACGATCAGCCTGGTCGACGCGAACGGCAGCGCGGTCCATTCGGAAGCCGTCGGCGCCACCAGGGCCGGCGGGCTCGACTTCACCTGGGACGGCAAGGACGCCGCCGGCAAGATCGCCGCCGACGGTCCGCTGAAGCTCGTCGTCTCGGCCTCGACCGGCACCGGCTTCATGGAGGTCGCCACCGCCACCTGGACGCGCATCGCCGGGGTCCAGTCGCCGGCCGGCGGCGCCGACGCCAAGCTGGTGACGGGCCTGGGCCTCGTCTCGCCGGCGGATGCCCTGAAACTTTCCTGATCCCGACCCGATCCGCCTCACGGAGCAGCAGCAGCCATGTCCTTCTACACCTCGCTTTCGGGCCTCAAGGGCGCGCAGACCGACCTCGCCACCGTCTCCAACAACGTCGCCAACGTCGGCACGCTGGGCTTCAAGCGCAGCCGCACCGAGTTCGGCGACCTGATCTCGTCCGCGCCGCTACAGGCGGCCGGCTCGATCGCCGGGCAGGGTACGCGGCTGAAGGGCATCACCCAGCAGTTCACCCAGGGCGCGTCGGAAGGGACGGATCGCGCGCTCGACCTCATGGTCGCCGGCCAGGGCTTCTTCATGACCCGCACCAACGGCCAGGTCAGCTTCACCCGCAACGGCGCCTTCGGCGTCGATGCCGCGCGCAACGTCACCGACAGTTCGGGCGGCTTCCTCCAGGTGCTGCCGGTCGACGACGAGGGCAAGGTGACGGCGACCGGCCTCAGTTCCACCCGCGCGCTGCAACTGCCGCTGTCCACCGGCCAGCCCCGCGCCACGACCAAGATCGACATCGCCGTCACCCTGCCGTCGGCCGCCGGCCTGCCCGCGTCCAACCCCAAGTTCGGCACCACCAACCCGTATGCGTTCAACCGTTTCGATCCCGACACCTACAGCCAGTCGACCGCCACCACCGTCTACGACAGCAACGGCGCGGCGCTGCCGGCGACGCTCTACTTCACCCGCAAGACCCTGCCGACCGGCTCGCCGGAGACGAGCACCTGGGAAGCCCGCCTGTTCGTCGGCAACACCGAGGTCGACGCGACGCAGGACGACGGCACCACCGGCCCGCTGTCGCTCATCTTCGACGACGCGGGCGGCCTCGCCGAGCCGGACGGGGCGGTCCATTTCGGCGACGCGAACCAGCCGATCGACGCCGACATCAACTTCGGCAGCACCACCCGCCAGGCCAACACCACCTTCGCCCTGACGGCGCTGACCCAGGACGGCTTCGCCGCCGGCAAGCTGGACAACGTCACCGTCGATTCCGGCGGCCTCGTCACCGCCAGCTTCTCCAACGGCACGACGCAGGCGCTGGGCAAGGTCGTCATGGCGAACTTCTCCAACCCGGCGGGCCTCCGCCAGCTGGGCGATTCGCGCTGGACGGTCAGCGGCAAGTCGGGCGACCCGATCATCGGCGAGGCGAATACCGACGGCTTCGGCGCCATCAATTCCGGCAGCCTGGAACGCGCCAACGTCGACATCACCGAGGAACTGGTCGCGCTCATCAGCGCGCAGCGGAACTTCCAGGCCAACGCCAAGGCGATCGAGACGGCGAACACGCTGACCCAGACCATCGTCAACCTGCGCAACTGACGGCCTGACGGCAGGAGCGCCAGGGCATGGACCGCCTCATCTACACCGCGGCTTCGGCGATGCGCGGCCTCATGTCGCGCCAGACGACGACGGCGAACAACCTCGCCAACGTCGGCACCGCCGGCTTCAAGGGCGAGATGGCCAACATCAGCCCGCTGTTCGTCGAGGGCGAGGGGCTGCCGAGCCGCGCGCTCGCCGCCGAATCGGTCCTCGCCGCCGACATGAAGGCGGGCGCGATCTCCCGGACCGGGCGCGACCTCGATCTCGCCCTGTCGGGCGACGCGATGCTGAGCGTGCAGGCGGCCGACGGGGAAGAAGCCTATACCCGGCGCGGCGACCTGAAGCTGTCGGACAGCGGCCTCCTCACCAACGGCGAGGGCGTGCCCGTGCTGGGCGATGCCGGCCCGATCACCCTGCCGCCGGCCGACAAGGTCCGGATCGACGCGGGCGGGGTCATCTACATCCAGCCGACCGGCGCCGACCCGGCCCAGCCGATGCAGAAGGTGGATCAGCTCAAGCTGGTCTCGCCGCAGGGATCGGCGATCAGGAAGGGCCTGGACGGCCTGTTCCGCGTCGCCGGCGGCGGGGCGCTGCCGGCCGATCCCGGCGCGCGCCTCGCCTCGGGCAGCCTCGAAGGCTCGAACGTCGATGCTTCGACCGGGCTGATCGAGATGATCGAGGCGAGCCGCGCCTGGGAGACCCAGATCAAGCTCGTCACCACCGCCAAGGAGCTGGATTCCAGCACCGCCGACCTCATGCGCGTCGAATAAGGACCAGCAAGCCATGACCACCGCCGCCCTCCACGTCGCGCGCACCGGGCTTGATGCCCAGAACGCCAAGATGCGGGTGATCGCCAACAATCTGGCGAACGTGAACACAACCGGCTTCAAGCGCGACCGCGCCAGTTTCGAGACGCTTGCCTACCAGACGATGATCGCGCCCGGCGCCGCCTCGTCCGGCGACGACAGATACGCCACCGGCCTGTCGCTCGGCACCGGCGTGCAGGTGAACGGCACCGCCAAGATCGACACCCAGGGGTCGATCAACCAGACCGGCAACGCGCTCGACATGGCGATCCAGGGCTCGGGCTATTTCCAGGTGCAGCAACCCGACGGCAAGACCGCCTATACGCGCGACGGATCGTTCCAGACCTCGCCCGAAGGCCAGATCGTCACCACCGACGGCATGCCGCTGATCCCGAACATCTCGATCCCGCAGGGCGCGACATCGATCACCGTCGGCGCCGACGGCACGGTGACGGCGACGTTGCAGGGGGAGACGGCGGCGACCGAGCTTGGCAAGCTGGAGACCACGCGCTTCATGAACCCGGCCGGGCTGGAGCAGGTCGGCAACAACCTCCTGCTGGAGACCGCCGCGTCGGGTACGCCGCAGACCGGCGCCCCCGGCCTCGACGGACGCGGCGCGCTGCTGTCCGGCAGCCTCGAAGGCTCCAACGTCAACATCGTCGAGGAGCTGGTCGACATGATCGAGACGCAGCGCGCCTACGAGGTCAATTCCAAGATGATAAAGGCTACCGACGAGATGCTGCAATATGTCAACCAGCAGCTCTGAGGGCCACGCGATGCGCTCCGCCGCCTCCGCCTGGGGGCCGGACGACCGGCTGGTGCGCGACCTCGCCATCTTCGTCGCGGCGCTCGCCATCCTCCTCACCGCGCCGACCGCCGGCCATGCCTCGCGCAGGACGGATCCGGCGCTGGCCGACTATGGCCCGGTCATCGCCCCCCTCGCCGTCGCCCCGCCCGCCAGCGGCGCGATCTTCCAGGCCGCCAACGGCTATGCCGCGCTCACCTCCGGCACCCGCGCGGCGATGGTCGGCGACATGCTGACGATCGCGCTCGTCGAGCGGACGCAGGCGGTGAAGACCAATTCGGCGACCACCGATCGCTCCGGCAACATCGGCGTCACCCCGCCCGTCACCGGCCCGCTCGCCTTCTTCAAGCCGACCGACGTCGGCGTCGGCGGCGGCGCGCGGTTCGACGGCAAGGGCGGCGCCGCCCAGTCCAACACGCTCGACGGGGAGATCACCGTCACCGTCGCCCGGGTGCTGCCCAACGGCGTGCTGCTGGTGCGGGGCGAGAAGACGCTGACGCTCAATCGCGGCGACGAATACGTCCGCGTCTCCGGCCTGGTCCGCCCGGCCGACATCGGCCCGGAGAACCGCGTCCTCTCCACCCGGGTGGCCGACGCGCGCATCACCTATTCCGGCGCCGGCGAGATCGCCCGCGCCAGCCGCCAGGGCTGGCTCGGCCGCTTCTTCTCCCGCGTCAGCCCGTTTTGAGGATGATCCGCGTGTCTCCAAACACCCGTCCATGCCGAGCGAAGTCGAGGCACGCCCTCGGCTTCGCTCGGGCAGTTCCCTCGACTTCGCTCGGGATGGGCGGGTTCATGGGATTGTTGGCCTTCACCCTCCTCGCCGCCCCTCTCCAGGCCGAGCGGATCAAGGATCTCGGCACCTTCCAGGGGCTGCGCGCCAACCAGCTGACCGGATACGGCATCGTCGTCGGGCTTGCCGGCACGGGCGACGACAGCCTGGAATATGCCACCCAGGCAGTCAAGGGCGCCGCCGCCCGCTTCGGGTTGAACCTGCCGGCCGGCATCCAGCCCGGCGTCAAGAACGCCGCCGCCGTCATCGTCACCGCCGAACTGCCGCCCTTCGCCAAGCCCGGCCAGCGGCTCGACATCACCGTATCGGCGCTGGGCAAGGCCAAGTCCCTGCGCGGCGGCACGCTCGTCATGGCGCCGCTGGTCGGCGCGGACGGGCAGATCTACGCCATGGCGCAGGGCAACCTCGCCGTCGGCGGGCTCGGCATCGAGGCGCAGGACGGGTCCAAGCTGACCGTCAACATCCCCTCCTCCGGCCGCATCCCCGGCGGGGCCACGGTGGAGCGCGCGGTCGACGCCGGCTTCGCCACCGCCGCCGGCATCACCTTCAACCTGGCCGAAGAAGACCTCACCACCGTCCGCCGCGTCGCCGACGCGATCAACCTGGAACTGGGCGGCAACCGCGCCCGCGCCATCGACGCCGTCTCGGTCCAGATCGACGTGCCCGCCGGGGCCGAGCAGCGCACGCTGCTGATGGGCCGGATCGAGAATCTGAGCGTCGACCCGGCCGACGCCCCGGCGCGCGTCATCGTCAACGCCCGCACCGGCACAGTCGTCATCAACGGCGCCGTCCGCATCGCGCCGGCCGCGGTCAGCCACGGCAAGCTCACCGTCCGGGTGGACGAGAACCCGCGCATTTCCCAACCGGAAGGCTTTAGTAACGGTAGGACCGCTACGGAGCGATCGAGCGACATCAAGGTCACCGAGGAACGCCGCCCGATGTTCCAGTTGCACAGCGGCGCGTCACTCGCCGACATCGTCAAGTCGGTCAACGACATCGGCGCGTCCCCGGCCGACCTGGTCGCCATCCTGGAGGCGCTGAAGCAGGCAGGCGCCATGAAGGCGGAGCTGATCGTGCTATGATCGACGCGATCCCCGCCGCGCCCGCCCCGATCCCGGCGAACGACAATGCGGCCAGGCTGAAATCGGCCGCGCAGGCGTTCGAGGCGGTGTTCCTGCGCCAGATGATCGGATCGATGCGCGCCGCCGGCCCGGGCGACGGCCTGCTCGATTCGGGCGCCACCGAACAATTCCGCGACATGTCCGACGCGCGCCTGGCCGACGACATGGCCGCCAGGGGCGGCTTCGGCATCGGCGCGCTGCTGCTGCGCCAGTTCGGCCCCGCGCCGGCGCCATCGAAGGACGGGCCGGAATGAGCGACCTCCTCGGTATCGGCGCATCCGGCGTCTCGGCCTATCGCAGCGCCTTGTCCGTCATCGGCGACAACATCGTCAATGCCGAGACCCCGGGCTATGCCCGCCGCTCGATCGTGCTGAGGGAATCCGGCATCTCCGCCGGGTCCGACCCGATCTATCGCGACCGGGTCAACTTCGGCGGCGTCGATCCGGTGTCCGTCCGGCGCGCGTGGGACGACTTCAAGGCGGCGGATTCCCGCCTCGCCGGCGCCACCGCCGGCCGCGCCGACACCCGCATGCGCTGGCTGGGCGTCGTGGAGGCGGGGCTGGACGACGGCGCCACCGGCGTCGGCCAGACCGTCACCGGCGTCTTCACCGGCGCCGAGACGCTGGCCAGCGATCCGTCGAACGGCTTCGGCCGCCGCGCCTTCCTGACCGCGATCGACGCCGCCGCCGGCGCCTTCCGCACCAGTGCCCAGGCGCTGGAGCGCACCGCCGGCGGCATAGCCGACGAGGCGGGGACGACGGTCGACGCGGTCAACGCCGATGTCGCCGCGCTCGCCAGGCTGAACGTGGCGCTGCGCCGCGCCGGCGTCGGCACCTCGGCCCACGCCCAGCTGACGGACGAGCGCGACCGGCTGCTCGACGATCTCTCCGACAAGATCGATATCGACGTCGCCACCGCGCCCGACGGCACGGTGGCCATCTCCCTCGCCCGCGCGACCGGCGCGGTGCTGGTGGACAATAGCGGCCTGGACCCCGGCGTGCTGTCGGTCGCGCGCGGCGGCGACGACCGGCTGGCGCTCGGCCTCTTCAGCCATGGCGACATGATCGCCGTCCACGCCACCGGCGGCGCGCTCGCCGGCCTCGTCGAGGTCGCCGGCACCGTCGCGAACCGCCGCGCGCAGCTCGGCGCGCTCGCCGGCGACTTCGCCACCAGGCTCAACGACTGGTCGGCGAACGGGGTCGACGCCAACGGCGATCCGGGCACGGCGCTCCTCGCCTTCGATCCGGCCGATCCGGCCGGCACCATCGCCACCGCCGTCGCCGATCGCGATCCCGCCACCGTCGCCGCGGCCTCGGCCGACGGCACGGAGAACGGCAACCTGCTGGCGCTGGGCGCGCTGCGCGGCGCCGCCGGGACCGAGCGCCAGTGGGCCGGCCTGGTCGCCGGACAGGCGCAGATGCTGTCGTCGGCCAGGTCCGAGAACGCCACCGCCGGCGCGCGCAAGGATGCCGCCTTTGCCGCGCGCGACGCGATCGCCGGCATCGATCTCGACTACGAAGCCGCCGAGCTGCTCCGTTTCCAGCAAGCCTACAGCGGCTCGGCCAAGATCATCCAGGTCGCGCGCGAGACCTTGCAGACCATATTGGACGCGCTGTGAAGACGACACGATCGAGGATCGCGCCATGATCGCCGGCACCCGCTACCGCCTGACCCAGCAGGTCTCACTGCAACAGAAGCTGTCGCGCGAGATCGCCCGCGCGCAGACCGACATCTCGACGCAGAAACGCATCCAGGCGCCGTCCGACGATCCGTCCGCCAGCGCGCGCATCGCCGACATCCAGCGCGGCCAGTCGAACGAGACCGCCTGGGCCGCCAACACCGACGCCGCCATCGCGCTGTCCGACCGGGTCGACGCGAACCTGACGACGCTCGCCACCAACGTCGATCGCGCCAAGACGCTGATGCTGGCGGCGTCCAACGCCACCCTGTCGGACGGCGATCGCGCGTCCATCGCCACCGAACTGCGCGGAATCGCCGAGGATGTCGCGGCACTGTCGCGGGAACGCGATTCGCGGGGGCAGCCGCTCTACGCCGCCACCGCCGCGCTCGCCTATCCGGTCGGCGCCGCGCTCTCCGTGCAGGCCGGCGCCGTCCGCGCCAAGATCTTCGACGGCATCGCCACCGCCGCCGGACCAAAGGACCTGGCCGCCATCCTGACCGACGCCGCCGACGCCATCGTCCTGGCCGACCCGGCGGAGCGGGAGGCCGCGACCACCATCTCGCTGGCCGAGATCGACGCCGCCGCCGACAGCATCGCCGACGCCCATGGCGAGCAGGGCGTGCGCGCGACGCGCCTCGAATCGATCCGCGAGCGCTTCGCCGACACCAGGCTGGTCAATGCCGCCGAACGCTCCGGCCTGGAGGATACCGACATCGAGGCCACCGCCGTCTCCCTCCAGGCCAAGCTCACCGCGCTGCTGGCGGCGCAGGCGGTGCTGGCGAAGACCAGCCAGCGGTCGCTCTTCGACCTGATCTGATCGCGTCAGTGGCCGCTGTTGGCCGCCACCTCGTCGAGATACCGGCGGTCCAGCACGGTGATCCGGCCCTGGTCCAGCGCGATCACCCCCGCATCCGCCCAGGCGGCGAGCTGGCGGTTGACATGCTCGCGGCTGATGCCGACGAAATTGCCCAGTTCCGACTGGCTGAGATCGTGGCGCAGCTTCGTCGCGTCGCCGTCGGTCAGCCGCTTCAGATAGCGGGCGAGGCGCGGGCCGGAGGCGAAGGCGCGGTCGTTCTCGATTGTGTCGTTCGCCTGGCGCAGCCGCCGCGCCATCACCCGCATCATGCGGATGGCGAGGCGGGGGTGGCGCTCGATGAACGCCTCGAACGCCGGGCGCGACAACCGCAGCAGCCGGACCGGCCCCAGCGCGTTGACGCTGGCGGTGCGCGGCTCGCCGTCGAGCAGCGCGATCTCGCCCAGCACCGCGCCCGGCCCGACATAATCCAGCACGATCTCGCGGCCGTTGGCGGCGACCATGCAGACGCGCGCGTCGCCGGCCAGCAGGATGACGAGGCTGTCGCCCTCCTCCCCCTGCGCCAGGATGGTGGCGCCCGCCTTCACCGGCTGGACCGAAGCGCGCGACAGCAGGTCTTCGAGTTCGGCCTGGCTGCAGAAGGACAGCAGCGCGTTGGGCGGGATCAGCGCCCCGAGTTCGTCCGCCCGCATGTCCGCCTCCCGCCTGCTTCCCGCCGGATAGCATGGCGCCGGCCGATCACACCAGCCGGCTCTGGCGGACGGCGGCGGCGATGAAGCTGGCGAATAGCGGATGCGGCTCGAACGGCTTGGACTTCAGCTCGGGGTGGAACTGGACGCCGACGAACCAGCTATGCTCCGGCCGCTCGACGATCTCGGGCAGCATCCCGTCGGGCGACATGCCGGAGAAGATGAGCCCGCCCGCCTCCAGCGCGCAGCGATAATGCACGTTCACCTCGTAGCGGTGGCGATGCCGTTCCGAAATGGCGGTCGCGCCGTAGATGCCGGCGACATGGCTGTTGCCCGACAGCGTCGCCGGATAGGCGCCGAGCCGCATCGTGCCGCCGAGATCGCCGCCGGCCGCGCGCCGCTGCAAGCCCTCGGCCGACATCCACTCGCCGATGAGGCCGACGACCGGCTCGTCGGTCGGGCCGAACTCGGTGGTGGAGGCGCGGGCGATGCCGGCGGTGTTCCGCGCGCCCTCGATGCAGGCCATCTGCATGCCCAGACAGATGCCGAAGAACGGCACGTCGCGCTCGCGGGCGAAGCGGACGCTGGCGATCTTGCCTTCCGACCCCCGCTCGCCGAAGCCGCCGGGCACCAGTATGCCGTCGAGCGGCTCCAGCGAGGCGGCGACGTCGCGCCCGTCCTGCTCGAACAATTCGGCGTCGAGCCAGCGCAGGTGCACCTTCACCCGGTTGGCCAGGCCGCCATGGACCAGCGCCTCGTGCAGCGACTTGTAGGCGTCCGGCAGGCCGACATATTTGCCGACGACGCCGATCGTCACCTCGCCCTCCGGGTTCGACACCCGGTCCATGATGTCGGTCCATCGCGCCAGCGTCGGCGCGGTCCCCGCCTCCAGCCGGAAGGCGCGCAGGACCTCGCCGTCCAGCCCCTCGGCATGATAGTTGAGCGGCACGCCGTAGATGCTGGTCGCGTCGAGCGCCGGGATCACCGCCTCGGCGCGAACGTTGCAGAACAGCGCGATCTTGGCCCGCTCGCCGGCCGGCAGTTCCCGCTCGCAGCGGCAGACCAGGATGTCGGGCTGGATGCCGAGCGCGGTTAGATCGCGCACGCTGTGCTGCGTCGGCTTGGTCTTCAGCTCGCCTGCCGCCGCGATATAGGGGACGAGCGTGACGTGGATGAACAGCGTCATGTCGCGGCCGAGGTCGTTCCTGAGCTGGCGGATCGCCTCCATGAACGGCAGGCTCTCGATGTCGCCGACCGTCCCGCCGATCTCGCACAGGACGAAGTCGAGATCGTCGATGTCGGTGCGGGCGAAGCTCTTGATCGCATCGGTGACGTGGGGGATCACCTGCACGGTGGCGCCGAGATAGTCGCCGCGCCGCTCGCGCGCGATGATCGTCTGGTAGATGCGGCCGGAGGTGACGTTGTCCGACTGTTTGGACGGCACCCCGGTGAAGCGCTCGTAATGGCCGAGATCGAGGTCGGTCTCGGCTCCGTCGTCGGTGACGTAGACCTCGCCATGCTGATAGGGGCTCATCGTCCCCGGATCGACGTTCAGATAGGGATCGAACTTGCGGATGCGCACGCGATAGCCGCGCGCCTGGAGCAGCGCCGCGAGGCTTGCCGCCATGAGCCCCTTGCCGAGCGAAGAGACCACGCCGCCGGTGATGAAGATGAACCGCGCCATGGGAGTCGGGGCTTAGCGACTGGCGGGCCGAGGGCAAGGCGGCGAATCGCCTGGCTCCCTCTTCCCCGGAGCGGAGAGGGCCTAGCGCGCGAGCGGCACCGCGCCGTTGTCGGCCGGCGCCTTCTGCGCGGCCGCGGCCAGCGGATCGGCCGGGGCGCCGGCCGGCTGGTCCGTGGCCGGCGCCGAGCGGGCGAGCGAGGTGTCGATCCTGGCCGGACGGTTGCGGACGCTCGCCAGCACGGCGAGGCCGATCGACATCAGCACGAACAGGGTCGCCAGGATGGTCGTCGCCCGCGTCAGGAAATCGGCCGCGCCGCGCGCCGTCATCAGCCCCGCCGGCCCCGCCCCCATGCCGAGCCCCCCGCCCTCCGACCGCTGCATCAGGATCACCCCGACCAGCGCGGCGGCGATGACGGCATGGACGATCAGGAGGAAGGCGAACATGCGGGGCTTTCAGGGTCGAGAGTGGGATGGAGCGCATAATGGAACGGCGCGCAGCCGGCAAGGCTACCGGACCTCTCCCCTCACGCTCCCTCTCTCAGGGGCCGGCACGCCGCCGGTTCAGCACCTCATAGGCCATCACCGCCACCGACACCGCCGCGTTCAGGCTGTCGGCGGCGCCCAGCATCGGGATCTTCACCCGCAGGTCGCACGCCGCGGCATAGTCCGGCGGCAGTCCATGCGCCTCGTTGCCGACCAAGAGGAAGGTCGGGCTGGGATAATCCGGCGCGCGGTAATCCTCCGCCGCCGCCAGGCTCAGGCCGACCAGCGTGCCCCGTCCCGCCCTCAGCCAGGCGAGGAACGCCGCCCACGGCGCGCGCGCGATCCGCTGCGTGAACAGCGCTCCCATGCTGGCGCGCACCGCCTCGACCGAGAAGGGATCGACGCAGTCGTCGACCAGGATCAGCCCGCCGGCCCCGACCGCGTCGCCGGTGCGCAGGATCGTGCCGAGATTGCCGGGATCGCGCAAAGACTGCGCCACCAGCCAGATGTCCGCCGCCGCGCGGTCGATCGCGGCCAGATCGGTGGCGAACTCGTCGTAGACGCCGAGCACGGTCTGCGGATTGTCCTTGCCGCTGAGCTTGTGGAGGATGTCGCGCGTCGTCTCCACCGCCTCGCCGCCGGCCGCCTCGGCCGCCGCCGACAGCCGGCGGACGAGCGGATGGCCGGCGGTGTCGGCGGTGTGGAACAGGTAGCGCGGCAGCCGCCCGGACCCTTCCGCATCCGCCAGGATGCGCAGTCCCTCGGCCAGGAACAGCCTCTCGTCGCGGCGGTGCTTCTTGTCGCGGAGCGTGCGGACGCGCTTGACGAGCGGGTTGGAGAAGGCGGTGATGACGCGCGGCATGGAGGCGGGTTAGCGCGGCGGATCGCCGCCGTCATGGTTGATGACGACCGAAACCTCCCGGCCCTGCCGGGACACCGCCCCTAATCCTCGCCGAACTTCGTCTCGACCAGCTCGGCCAGCGCATCCACCGATGCCGCCGCGCCCTCGCCCGCCGCGCTGATCGTCACGCTGTCGCCCATGGCGGCGCCCAGCATCATCAGGCCCATGATCGAGGTGCCGGCGACGCTCGATCCATCCTTCTCGACCGCGATGTCGGTCGGCTGGCGGCTGGCGAGGGTGACGAACTTGGCCGAGGCGCGGGCGTGGAGGCCGCGCTTGTTGGTGATGCGGACGGTGCGGCGGACGTCGGTCATGGCATGGTGGTCACAGGGCGGCCTCTCCCAGTATCTCGGACGCCACCGATATATACTTCCTTCCGGCCTCGCGGGCGGCGGCGGCGGCTGCCTTGACTTGCATCGTCTTGCGCGCGCCGTCCAGCCGGATCAGCATCGGCAGGTTCACGCCGGCGATCACCTCGATCCGATCGCTCTTCATCAGCGAGATGGCGAGGTTGGAGGGGGTGCCGCCGAACAGGTCGGTCAGGATGATGACGCCGTCGCCGCTCTCCACCGCCGCGACGGCGGCGGCGATCTCGTCGCGGCGGGCCTCCATGTCGTCCTCGGGGCCGATGCAGATCGGCACGATCGCCTCCTTCCGGCCGACGACATGCTCCATCGCGTTGACGAACTCGGCGGCGAGCCTGCCATGGGTCACCAGCACCAGACCGATCATCCGCTCACCACCATGCCGCCATCCTCGCCGGTGCCCCCCGATGTCGCGGCCGGAACGAGATCCCTGTGGCCGACCGTGAGCGAAAATCCCGCCTCGCGCAACCGGGCGGCGACGCGCTCGGCGGCATGGACCGAGCGGTGTTTCCCGCCGGTACAGCCGAAGGCGACGGTGACATAGGCCTTTCCCTCGGCGGCGTAGCGCGGCAGCAACAGGAGGAGGAGGTCCTCGATCCGCGCCATCGCCGGCGCATGGGCCGCGTCCCCGGCGATATGGGCGGCGACCGCCGGATCGCGCCCGGTCAGCGGACGGAGCGCCGGCTCCCAATGCGGATTGCGCAGGAACCGCATGTCGAACATCAGGTCCGCCCCGCTCGGCACCCCGCGCGAAAAGGCGAAGGACAGGATCGACAGCGTCGTCGTCCCCTGCCCCACCGGCCCGAAGCGCTGGCGCAATCGCGCCTGAAGGGCGTTGGTCGAGAGGCCGCCGGTGTCGATCAGATGATCGGCGGCGGCCCGCAGCGGCGCCAGCAGCCGGCGATCCCGCGCGATGCCGATCGCCGCCGGCCGATCGAGCGCCAGGGGGTGGCGGTGGCGGGTGGCGGAGAAGCGCTGTTCCAGCTCGGCATCGGCGCAGTCGAGGAACAGCATCTCGATGTCGCCGCGGCCGGCGGCGAAGGCGAGGATGGCGGCCGGATCGAAGCCGCGCGTCGCGCTGCCGAGGCCGAGCGCCAGCGGCCGGTCCCCGGCCCGATCGGCGGGGGCCGTGCGCAGCAGCCGGTCGAGCAGGCGGACGGGCAGGTTGTCGATCACCTCCCAGCCGAGATCCTCGAAGGTCTTGAGCGCGGTCGTCTTGCCCGCGCCGGAAAGTCCGGTGACGATCATGACGCGCTGGGGGGGCTGGTCGCTCATCGCGGCACCCGGCCGAGCGCGAGCGCGACCTTGAGCGGCGCCGAGGGCTCCGGCGCCGCCAGCCGCACCAGCGGCACGGCGACGCCCGCCACCGTCCGCGTCGCCGCCTCCGGCATCCGCTCGACCTCGCCGGCCAGATCGACCAGCAGCGCGACCGGCGCCCGGGGCAAGTGGGCCATGTCGACGATGCCGATCCCGCGCACCTCGATCCGGCCGGCGATCGTGGCGGGAGGGGATGCGGTCAGCCCGCCCGCTTCCCCACGGCAGATCGTATAATCGTCGCTCACCAGCGTCGCCCCGCGATCGATCAGCCGCAATGCCAGGTCCGACTTGCCGCTGCCGGACGGGCCGGCGAGGAGGACGCCCCGCCCGCCGATGGCGACGCAGGTGGCATGGACGGTTTCTTCCATCGTCACGTCACCGGACACGGACCGGAGCGGGATGCCGCTCCCCCCGTGATGGAGGCGGTCGCCATCACGCCGCCACCGCCGGCGGGTCGGCGGCGGGGAGGTGGACGGCAAAGCGCGCGCCGGGCCGGTCGCCGCCATGGTCGCCCGTCTCGATCGTGCCGTCATGCGCCTCGGCGACCGCGCGGGCGATGGCGAGGCCCAGGCCGGAATGGCGGCCGAACGGCTCCTCGGCCGAGCGGCTGGAATAGAAGCGGCGGAAGATCGCCTGCCGCTGGTCCGCCGGCACGCCCGGCCCCTCGTCGTCCACCGTCACCCGCACCTCGTCCTCGACCCGGACGGCGCCGACCTGCACCAGCCCGCCGGGCGGCGAGAAGGACACGGCGTTGTCGATCAGGTTGGCGATCATCCGCTCCAGCCGCGCGCCCTCGCCCATCACGGTCGCGGTATCGACATAGGGCCTGGCGAAGGCGACCCGCACGTCGCCGTTGACGCCGCGCGCCTCCCGCGCATCCACCAGCCCCTCGATCAGCCCGCCGAGATCGATGCGGTCGAACCGCGCCCGGCCGAGCTCGCCGTCCAGGCGGGAGATGTCGGCGACGTCGGTGATGAGCCGGTCGAGCCGGACGACGTCGTCGCGGATGACGTCGATCAGCGTCGCCTGCAACACCGGGTCGGTCACCCGCTCCAGGCTGTCCACGGCGGAGCGCAGCGAGGCGAGCGGGTTCTTCAGCTCGTGCGTGACGTCGGCGGCGAAGGTCTCGACCGCGTCGATCCGCCGGCTGAGCGCCTCGCTCATGTCGGCCAGCGCGCGCGCGAGCATGCCGATCTCGTCGCGCCGCTCGGGCAGGCGCGGCACCTTCACCTCGCGCGCCCGGCCGAGCCGCACCCTGACGGCGGCGCGCGCCAGGCGGCGGAGCGGGCGGACGATGGTGCGGGCGAGGAACAGCGACAGCAGGACGGAGGCCAGCACCACCAGCAGCAGGACGATGCCGAGCGTGAGCCGTTCGGCCCGGACGCCACGGGTGATGTCGCGCGCGCTGCCGGTGACCAGCAGGATGCGGCGGCCCCCGGCGGCATCGGCCAGCGGGATCGCGGTGGCGATGACCGGGGTGCGATCCGGCCCCTCCCGCAGCCGCGTCTCGACCGGACTGCCGGCGGCGACCGCGCGCGCCTCGGCCCAGGCGGAGAGGCGATCGGCCGCCGGCTCGATGAAGGCCGGCGGCGTCTCGGCCCCGACCACCGTGTCGAACAGGCGGTCGAGGAAGCGGGCGGCGTGCTTGCGCCACGGTTCCAGCCGGGGATCGCGCAATATATAGGTGGGGGTGCCGCCCGCCCAGCTGTCCGCCACCCGCCGGCCGTCCGCGGCATAAGCCCGTATCCGCACCTCGCCGACCCGGCCCAGCGTCGCCGCCAGCGCCGGCCGCGCGGCGGGCGGCACGGCGGCGAGGGCGGCGGCGATCATCCGGCTGTCGGTCTCGAACTGGGCCAGCCGATCGTCCGACAGCCGCGAGCGATAGCTGTCGAGATAGACGAAGCTGCCCGCCAGCATCGCCAGCGCGAAGACGTTGACCGCCAGGATGCGCGCGGTGAGCGACATGCCGCCGGTCCACGCCAGCACGAGGCCGCGATCGGCCCGCGCGATCGTCGGCGCCTCATTCCTCGGCAAAGCGGTATCCGACGCCGTAGAGCGTCTCGATCCCCTGGAACGCGCCGTCGACGGCGCGGAACTTGCGGCGCAGGCGCTTGATGTGGCTGTCGATGGTGCGATCGTCGACATAGACGTCGTCCTGATAGGCCGCCGTCATCAGCTGCTCGCGGCTTTTCACGAAGCCGGGGCGCTGGGCCAGCACCTCCAGGATCATGAACTCGGTGACGGTCAGTACCACCTCCCGCCCGCCCCAGGCGACGCGGTGCCGCGCCGGGTCCATCTCCAGCCGGCCGCGCAGGATCCGCTCGGGCACGGGGGCGTCGGCGGCATCGGGCACGGGCGTGGCGCGCTGCTCGGTGCGGCGCAGGATGGCGCGGATGCGGGCGATCAGCAGGCGCTGGCTGAACGGCTTGGCGATATAGTCGTCGGCGCCCATCGCGAGGCCCAGCGCCTCGTCCAGCTCGTCGTCCTTGCTGGTGAGGAAGATGACCGGCATCGCCGTCTTCTCGCGCAGCCGCCGCAGCAGCTCCATGCCGTCCATGCGCGGCATCTTGATGTCGAGGACGGCAAGGTCGGCGGGATTGTCGCCCAGCGCCTTCAGCGCCGCCTCGCCATCGGCATACACGCGCACGCCGAATCCCTCGGACTGGAGGGCGATCGACACCGAGGTCAGGATGTTGCGATCGTCGTCGACGAGCGCGATCGAGGCGGTCATGCGGCGCGGTCCGGCTGGCCAGTCGCCGAGCGGCCTAGTCCAGACCTCCGGTCAGCGCAAATGCCGGATGCGAGGGCCTATTGCTGGCGCGCGCGCGCCAAACTATGCGAGGCCGATATCGCCACGGCGCCGCCCGGAGGCATCTTTTTTGGGGAGACGATCGTGAACGCAGAGGGAGCCGCCGGCAAGACGCTGGCCGATCAGGGTATCGATGCGGCGGGCGGCGTCCACTGGAACCTGATGCCGGCGCCGCTGGTGGAGCTGGCGATCGCGCGGGGCGAGGGCCGGCTCGCCAAGGACGGGCCGCTGGTGGTCGAGACCGGCCCGCATACCGGCCGGTCGGCGCAGGACAAGTTCATCGTCCGCGATGCCGGGACCGAGGCGACGGTGTGGTGGGGCAAGACCAACAAGCCGATGTCGCCGGCGCATTTCGCCGCGCTGAAGGCCGATTTCCTGGCGGCGGCGGGGGCCAAGGACACGCTGTTCGTCCAGGAGCTGTTCGGCGGATCGCAGCCGGCGCACCGCGTCAACGTCCGCGTCGTGACCGAGTTCGCCTGGCACAGCCTGTTCATCCGCACGCTGCTCGTCCGGCCCACGCCGGCCGAACTGGACGCCTTCGCGCCGGAGTTCACCATCATCGACCTGCCGAGCTTCCGCGCGGACCCGGCCCGCCACGGCAGCCGCACCGAGACGGTGATCGCGGTCAACTTCACCGAGAAGCTGATCCTGATCGGCGGCACGCGCTATGCCGGCGAGATGAAGAAGTCGGTCTTCGGGCTGCTCAACTACCTGCTGCCGCAGGCCGACGTGATGCCGATGCATTGTTCGGCCAATATCGGCCCCGGGGGCGACACGGCGGTGTTCTTCGGCCTGTCCGGCACCGGCAAGACGACGCTGTCGGCCGATGCCTCGCGCACGCTGATCGGCGACGACGAGCATGGCTGGTCGGACGAGGCGGTGTTCAATTTCGAGGGCGGCTGCTACGCCAAGATGATAAACCTGTCGGCCGAGGCCGAGCCGGAGATATTCGCGACATCGAAGCGTTTCGGCACGGTGCTCGAAAACGTCGTGATGGACCCGGTGACGCGGGAACTGGATTTCGACGACAATACGCTGGCCGAGAACAGCCGCGCCTCCTACCCGATCGACTTCATCCCGAACACGTCCGAAAAGAACCTCGGGCCGGTGCCGCGCAACATCATCTTCCTGACGGCGGACGCCTTCGGCGTGCTG
>CAXTHU010000016.1:0-22821 GCA_964244125.1 uncultured Sphingomonadaceae bacterium
TTCCCGGCGATCAACGTCAACGACAGCGTCACCAAGTCGAAGTTCGACAATCTCTACGGCTGCAAGGAATCGCTGGTCGACGCGATCCGCCGCGCCACCGACGTGATGCTGGCCGGCAAGATCGCCTGCGTCGCCGGCTTCGGCGACGTCGGCAAGGGCTCGGCCGCCTCGCTTCGCAACGGCGGCGCGCGCGTCTTGGTGACCGAGGTCGATCCGATCTGCGCGTTGCAGGCGGCGATGGAAGGCTACGAGGTCGTGACGATGGACGAGGCGGTGACCCGCGCCGACATCTTCGTCACCGCCACCGGCAACATGGACGTCATCACCGCCGAGCATATGGCGGCGATGAAGAACATGGCGATCGTGTCCAACATCGGCCATTTCGACAGCGAGATCCAGATCTCCGCGCTCTCCAACTACAAGTGGACCGAGATCAAGCCGCAGGTCGACCTGGTCGAGTTCCCCGACGGCAAGCAGATCATCGTGCTGGCCAAGGGCCGGCTGGTGAACCTCGGCTGTGCCACCGGCCATCCCAGCTTCGTCATGTCCTCAAGCTTCACCAACCAGGTGCTGGCCCAGATCGAGCTGTGGACCAAGGCCGAGACCTACAGCAAGCAGGTCTACGTGCTGCCCAAGCATCTCGACGAGAAGGTCGCGCAGCTGCACCTGGCCAAGCTGGGCGTGAAGCTGTCGACGCTGAGCGACAAGCAGGCGGCCTATATCGGCGTGTCCGCCCAGGGCCCGTTCAAGCCGGACCATTACCGCTACTGAGGATTCGCCTTTTAACACATCCGTTCCCCGGCAATCGCCGGGGAACGCTTCATGCCGCAGCGAACGGCCACGCCGCCGGCGCTCCGTTCCGGACGGCTTTCGATCCGGCATGGTGATCGGGATCACACCCCCCGCCCGCACGGTCCGCCATCATGTCGGGTTGAAGCGTTATCCCCTTCAATCCGGACGAGCGGAGAGTTAGAGCGGCGAGGATGTATCGCGTGGCCGTCCCCGCAAGCCCCGCATCGGGGGCGGCCCCGGCATGAACCCGTTCGGCCCGGCTTCCCTCGCGGCGATCGGCGCGGTGATGGCGCTGTGGCTGGCCGCCGCGATCTGGGCGACGCTGGCGGGCCTGCGCGCGGTGGCGCGGGCGCGATCCGGCGAGGATTTCGCCAGGCGCCTGTCCGACCTGATCGACAGCGGGCCGGCCATTCCCCTCCTGATCCACGCCGACGGCCGGCTGGAGGCGCCGCCGCGCCTCGCCCGGCGGCTCGGCCTCGCCGTCCTGCCGCACGATCTGCCGGCGCTGGGCGAGGGCGGCACGCTGGTCGCCGCCGACGTCGCCGGCCTCGCCGCCGACGTGGCGACCGCGCGGCTGAGCGGAGCGCGGGTCGATCGTCCCCTGCGTCTGGCCGGCACCGATCGCGTCCTGGTGGCGCGCGGCGCGCAGGCGCCGGCCGGCCACGCCGCCGGCGGCATACTCCTCTGGGTGTTCGACCTGACCGACGCGCGGCGCGAGATCGACCGGCTGGAGGATCGCGCCACGCGGCTGGCCGACGCGCTCGATTCATTGTCCGCCCTGATCGAGGCGGCGCCGGTGCCGATGTGGCATCGCGGCAGCGACCTGCGGCTCGACCTCGTCAACAGCGCCTATGTCCGCGCCGTGGAGGCGGGCGACGCCGAGGAGGTGATCGAGCGGGGGCTGGAGCTGATCGAGAGCCATGGCCCGCCGACCCGCATCGTCACGCCCGGCACCGTCACCACCCGCACCCTGCCGGCGACGGTCGGCGGCGAGCGGCGGATGCTGCGCATCGTCGACGTCGCGCTCGGGGCCAACGGGGTCGCCGGCTATGCGGTGGATATCGAGGAGCTGGAGGAGGCGCGTGCCGATCTCGGCCGCTTCGCCGAGGCGCAGCACGACCTGCTCGACCGCCTGTCCGCCAGCGTCGTCCAGTTCGGCGCGGATCGCGGCCTCGTCTTCTACAACCAGCCCTTCTGCCGCCTCTTCGCCCTCCAGCCCGAATGGCTGGCCGACCGGCCCGAGTTCGACCGCATCCTGGAACGGATGCGCGAAGCCGGGCGCCTGCCCGAAAGCCGCGACTTCCCCCGCTGGAAGGACGAGCGGCGGCGCTGGTTCAACAGCGCGTCGGGCGCCGCCGCCGAGGAGACGTGGCTGCTGCCCGCGGGCCTGCATCTGCGCGTCGTGCCGCAGCCGCTGCCCGACGGCGGGCTGATGCTGATCTTCGAGGATCGCACCGAGCAGGTGAAGCTGGAAAGCGCGCGCGACACGCTGCTCCGCGTCCGCACCGCCACCTTCAACAATCTGTTCGAGGCGATCGGGGTGTTCGCCTCCGACGGGCGGCTGGCGCTCTGGAACGATCGTTTTGGCGAGGTCTGGGGCCTGTCGGAGGAGCAGCTGGCCGAGCATCCGCGCATCGACGCGCTGGTCAACGTCATCGCCAAGCGGCTGGTGAACCCGTCGCGCGCCGGCCTGATCCGCGAACTGGTCCGCATCGCCACGGTCGAGCGGCAGCAGCGTTCGGGCCGCGTGATGCTGGGCGACGGGCGGCATTTCGAGTTCGCCGCCGTGCCGCTGCCCGACGGCAACGCGCTCTTCACCATGCTCGACATCACCGACAGCCGCCGCATCGAACAGGCGCTGCGCGAGAAGAACGAGGCGCTGGAAGAGGGCGATCGCGTGAAGATCGCCTTCGTGGCGTCGATGAGCTACGAGCTGCGCACGCCGCTGACCTCGATCGGCGGTTTCGCCGAGATGCTGGCGGCGGGCTATGCCGGGCCGCTGGCCGACCAGCAGCGCGACTATGTCGATGCGATCATCACCTCGGTCACGCGGCTCGGCGCGCTGATCGACGACGTGCTGGACCTGACCCAGACCGGCGGCCACGCCCTGCCGCTGGTCGAGGAGGCGGTCGACCTGGCCGACCTGCTGCGCGACGCGGGGGAGGCGATCGGCGGCGCCGCGGCGACGCGGGACATCACCCTGATCGCCGATATCCAGCCTTCGGTCGGCGGCACGACCGGCGACGGGCGGCGGCTGCGCCAAGCGGTGGACCATATCCTGCGCAACGCCGTCTGCTACACCCAGGTCGGCGGGACGGTGCGGCTGGACGCCGCCGGCGACGCCGGCGAGGCGCGTATCGTCGTCGCCGACAACGGTCCCGGCATCCCGCCCAAGGAGCGCGCCCGGGTGTTCGACCGATTCCACGGCGCCTCGCTGACCGGCGGCGAGCGCAAGGAGGCGGCGCTGGGCCTCGGCCTGCCGCTGTCGCGCCAGTTCGTCGAGGCGCATGGCGGCGAGGTGAGCCTGGTGTCGGAGACGGGCGGCGGCGCCGGCGGCGCCGGCGGCACCACCGTCACCATCGTCCTGCCCCGCCGACGGGTGAAACGGTGACGGCCCACGCGCTGCGCCTGGCCGACGAGGCGGCGACGATGGCGGCGGGCGCGGCGTTGGCGGCACTGCTGCGCGCGGGCGACGTGGTGGCGCTGACCGGCGATCTCGGCATGGGCAAGACGACGCTGGTGCGCGGGCTGCTGCGCGCGCTGGGCTTCGCGGGGGAAGCGGCCAGCCCGACCTTTCCGATCGTCATCCCCTATGCCCCGCCCGACGTCCGGCTGGCGATCGCCCATGTCGATCTCTACCGCGTCGACGATCCGGGCGAGGTGCGGGAACTGGGGCTGGACGAGTATCTCGACGACGGCGCGCTCGTCGTCGAATGGCCCGAGCGCGGGCCGGCATGGCGCGACGCGCTCCGCCTGTCGCTCGAAGCCGACGGCGCGGGGCGGCGCTTGACTTGGGGGCCGTCGGCGCCATGGGAAGGGCGATGGCCACCCCCGCGATGATCCCGCAGATGACCCCGCCGGCCCATGCCGCCGCCTTCCTCGACGCGCATGGCTGGGGCGGCGCGAACATCCGGCCGCTGGCCGGCGACGCCTCCTTCCGGCGTTACTTCCGGATCGTCGAGGCCACGCGCGTCGCGGTGCTGATGGATGCGCCGCCGCCGGAGGATGTCCGCCCCTTCCTCCGCGTCGCCGGCTGGCTGTCGGGCGAAGGCTTCCGCCCGCCGGCGGTGCTGGCGGCCGATGCCGACGCCGGCCTCGTCCTGCTGGAGGATCTGGGCGACCGGCGCATGGCCGAGGCGGTGGCGGCCGATCCCGCCGCCGAGCACCGGATCTATGCCGACGCCGTCGACCTGCTCGCCGCGCTCCACGCCAGGCCGCCCGCCGACGTGCCGCCCTACGACCGCGCCGTCCTGCAACGCGAGGCGGCGCTGTTCGTCGACTGGCATGCGCCGGCCGCCGGGCTGGCGGTGGACGCGGCCGGCTATGCCGCCGCCTGGGATGCCGCCTTCGACGCGCTCGCCCCCGCGCCGGCGGTGACGGTGCTGCGCGACTATCATGCCGAGAATATCATGCTGCCGGCGGATGGCGGCCTGGGGCTGCTCGATTTCCAGGACGCGCTGGCCGGGCATCCGGCCTACGACCTCGTCTCGCTGCTCCAGGACGCGCGCCGCGACGTGGCGCCGGCGCTGGAGGCGGCGATGCTGGCGCGCTTCGGCCATGTCGACCGCGCCGCCTACGCGTTGCTCGGCGCGCAGCGCAACGCCAAGATCCTCGGCATCTTCACCCGCCTGTGGCGCCGCGACGGCAAGCCCCGCTACCTCGCCTACCAACCCCGCGTCTGGGCCTATCTCGAACGCGATCTCGCCCATCCGGCCTGCGCGGCGGTGCGCGACTGGTTCGATGCCAACGTGCCGCGGGCGAGCCGGGGCGCGCTGATCCCGTGATCCGGCCGACGACGGCGATGCTGATGGGCGCGGGCCTCGGCAAGCGGATGCGGCCGCTGACCGCGACGCGCCCCAAGCCGCTGGTCGAGGTGGCGGGCAGGCCGCTGATCGACCACGCGCTCGATCGCCTGCGTGCCGGCGGCATCGCCCGCGTCGTGGTGAACGTCCACTATCTCGCCGACGCGCTGGAGGCGCATCTGCGCCGCCGGGCGGGGGACCTCGACATCGCCATATCGGACGAGCGGGCCGAGCTGCTGGAAACCGGCGGCGGCGTCGTCCGCGCGCTGCCGCTGCTGGGCGACCGGGCGTTCTTCGTCGCCAACGCCGACAACCTGTGGATCGACGGGCCGGGCGAGACCTTCGGGCTGCTGGCCGCCCGCTGGGACGATGCGGCGATGGACGCGCTGCTGCTGGTCGTGCCGCTGGCGCGGGCGACCTGCCATGCCGGCAAGGGCGACTTCCACATGGACGCCGCCGGGCGGCTCGCCCGCCGCCGGCCGGGACGGATCGCGCCCTTCGTCTATACCGGCGTCCAGCTCGTCTCCCCCCGGCTGTTCGCCGGCGCGCCCGCCGGGCCGTTCTCCACCAACCTGCTGTGGGACCGGGCGATCGCGGCCGGCCGCGCGCGGGGCCTCGTCCACCAGGGCCTGTGGTTCGATGTCGGCACGCCGGCGGCGATCCCGGTGGCGGAGGCGGCGCTGGCGGGTGTCTGAGCCATGAACGTCCTGGTACTTACCCCCTTCCGGCATGAAAGCGGCGGTTCCCCGGCGCGGGCCGGGGCCCGGTCGGGGGACGCCGATGATGGGCGCGGCGCTCCGTCACCTTGGCCTTCCCGACCGGGTCCCGGCCCGCGCCGGGGAACCGTCCCAGTCCATTTACGGACGGGATAAGTGCCGAACGTCTTCACCATCCCGCCGCATCGCAGCTTCGCCGACGCGCTGGCCGGCGGGCTGATCGCGCGGGCCGGCGGCGATCCGCTGGTGCTGGCGCGCGGCCTGCTGCTGGTGCCGAACGCGCGCGCCAGGCGCGCGCTGACCGACGCCTTCGTGCGGCGCGCGGGGGACGGGCTGCTGCTGCCGCGCATGGCGACGGTCGCCGATCTCGACGGCGACGAGGCGCCGGGCGCGCTCTTCGATCCGGCCGCCGGGGGCGATCCCGTGCCGCCGGCGATCGGCCCGCTCCACCGGCGCATGATCCTGGCCCGGCTGGTGTCGGAGGAGCGGGCGCGCGCCGGCGACCCGGTGGGTGCGGCCGAGGCGGTGCGGCTGGCGACCGATCTGGCCCGCGTCGTCGACCAGATGCTGCTGGAGGAGGTGCGGCCCGCCGCCTTGCGCGACCTCAAGGTGGCGCCAGAACTGTCGGTCCACTGGCAACGCTCGCTCGACCAGCTGGGCGTCATCCTCGACCGCTGGCCCGAGGAACTGGCGCGGCTGGGGCTGATCGACGCGGCCGAGCGGCGCAACCGCCTGCTGGCGCGGGCGGCCGGGGCATGGACCGGGCACGCGCCCGAGGGCTTCGTCGTCTCCGCCGGCCTCGCCGTCGTGTCCCCCGTCGCCGCCCGCCTGCTGCGGAGGATCGCGCGGATGGAGCGCGGGATGGTCGTCCTCCCCTTCCTCGACCGCGCCATGCCGCAGGCCGAATGGGATGCGCTCGGCCCGCACGATCCGCATCCGGTGACGGGCGTGCGGCCCCGCCCGATCGAGACCCACCCGCAATTCCACCTGAAGCTGCTGCTCGACCGGATGGGCGTCGCGCGCGGCGAGGTGGCGACGTGGCGCGGGGCGGGCGGCGCGCGGGCGCCGGCGGCGCGGACGCGGGCGATCGCCAATGCGATGATGCCGGCCGGCTTCACCGCCCGCTGGCAGGATCTCGACGGCGCCGCACGGCGGCTGTCGGGCGTACGCGCGGCCACCCTGGCGACCCCGGCCGAAGAGGCGCAGGCGATCGCGATCCTGCTGCGCGAGGCGCTGGAGACGCCGGGGCGGACGGCGGCGCTGGTGACGCCCGACCGGGCGCTGGCCGAGCGGGTGTCGGCCCATCTGCGCCGCTGGGGGATCGAGGCGGACGATTCCGCCGGCATCCCGCTTGCCGCCCGGCCGCCCGGCACGCTGATCCTGGCGCTGGCGCAGGCGGCAGCCGAGCGATTCGCGCCCGTCGCGCTGCTGGCGCTGCTCAAGCATCCGCTGGTGGCGAGCGGCGCCGGCAGGAGGGACTGGCTGGCCGGCGTCCGCGCGCTCGACCGGCGGCTGCGCGGCCCGCGCCCGGCGGCGGGGCTGGCCGGCGTCACCGCCCATCTCGCCGGCAAGGGCGCCGCCGCCGGCTGGTGGCAGGCGGCGGCGCCCCGGCTGACGCCGCTGGAACGCGCCTTCGCGGGCGAGGGCGCGCCGGCGGCGATGCTGGCGGCCCTGCGCGACACGGGCGTGGAGCTGGCCGGCGACGCGCTGTGGTCCGGCCCGGCGGGACGGGCGGCGGCGACGCTGTTCGCCGACCTCGACGCCGCCGCAGCGGCGGGGCCGCCCGCCATCCGCCCGGACGAGGTGGCGGCCCTGCTGGCGCAACTGCTCGGCGAGATCGCGGTGCGCCCGCCGCAAGGGGGTCACCCGCGCATCGCCATCTGGGGGCTGATCGAGGCGCGGCTGCAACAGGCCGACCTGATGATCCTGGCCGGCCTGAACGAAGGCGTGTGGCCCGCCGCACCCGCGCCCGACCCGTGGCTGTCGCCGCGCGTCCGCGCCGAGCTGGGTCTGCCCGGCCTCGAACGCCGCATCGGCATCGAGGCGCATGAGTTCGCCATGGCGCTGGGCGGCGCCCGGGTGGTGCTGACCCGCGCCCGCCGCGATGCGCGCGCGCCGACCATCGCCTCGCGCTTCTGGCTGCGGCTGGAGGCGATGACCGGCGGGCTGACGCGGCTGCCCGCCGCCGCCGCGCTCGCCGCCGCGATCGATCGGCCGGACACGGTCCGCCCGGCCTCCCGGCCCGCACCCGTGCCCCCGGCCGAGGCGCGGCCCGCGCGCCTCTCGGTCACCAGCCTCGATCGGCTGAAGGCGGACCCCTACGCCTTCTACGCCGGCGCGATCCTGAAGCTGAACGCGCTGGACGGGATCGACGCCGATCCGTCACCCGCCTGGCGCGGCAGCATCGTCCACGAGGTGCTGGAGGCGTGGATGACGGAGGACGGCTGCGCCCCCGACCGGCTCCGCGCGCGGGCGGAGCGGCTGCTCGACGACCTGGACGGCCATCCGGTGGTCCGCGCGCTGTGGGCGCCGCGGCTGATGGAGGCGATCGACTGGATCGCGGCCGAGACCGAGCGCGGCCTCGCCGCCGGCCGCCGGCCGCTCGCGGGCGAGATCACCGGCGAGACGGCGGTCGCCGGCATCGCCCTCCACGGCCGCATCGACCGCATCGACGTGGCGGCCGACGGCGGCCTCGCCATCATCGACTACAAGACCGGCAAGCCCCCCGGCGCCGCCGAGGTGGCGGCCGGTTTCGCCATGCAGCTCGGCCTGCTCGGCCTGATCGCCGAGCGCGGCGGGTTCGAGGACGTGACGGGCAAACCGACCGCCTTCGAATACTGGTCGCTGGCGGCCCGCGCCGGACAGCTCGGCCATGTCGCAAGCCCCGTCGGCGGCAAGGGCGCGACGGCGGTGGCGGCGGCCGACTTCACCGCCCACGCCGCCCGCGTGCTACAGGACGCGGTAACAAAATGGCTGACGGGGGACGCACCGTTCACGGCGAAGCTGCACCCGGAACACGCGCCCTATGGCGACCACGACCAGCTGATGCGGCTGGATGAGTGGTATGGGCGGTAGCGGCCTTTGTAGCCGGGGGCGCATATATGGAAGCAGTTTCCCGGCGTAGGCCGGGGAACCACCTCTTCCATCTCGGAGGTCGGGCACGCCGCCCAACCCGCGGCCATGACCGCAATCAGAACGGCAGGTTGTACAACTTGACCGCGTTGCTTTCGAGGACCTTCTTCTGCACCCCGTAGTCATATCCGCCGAGCGTCTTCAGGATATGCTCCTGGACGCCGGGATAGAGCGATGTGGGGTGCGGGAAGTCGGTCTCGAACATGACGTTGTCGACGCCGATGGTTTCGAGCAGCTGCATCGGCCCGACCTTCTCGAACCAGTAGGTCACCCAGAACTGGTCGCGGAAATACTCCCATGGCCGGCGTTGCAGAGTCTTGACCTTGTTGGGCAGCATCTCGTCGAACTGATGCTCCAGCGCCTCGACCGCGAAGGGCACCCAGCCCATGCCGCTTTCGATCAGGCCGATCTTCAGCTTGGGATGCCGGTCGAGCCGCCCGCTCACCATCCAGTTGCCCAGCGTGGCCACGTTGCCGATCGAGAACATCGTCGCGACGACCGACAGCGCCTGCTCGAAATCGAAGCCCTGCCAGGTTAGGCTGGTCGGATCGATCGCGGCGTTGAGGTGGAAGTTGAGCGACGCGCCGCGATCCTCGCACATCTCCAGGAACGGCGTCCAGTAATCGTGCAGGAAGGACGGCAGGCCGAGCCGCTCGGGCGTGTCCGGCAGCACGAAGCCCTTGAGGTCCAGATCGAGGCAGCGCCGCGCCTCGGCCTCCATCGCCGCCTTGTCCCACAGCGGCAGGTGGGCGAGCGTGAACAGCCGCTGGCCCGATTCCTGCTGCCGCTCGATCGCGGCGTCGTTGTAGATCCTGAGGATGGTCACGGCGAGGTCGTTGTCGCCGAGCGCCATCAGCGAGCCGGCCTGGGTGACGCCGGAGTTCTGGAAGCAGATCTGGGCGTAGATGCCCATGTCGTCCATCGCCGCGAGCCGCGCCTTGGTGTCGTGCGCGCCCTGATGCCCCTCCTCGATGGTGGGGAAGGCGAGGCGGCCGAGCAGCTTGTTGTGATCGGCCCCGATCACGTTGCCGCCGAGCGAGCCGAAGTTCTGGTCGCCGACGAACCAGCGGTCGACGCCGTCGACGCGTCGCACCGCCGGCACCTTGTCCTTGAACCTGGCGGGCGCGCGGGAGGTGAACAGGTCGGGCGCCTCGGTGACGTGCGAGTCGCAATCGACGATCTTGATCCCCTTCAGCGCGGGATCGAGGCCGCGGGAGTTCTCCGCGTAATCCACCTCGCGGATGACCCCGCCGGCCTTCCAGCCCTCTTCGTGCCAGTAGGTCGCGGCAGCGCCTTCGGGTTCCTTGGTCTCGGTGTCGGACATAAATCCTCCATTCTTCTGATCCCAGCATCGCAGCGCCGCCCGGCGAGATCAACCGTGGCGCGTCAAATACCGCCTGGACGCTACTCGCGAGAACGTCCTCCGACACCTTGTCCGCCGGCTTGGCGAGGGCCATGGTCGACGGGGAATATGACGACGGAGGCTTCATGGGCGGGCATGACGACGAGGCTCGGACGGCGGCCGACCGCATATTGGAGATGGCCGAGGAGATCGAGGCATCGGGCGACGCCAACTTCGGCGGCGCGGGCCTGGAGCGGGCACGCGCGTTGCTGCATCAATGGGTCGACAGCATGATCGGGGTGGTCGTCATGCCCGCGCTCGGCCGGGTGACGATCATCCACGACAAGGGTCTCGTCTCCACGATCGCTTCTCCGGACCTGCCCTTCACGATGAGCATGCCGGTCGGCGAGGCACCCGCCGCGACCGACTGAGCGCCGCGCGCGGTGCAGGCCGAGGTCGCTCTAGCGGCCGACGACCTTGAGCAGCGGGCGCTCGTCCGCGCCGTCCGCGTCCGGGGCCACGTCGAGGCATTCCGCGACGACGGCGCGCATCTCCGACAGCAGGACGTTGGCATCGGCCGCGCTCTCCCGATCGTGCAGCAGCGCCAACACCAGCGGCCGCTCGCCATCCTCATGCGGCAGCAGCAGCCCGACCATGTCGGCGGCGGGATCGAAGCCGCTGGCGCCGGCCGCCCAGCCCTGGCGGCCGAAGCGGCGGACATCCTCCAGCGCCTCGCAATGGTTGAACCGCGCGTCCGCGCCGGCCTCCGCGTTGAGGCGGCGGAGCATGCCGCTGCACACGTCGGGCGCCTGGGTCGACAGCAGCAGCATGCCGGCCACGCTGCCGGCCATCGGCTCGGACGATCCCGCCGCCAGCGCCCTGCCCGCCCAGGCCGCGCCCGCCACCCAGCGATAGATCTGCGCCTGCACCCCGACCATGCCGATCAGCGCCACGCCGCAGCCGGTGTTGCGCGCCAGCCGCTCCATCTGCGGCAACAGGCCGCCATGGCGCAGCAGGCGCGGCTGCGCCGCCGCGCCCAGCATCGCGACGCGGGGTGTCAGGCTGTAGGAGCGGGCGCGCGCGTTCTTGTAGAGGAAGCCCAGCTCGACCAGGCTGGAGAGCAATTCCGAGGTGCTGGATTGCGGCCGCCCATAGCAGCGGGCGATATCCATCACCGTGGCGCTGCGGTGATCGCCGTCGAAATATTCGAACACCTCGATGACCCGCTTGGCGATCTTCACCTTGTTCGACTGGGGGGCGCTTGCCATCCACTCTCTCCGATTTTCTGGTTCTATTCCGCGACCTTCCGCCCGCCCTAGGACGGTGTCAACGGAAGTGAGGATGTCTCCTTTTTGGGTTAAGAAGCTTTTCTATTGTTTTTGAACGTGTTACCGCGATACCATGAGCTTGCACAACCATTGTGCGAAAATGTGCATATGCCTTGCCGGGATCGGCGAACGCTCGGCGCAGGCGAACAGCCTCCACGCGGATGTCGCGCCATATCAAGACGGCCTCGCCACCGCGCCGTAGCATGGCGCCGTCCCCCATACGGAACCGCACCTGATGAACCAGCGCATCGGCCTCGACCTGCCCCCGATCGATCCCGCCGCGGCGGTGACGCTGGGCGGCTTCGTCGCGGAGGTGGCGGCGCGGTTCGGCGCGCGCGAGGCGCTGGTGCTGGAGGATGCGCTGCGGGACGGCGCGCGAACCAGTTGGAGCTACGGGCGGCTGCACGAGGAATCGCGCCGGGTGGCCGCGGCGCTCGCCGCGGCGGGGATCGGCAAGGGCGCGCGGATCGGCATCCTGATGGGCAACCGGCCCGAGTTCGTCGCGGCGCTGTTCGGCGTCGCGCTCGCCGGGGCGGTCGCGGTCACCTTCTCCACCTTCTCCGCGCGCGACGAGCTGGCCGTGCTGCTGGAACTGTCGGACGTGGAGCTGCTGCTGACCCAGCGCGGCATCGCCCGGCGGGTGCTGACCGACGACCTGGCGACGCTGCTGCCCGGCGCGCGCGACGGCCGCGTGTCGACGCCGCGCTATCCGTTCCTCCGCCGCGTCGCGGTGCTGGCCGGCGGCGGCGCGGACGGGTTCCAGGACTGGGAGGCGTTCCTGGCCGACGGCGCCGGGATCGACGGCGGGATGCTCGACGCGCGGGCGGCGCGGGTGTCCGGCAACGACGAGGCGGTCATCATCTTCACCTCGGGCACCACCAGCATCCCCAAGGGCGTGATCCACCGCCACGGCACCGTCGTCAGGCAGTTCCGCTGGCAATCCCACATCTACGGCCGCCGGGCGGAGACGCGCATCGCCTCCCCGTTCCCGCTCTTCTGGTCGGCCGGCATCGTGTCGGTGCTGGGATCGACGCTGGCGGCCGGCGGCACCTATGTGGCCGACGAGGTGTTCGAGCCCGGCGCCGCGCTGAAGCTGATCGCGCGCGAGCGGATCGACGAATATTATGGTTTCCCGACGCATACCGCGGCGCTGGCCGATCATCCCGACTGGCCCGCCGCCGACCTGTCCTCGCTGACCCGCGTCATCGGCAACAACGAGTTCGACGGCCACCCCAACACCCGTCCGGACCCGGACTGGAACCACATCGTCGCCTACGGCATGAGCGAGAGCTGCACCTCGGTGGTCAGCCACCTCTCGACCACCCCCACCGCGATCCAGCGGCAGAGCGCCGGCCGGCCGCTTCCCGGCATCGAACTGCGCATCGCCGATTTCGCGACGGGCGCGGTGCTCGAAGCGGGCGGGGAAGGCGAGATCTGCGTTCGCGGGCCGACGATGATGCCGCATTACGTCGGCATGCGGCGCGAGGACAGCTTCGACGACGAGGGCTTCTTCCACAGCGGCGACACCGGCTTCGTCGATCCCGAAGGCTATCTCCACTGGACCGGCCGGATCAAGAACATGGTCAAGACCGGCGGCGCCAACGTCGCCTCGGGCGAGGTCGAGGCGGTGGCGGCGGCGCTCGGCAGCCTGAAGCTCTGCCGCGTGATCGGCATGCCCGATCGCCGGCTGGGCGAGATGGTGGTGCTGTGCGCCGTCCGCGAAGACGGCAGCGACATCTCCGAGGACGCGGTGCGCGCGGCGATGCGCGAGAAGCTCGCCGCCTACAAGGTGCCGCGCCGGGTGCTGTTCTTCGCCATCGAGGATTATCCGCTGACCGCCTCGGGCAAGGTCAGGGACGCCGATCTGCGCGAACTCGCCGCCGCGCGGATGTGATCGAGGGTTCCTAGGACATCGCCGTCCGCGCCAGGCGGGTCAGGAAGCCGGCCACCGCGCGGATGCGCGGGATGCGGCGCAGGTCGGCATGGACGAGCAGCCAGAACGTCCGCTTCGCCTCGATCCGGTCGGGCATCACCCGCACGAGATCGGGGGAGCGGGGCACGGCGAAATCATGCAGGAAGCCCATGCCGACCCCGCCGCCGATGGCGCCCTGCTGCGAGATGATCGAGCTGCTGCGGAAGGCGATCGTGGGATTCTCGACGAACTGGTCCAGCGGCATGTAATCCTCGGTATCGAGGAGATCGTCGACGAAGGCGACGAAGTCGTGCGCCGCCAGATCGGCGACCGAGACGGGCGTGCCGTGCGCGGCGAGATAGTCGCTGCTCGCATACAGCCCCATGCCGACTTCGGCGAGCTTGCTGATGAACATCCGCCCCCGGCTCGGCTGGACGGTCGACACCATCAGGTCGGCGTCGCGCCGCGACAGGCTGAGTTTCCGCGAATCGGGGATCAGCTCGATCGTGATGCCGGGATGCTCGGCCTTGAAATCGGCCAGCATCGGCGTGACGAGATAGACGCCGAACGCCTCCGGCACGGCGACGCGCACCACGCCCGACAGCCGCGCCTCCTGGCCGGCGACGCGCGCCATCATCATCTGCGCCTCCTGCTCGATCCGCTCGGCATAGACGAGCATCTCGGCGCCCTCGTTGGTGAGCGTCACGCCCTGCGGAGAACGATCGAACAGCCGCGTGCCGATCACGTCCTCGAACGCGCTCATCCGCCGCGCGACGGTGCTGTGGTTGATGTTCAGCCGCTCGGCCGCGCTGCTCAGCCGGCCGGTCCGCGCGACGTGGATGAAGAGGCGCAGATAATCCCAGTCGAGTTCCTTCATGTCGCGTCCGGCCGTTCGAACAGCGCGCGGACGCGGGCCAGATCGACCTTCAGGGCATGGTTGCGCGGCAGCTGCCGCACGATGCGGTATTGCACCGGCACATGGGTGGCGAAGACATGGTCGCGGACATGGCGCTCCAGCTCGCCGGGATCGGGCGGGCGGGCGATGTCCCGCGGCTGGATCGCGGCGACGGGCACCTCGCCCAGCCGCCGGTGGCACAGGCCGATCACCGATGCGGCGACCACCTGCGGGTGGCTGACCAGCGCGCGCTCGATGACGCCCGGCAGGATCTTGAAGCCGCCGCGCGAGATCGCGCCGTCGGCGCGGCCGTGGTGGAAGAGGAAGCCGTCGGCGTCGATCGACCCGAGGTCGGTCGAGCGGATGAAGTCGGCGCCGATGACGGGCGATACAACCTCGATCGCGCCCTCGGCGCCGGGCGGCAGCTCGGCGCCGGTCTCCGGATCCACCACCCGCAGCCGCGCCGGGGGCCAGGGACGGCCGACGCTGCCGCGCTTGCGCGTGCCCCACTCCTCCCGCAGCGGGATGGTCATCGCCGTCACCGGCCCGCCGAACTCGGTCGCGCCGTAGGAGACGAGCAGGGTGATGCCGAAACGCTCCTCGAAAGCCACCTCCATCGCCTCACCGACCGGCGCCGCGCCGGTGCCGACATAGGCGAGGCCGTCCAGCGCGCCCGGCGGCAGGTCGCGCGACAGCAGCATCTCGATCCCGGCCGGAGGCAGCGAGGCGCGCCGCGGACGGTAGCGGCGGACGAAATCCAGCCAGCCGTCGACGTCGAACTTCTCCTGGAGGATCACCGGCCGCCGATCGAGCGCCGGCGGCAGGATATTGTGCAGGCCGGCGATGGTGGAGAGCGGATAATAGCTGATCTGGACCGCGCCGCGCGCCGCGTCGGGCACCGCCTGGTAGTTCAGGTTCATCGCGCGCAGGCTGCCCGCGATCGTGTCGTGGTCGAGCTGGAACTGGCGGGGCGGCCCGGTCGTGCCGCTCGTCAGCACCTCGATGAAGGGCATCGCGGCGGGGAGGTCGGCGGCGGGCGGGATGCGCCCGCCCTCGGTCAGATCGTTGACCAGGCCGACGCCCAGTTCCTCGTGCATCGATATGGCGCAGAGCCGCGCGGCGGCGGCGGCCTCGGCGACCATGGTCGGAAAGTCCTCGTCCACCGCGACGACGGCGCTCAGCTCGCCGTCCCGCAACGCATCGGCCAGCATGCGCATCGACTGGAAGGCATACAGCATGCGGATCGAGCGGCCGCTGGCGATGAGCGAGAGCAGCGCGGCGACGATGACCGGACGGTTGCGGCCGACGAGCCCGACCGGCCGGTCGCGCGGGACGTGCGAGAGGTCGAGCAGGGCGACGACGCGCGCGCCGGTGTCGCGCAGCCAGCCCCAGTCGTACCAGCCGCTGCCGTCGGAGATGGCGCGCTCGCCCGGATCGCCGTCGAGGGCGCTTTCCGCCCGCCGCTGAAGTGCCGTCGGCTGGATCATCGCGCCACGATACGGGCCGCCCGCGCCGATGTCATCGCCCGACGCATGCCCGATCGTCCGGCGGGCGTCGCGGACGGCTTGACATCGCCGAACCGCCGGTGCGAGACGCGGCGCAGCGGAACAGGAGCGGACGATGTCGGTCGAGGGTGCGTGGGATTGCGTGATGAAGACGCGGGCGGGGCCGACGGAGTTCGTCCTTACCATCGATCGCGATGGCGACAGCTTCACCGGGACCAACGTCGGCCCGACGGGCAGCGTCGATATCGAAGACGGCGCGATCGACGGCGACAGCCTGACCTGGACCATGGCCATCACCAAGCCGATCCCGCTCAAGCTGCGCGGCAGCGCCACCGTCGACGGCGACACGCTGACCGGGATCGTCGACGGCGGCATGTTGGCGGGCAAGATGCCGCTGACCGGATCGCGCAAGGTGCTCGGCATCGCCTGAGCGGCGGGAAGCCGGTCCGTTCAGAACCGGCGGGCGACCCCGCGCTGGTGGCGTATCGCCAGTTCGAGCAGCCGCGCGCCCGCCTCGATCTGCGCCGGCGGCACGCCGTCCAGGCCGATCCCCGCCTCTTCCAGCGTGATCGCGTAATAGGGTCCGGTCACGGTCGTGGCGACGCGCTCGATCCCCGTCATCACGACGATCGCCATGTGGAAGCAGATCGAATCGACCGCCGCCGGATCGCCGTCCATCTGCCGGATCAACCCGCGGATCTGCGGCCGGCTCGATTCGATCCGCGCGCGCAGGAAACGCCGGTCGCCGGCGTCGGCGAGGCCGTTGCGCAGGTGGAGGATGCGCGCATGGCGCTGCCAGAAATCCTGATGCTCGCGCAGATAGGCCTGGCAGCGCTCGGCGAGTTCCGCATCGGCCCAGCGCCGCCGCAGCATGACGTGCAGGAACCGTCCGTCCTCGATCACCGGGCGGAGCGCCGCCAGGACCAGTTCGCCGAGATCGGCGAAATAGAGGTACAGCGTGGTCATCGCCACCGACGCCTCGCGCGCCACCGCGCTCAGCGAGACCGGCGCGCCGTCGTCCCGCGCCATATGCCGCGCCAACCCGTCGAGGATTCGCTGGCGCGTGTCCCGGCCCTTGCGGCCGAGACGCTGGCCGAGCAGGTTGTGGCTGGCGGACGGGCCGGGCGCGCGGACCCCGGGCGCGCGGACCCCGGGCGCGCGGACCCTGGCCGCTTCGATCACCGTGCTGGCCATGGTTCGCCGTCCCCGTTCCCCCGTTGGATGCCGGTTTTGCAATCGGACGCGGGCAAGGGCAACGCCGGCCCCGGCGGACCCGGCGAATAGCGCCGGGGCGTTGTGCCGCGACGATAGGGGGAGGGACGGGCGTGGATGAGGTGATGCGGATCGATCCGCGCGCCTGGCCGATCGACTGGGGCGGGTGCGCCGCCGCGCTGGCGCTGGTCGATTGCGCGGCGCTGGCGAACATGCCGCCCGCGCCGCCGCCGCCTTGTCCGGTGATCGGGATCGGGCGCCCCGGCACGGGCTGCGAGCGGCTCGACGCGATCGTTCCCGACGAGGCGGCGGCCCTGCGGCTCGCGCGCCGCGTGCGCGCCGCGCCGCGCGCCGCCGCCATCGCCGCGCAGGTCCTGCGCGCGACCGAGGGCATGCCGATCGACCATGCGCTGACGGTCGAATCGCTCGCCTTCGCCGCGCTTCAGGGCAGCGGCGCGTTCTCGGCCTGGCTGGCCGGGCGCCCCCCCTCCCCGCCAGCCGAGGCCGGCCCTCGCCTGACGATCGCGCGCGACGGCGCGACGCTCGCCATCCGGCTCGCTCGGGCAGGCCGGCGCAATGCGATCGACGCGGCGATGCGCGACGCGCTGTGCGAGGCATTCGCGCTGGCCGCGCTCGATCCGGAGATCACGCGGGTCGTGCTCGACGCGGCGGGACGCTGCTTCAGCGTCGGCGGCGATCTCGCCGAGTTCGGCACGACCCGCGATCCGGCCGAGGCGCACCGCATCCGCCGCCTGACGCTCCCGGCGCGCGCGCTGCTGCCGTCCGCCGCCGTCTGCGAAGTCCTGGTGCAGGGCGCCTGCATCGGCGCGGGGGTGGAGCTGGCCGCCTTCGCCGGGCATGTCGCCGCCACGCCGGATGCCTGGTTCCAGCTGCCGGAACTGGCCATGGGGCTGATCCCCGGCGCCGGCGGCTGCGTCTCCATCCCGCGCCGGATCGGGCGGCAGCGTACCGCGCTGATGCTGCTGACGGGACGGCGGATCGATGCCGCGACGGCCCTGCGCTGGGGGCTGGTCGACGCGATCGCGGATCGTCCGGCGCCTTGACCGTCCGCATGGTCGCCTGTTGTGCGCATGATGTCGCGCGTCATCAAGACGACACATGGCGGGCGCCGCAGAAGCGGGACATGATCGGGAACCGCATGCGTGGCTGAACGCCGGGTCGCCATCGTCACCGGGGCGGGCTCCGGCGTCGGCCGCGCGCTCGTGGAGCTGCTCGCCGCCGACGGCTGCGCGATCGTCGCCGTCGGCCGCTCGGTGGCACCGCTGGAAGCGTTGCGCGACGAGTTCGGGACGGCGGGGATCGCGATCCTCGCCACCGACGTCACCGCCGACGACGCCCCGTCGCGCGCCGCCGCCATGGCGATCGACCGCTTCGGCCGGCTAGACTGGCTGGTCAACAATGCCGGCGTCGGCAAGCCGCTGCCGGTCGACGAGACCGACGACGCGACGCTCGACTTCTTCCTGAACGTCCACCTGCGCGCGCCCTTCCGCTTCTGCCGCGAGGCACTGGCCAGGATGTCGGACGGCGGCGCGATCGTGAACCTGGCGTCCAGCTTCGCGATCATCGGCGGCTTGCGCGGCGGCGCCTATTCGGCGGCGAAATCGGGCATCGTCGGCCTGTCCAAGCACATGGCGGCGCAATACGGCCCGCGCGGCATCCGCACCAACGTCGTGGCACCCGGCGTGCTCGAAACGCCGATGACCGCCTATGCGTGGGACAATCCCCGCTTCCGGCGGATGAACTTCGACATGACCCCCCTCAACCGCACCGGCACAGCGAAGGATGCCGCCCATGCGATCCACTTCCTCCTTTCCGACGCGGCGCGGTTCATCAACGGGCAGGTACTGGCAGTGGACGGCGGCTGGACCGCCACCAAGTTCCTCTCCGAACCCGCCATCGCCGCGAAAGCCGCCGACGATCTGCGTTGAGCGGATGGCGGCGCGCAGGACCCTCCACGGCTGGTCGTTCCGCTGGGACGAGGCGCGCGCGGCATCCGCGCGGGCCGGCGGCTGGTGGGTGGACGAGACGATCGCCGAAGTCGCCGCGCGCGTCGCCGGCGACACGCCGGAACGGCTGCTGGTCGCCGACGGCGTCCGCCGGCTCGACGCCGCGACGCTCCATGCCGAGGCATCCACGGTGGCGCAGGCGATGCTGGCGCGCGGACTGGCGCCGGGCGCGGTGGTGTCGTTCATGCTGCCCAACTGGCACGAGGCGGCGGTGATCTATCTCGCCGCGACGCTCGCCGGCCTGGTCGCGCATCCGATCGTCCCGGCGCTGCGCGACAGCGAGCTGTCCTTCATGCTCGGCGACATCGGCAGCCGGATGATCTTCGTGCCGGCGAGCTTCCGCGGGCACGACTATCCGGCGATGATGGAGCGGGTGAACGCCGGCCTGGTCGACGCGCCCGAGGTGGTCGTGCTGCGGGGGGAGGCCGGGCGGCACACCACCTATGCCGCCCTGCTCGATCCGCCGGCGACGCCCGTCGACCTGCCGCGGGTCGATCCCGACAGCGTCAAGATGGTCCTCTACACCTCGGGCACCACCGGCCGCCCCAAGGGGGTGATGCACAGCCACAATTCGATCCACGCGCTGGTCGGCCAGATCCACCGCCACTGGCTGGTCGAGCCCGGCGACCGCTTCTTCGTGCCCTCGCCGGTCAGCCATATCGGCGGGTCGATCTACGCGTTCGAGCTGCCGTTCCTGTTCGGCACGGCGGCGATCCTCCAGGACCTGTGGGACGCCGACGCGGCGGTCGCGGTCATGGCGCGCGAGCGCTGCACGCATATGGCGGGCGCGACGCCGTTCCTCGAACAGCTCCTCGCCGCCGCCAGGCGGGCGGGCACGCGGTTGCCCGACCTGAAGGTGTTCATCTGCGGCGGGGCCTCGGTGCCGCCGTCGCTGATCCGCGAAGCGGCGGATTATTTCAAGCGCTGCATCGTCACGCGGGTGTTCGGATCGACCGAGGTGCCGGTGACGACGGTGGGCGCCACCGCGCGCGGCGACATCGATCATGCCGCCGACACCGACGGCCGCATCGGCATCGCCGACGTGCGGCTGGGGCCGACCGGCGCGGGCGGCGACGGCGAGGTCTGCGCGCGGGGACCGCAGATGCTGGTCGGCTATCTCTGGACCGAGGACGAGCGCGAGGCGTTCGACGCCGACGGCTATTTCCGGATGGGCGATCTCGCCCGGCTGGTCGACGGCGACTATCTGGTCGTCACCGGCCGCGCCAAGGACATCATCATCCGCCAGGGCGAGAACATCGCCCCCAAGGAGATCGAGGACATGCTGGCCGAGCATCCCGACATCGCCGAGATCGCGGTCGTCGGCCTGCCCGATCCGCGCACCGGGGAGCGCGCCTGCGCGGTGATCGTCCCGCGCGGCGATGCCCGGCCCGACGTCGCCGCACTCCGCGCCTTCCTCGACGCGCGGCATGTCGCCCGCTTCAAGATCCCCGAGCAGGTGGCGATCCGCGACGTGCTGCCGCGCAACGCGGCCGGCAAGGTGCTGAAGCATCGCATCCGCGAGGCGCTGGCGGCGCAGGACATGGGAAGCTGACGATGGAGTTCGGCTGGAGCGAGGAGGAGCAGGCGCACCGCGCGCGCGTCCGGGGCGTGCTGGCGCGCGAACTGCCGGCGGATTGGGACGGCATCGCGGTACACGGCCCGGGCAGCGACGTGCAGACCGAATATTCGCGCCATTTCTGCAAGGTGCTGGCGGACGAGGGCCTGCTGATCCCGCATTGGCCCGCGCTCCAGGGCGGCGCGGACATGCCGGTGTGGCTCCAGTTCATCCTCGGCGAGGAGGTATGGGCGGCGGGCGAGCCGCGCGGCGCGCAGTATATGAACGTCAACTGGGTCGGCCCGGTGCTGATGCGCTACGGCACGCCGGCGCAGCTCGACCGCCACCTGCCGCCGATCCGCGCGGGCGACGCGATCTGGTGCCAGGGCTTCTCCGAGCCCTCGGCCGGATCGGACCTCGCCGCGCTGCGCACCCAGGCGGTGCCGGTCGACGGCGGCTACCGCGTCACCGGCGCGAAGGTGTGGACCTCCTATGCCGGCCATGCCGACACCTGCTTCCTGCTCGCGCGCGTGCCGCCGCGCGACGGCGGGCCGGCGGGCAAGGCCGGCATCGTCATCCTGCTGACCGACATGCGCTCGCCCGGCATCCAGGTGAAGCGGATCGCCGCCTTGATCGGCGAGGGCGACATCCACGAGCTGTTCTTCGACGACGTGTTCGTCCCCGAGGGCGACCGGCTCGGCGCCGAGGGGCAGGCGTGGGAGATCATCAATTCGGTGCTGCAGAACGAGCGCGTCGGCATCCCGCGCTACGAATTCTCGCGCCGCACGCTCGACCGCGCGGTCGCCACGCTCAAGGCCGACGGGCGCTGGGACGATCCGGTGGTGCGCGACCGCGCCGGCCGCGCGCTGATGCTGTGCGAGGCGGCGCGGATGCTGGTCTATCGCGTCGTCGACGGCAAGGCGCAGGACGCCGCGCCCGATGCGTTCGGCAGCCTCGCGCGCTGGGCGGTGGTGCGCGCCGACAACGGGGTGAACGACTTCATGACCGAATATCTGCCCGAGGGGCTGCTCGGCGCCGATCCGATGCAGCAGGCGCACCACCAGCGCGCCATCGCGGCGGGGGTGGCGTCGGGCGCGGCGGAGATCCAGCTCAACCTGGCGGCGCGGCGCTGGCTGGAAATGCCGGGGGAGCCGCGCCGATGAACTTCGCCCTCACCGAAGACCAGGCGAGCATCCTGTCGGGGCTCGACCAGCTCATCGACAGCTTCGCCGTCGAGGCGCCGAAGGAGCCGGTGGTCGCCGCCTATGCCGGCGATCTCGACGCGGCGCTGGCCGGATCGGGCTTCCTCGATATCGCGCGCGAGGAGGGGTTCGGCCCGCTCGACGCGGCGCTGGTGGTCGAGCGGCTGGCGCGGCTGCCGCGCGTCGTCGAGGCGGCGGCATCCGCCCTGGTGGCGCCGGCGCTGGGCGTCGCCGCGGGTACGCGCCCGGTCGCGCTGACGGCGGGCGACGGCACCGCGCCGGCGCGCTACCTGCCGCTGGCGCAACTGCTGCTGGTCGATCGCGGCGACCATGCGCTGGCGGTGGAGATCGACCCGGCGCGCGTCGTGCCGGTCGAGACGCTGCTCGCCTATCCCTATGGTAGGCTGGAGACGCTCGACGGGCTGGCGGCGCACCGGATCGACGATGTCGCCCCGCTCCGCCGCCGCTGGCGCATCGCGCTGGCGGCCGAGGCGGCGGGCTGCATGCAGGCGGCGATCGATCAGGTGCTCGATCATGTGAACAACCGCGTCGCCTTCGGCCGACCGCTCGGCAGCATGCAGGCGATCCAGCACCGCATGGCGATGGCGGCGGAGACGGCGCAGTCGACCCGCTGGCTGTCCCTGCGCGCCGCCTGGTCGGACGGCGAGGCGGATGCGGCGATCGCCGCCGGCTTCGCGCAGGACCGCATCCCCCAGTTCACCTACGACCTGCACCAGTTCTGCGGCGCGATGGGACTGACGCTGGAGTTCCCGCTGCATTTCTGGACCTATCGCCTGCGCGCGCTGCTCGGCGAACTCGGCGGATCGAGCGGGCAGGCGCGCGCCGCCGCCGAGGCGGCGTGGGGGCTGGCGGCATGACCGAGACGATCGAAGCGTTCCGCGCCCGCGCGCGCGCCTGGCTGGAGGCGAACGTGCCGGCCGGGCCGTCGCCGGAGGACGGAGCCGGGTCGCGCGACCATGCGCTCGACTGGCAGAAGCGGCAGGCCGGCGGCGGCTGGACCGGGATCACCTGGCCCAAGGCATATGGCGGGCGCGGCCTCTCGGTCCACGAGCAGATCGTCTGGTTCGAGGAATATGCCCGCGCCGGCGCGCCCTCCACCCACGACGCCTCGTTCGTCGGCATGAACCATGCCGGCCCGACGATCATCGCCTGCGGCACGC
>CAXTHU010000017.1:0-22792 GCA_964244125.1 uncultured Sphingomonadaceae bacterium
GGGCGGTTCAAGGACTATGTCTCGACGCCCAAGCGCAACGGCTACCGCTCGCTCCACACCGCCGTGATCCACAAGGATACCGCCCGGGTCGAGGTGCAGATCCGCTCGGCCGGGATGCACGCCCAGGCCGAACACGGCTTCGCCTCGCACTGGGCCTACAAGCAGGGGCTGCGGCCCGATGGCGAGGGCGGCGGCCAGGCGCGCTGGATCCGCGACCTGGTCGAGATCCTCGACCATGCCGACAGCCCGGAGGAGCTGCTCGAACATACCCGCATGGCGATGTATCAGGACAGCATCTTCGCCTTCACCCCCAAGGGCGAGCTGATCCAGCTGCCCAAGGACGCCACCCCGGTCGACTTCGCCTATGCGCTGCACAGCCGGCTGGGCGACCAGACGGTCGGCGCCAAGATCAACGGCCGGGTCGTCCCCTTGCGCAGCGCGATCCAGAATGGCGATCAGGTGCAGATCCTGAAATCGGCGGCGCAGCAGCCGCAGCCCGGCTGGCTGAGCTTCGTCGTGACCGGCAAGGCGCGCGCCGCGCTGCGCCGCTTCGTCCGCCACAAAGAGCGCGACGAGACGGTGGCGCTCGGCCGCAAGTTCTTCGACGAGATCGTCGCGCGGCTGCCGGCGCCGCCGGGGCCGGAGGCGGTGAAGCAGGCCTGCAAGCGGCTCCATCTGGCCGACGAGCCGGCGCTGATGATCGCCATCGCCCGCCAGACGATCGAGGATGCCGCGGTGATGGAGGCGCTGATGCCGGGCGCCGGCGCCGGCGCGATCGGCGCGCCGCCGCCGCGGCCCAGCCGTCCGCGCAAGCCGGTGTCGATCCGCGGCCTGACGCCGGGCGTCGCCCTCCACCTCGCCGAATGCTGCCACCCGCTGCCCGGCGACCGCATCGTCGGCCTGCGCCGGCCGGGCGAGGGGGTGGACGTCCACACGATCGACTGCCCGACGTTGGCCACGGCGCAGGACGGGGCGGCGGGGCAGGACGGGGCGGCGGGGCAGGACGGCGACTGGGTCGACCTGTCCTGGGGCGACGACGCGGACGGCGCGGTGGCGCAGCTGATCGTGATCGTGAAGAACCAGCCCGGCTCGCTCGCCGCGATGGCCGGCATCTTCGGCACCCACGGCGCCAACATCCTGAACCTGGCGCTCGTCCACCGCGACACCCAGTTCCACACCTTCCGCGTCGACCTGGAGGTGCGCGACGTCACCCAGCTGGAGCGCGTGCTGGCGGGACTGCGGGCGGCGGACGCGGTGACCTCGGCCGAACGGGGGCGGCCGGCAGAGGTGGACGAGGCGGCGTGACGCCCCTTCGCCCTTCGGGGAAAAAGCTGGGGGAGGAGCCGGGCGATCCCACGGGCGATGCCCGCAATCGCTACCTCGTCCCCTCTCCCAACCCCATCCCCGGCGGGGAGAGGGCGATTACGTGCCGCCCATCCTCCCCCAGCGGCATCGCCCCGGCCCACAGCACCCGCTCCATCGCCAGCACCCCATACAGATGCGGAAACCGCGCCCCGCCCCGCGACACCTCCCACCGCACCGCCGCGCCGCATGCCGCGATGTCCACCGCGACCAGCATCAGCCCGTCCCGCCCGGCGAAATGCCTCGCCGCCGTCTCCGCGACCTGGGGGCCGGCGGACAGGTGGATGTAGCCGTCGGCCAGGTCCACCGGCGCCCCCTCGAACCGCCCCTCGCCCGACAGCACCGTCCACTGGTCCGCGGTCATGATCTTGTAGGCCACATCGTCCGTCACCGACTTCTCCGATGCCGCAAAAGGATCAGACGGCCGCCTTCGCCGCCATGGTACGGCCGACCGCTGGGACGGCGGCTGTCGAGATGGAGTTTTAGCAGCTTCGTCTCAGGGATTGTTGCAACGCCCCAACACGATCGCGGGCGCATCCGCTCAATGCCGGAAATGCCGCATTCCCGTGAACACCATCGCCAGCCCGGCCGCGTCGGCGGCTTCGATCACCTCGGCGTCGCGGATCGATCCGCCCGGCTGGATCACCGCCGTGGCGCCGGCCTCCACCGCCGCCATCAGCCCGTCGGCGAAGGGGAAGAAGGCGTCCGAGGCGACCGCCGCGCCGATCGTGCGCGGGCTAGTCCAGCCGGCCCGATCGGCCGCGTCGCGCGCCTTCCACGCGGCGATGCGCGCGCTTTCCAGCCGGTTCATCTGCCCCGCGCCGATGCCGGCGGTGGCGCCGTCCCTGGCATAGACGATCGCGTTGGACTTGACATGCTTGGCCACGGTCCAGGCGAAGCGGCAGTCGGCCAGCTCGGCCGGCGTCGGCGCGCGCCGGGTCACCACCGTCAGATCGCCCGGCATCCCGCCGTCGCGCGACTGGACCAGCCAGCCGCCGGTCACCGACCGCACCGCCATCCCGCCACGCGCCGGATCGGGCAGCGCGCCGGTCAGCAGCAGGCGGAGGTTCTTCCGGCCCGCGAACACCGCGAGCGCCGCCGCATCGGCATCGGGCGCCACCACCACCTCGGTGAAGACGCCGACGATCGCCTCGGCCGTCGGCCCGTCGAGCGGGCGGTTCACCGCGACGATCCCGCCGAAGGCCGACACGCCGTCGCAGGCGAAGGCGGCGGCATAGGCTTGCCCCAGCGTATCGCCGGTCGCCACGCCGCAAGGGTTGGCGTGCTTCACGATCACGCAGGCGGGCCTGTCGCGGAACTCGGCGACCAGTTCCAGCGCGGCGTCGGCATCGGCGTAGTTGTTGTAGCTGAGTTCCTTGCCCTGCACCTGCCGCGCCTGGCCGATGCCGGCGATCGACGGCCCGGCATGGGAATAGAAGGCGGCCTGCTGGTGCGGGTTCTCGCCATAGCGGAGCGGCACCGGCCCGGTCAGGATCAGCGGCAGCGTCGGCGGAAAGCGTTCGCCCTGATCGGCGAAGGCGAACCAGCTGGCGATCATCGCGTCGTAGGTGGCGGTGGCGGCATAGGCGCGCGCGGCGAGCCGCCGGCGCGAGGCAAGCGTCGTCGCGCCGCCGTTGGCGTCCAGCTCGGCGACGAGCGCGGGATAATCCGCCGGGTCCGTTGCCACCGTCACGAACGCATGGTTCTTGGCCGCCGAGCGGATCATCGCCGGGCCGCCGATGTCGATATTCTCGACGATCTCGGGCCGCGCCGCGCCCCTGGCCACCGTCTCCACGAAGGGATAGAGGTTGACCACGACGAGGTCGATCGCGGCGATGCCGTGCGCCGCCATCGCCGCGCCATGCGCCGGATCGTCGCGCACCGCCAGCAGCCCGCCGTGGACCACGGGGTGCAGCGTCTTCACCCGCCCGTCCATCATCTCGGGAAAGCCGGTCAGGTCGGCCACGTCGCGCACCACGAGCCCCGCCTCGCGCAGCGCCGCCGCCGTCCCCCCGGTCGAGACCAGCTCCACCCCATGCCGCGCCAGCGCCTCGGCCAGCGGCACCAGCCCGGCCTTGTCCGACACGGACAGGAGCGCGCGGGTGATCTTCACGGTGTCGGTCATGGCCGGGCTTTAGCGTCTCGTCACGCCGCATCAAGCCGGCGGAAGCGCGCGGCGAAGAAGCCGTCCGCGCCACCCACGGCCGCCAGCGCCCCCGGCGGCACGCGCAGCCGGCCGGCGGCGGGTGCCAGCCCGGCGGGCAGCTCGTCCGCCGTCACCGGCTCCAGTACGTAATCCGCGCGGGCGGCGAGGAAGGCGTCGGCCACCGCCTCGCCCTCGGCCGGCTCCAGCGAGCAGACGGCGTAGACCAGCCGCCCGCCCGGCCGCACCCAGTCCGCCGCCCGCGCCAGCATCGCCGCCTGGGTCTCGGCCGCCCGCGCGATGGCGAGCGGGCCGGCGCGGTGCAGCACGTCGGGGTGGCGGCGGAAGATGCCGGTCGCCGAACAGGGCGCGTCGAGCAGCAGCGCGTCGGCGGGCACGGACGGCGCCCATTCCATCAGGTCCGCCGTCACCAGCGTGGCGGCAAGGCCGGT
This sequence comes from uncultured Sphingomonadaceae bacterium, assembly GCA_964244125.1. GTDB lineage: Bacteria > Pseudomonadota > Alphaproteobacteria > Sphingomonadales > Sphingomonadaceae > Solisphingomonas. Next base: position 3,958 of record CAXTHU010000017.1, read on the forward strand.
GCGTGCCAGGTTCTCCGCCATGCGGTGGAGCCGCCCCTCCGACGAATCGAGCGCCGTCACCGCCCACCCGGCCGCCGCCAGCTGCATCGCCTTGCCGCCCGGCGCGGCGCACAGATCGAGCGCCGTGCCCGGCCCGCGCCCGAGCAGCCGCGCGGGCAACTGCGCGGCGACGTCCTGCACCCACCACGCCCCTTCCGCATAGCCGTCGAGATTCGCCACCGCCCGGCCCCGTTGCAGGCGGACATGGCCCGGCATCAGGCTCTCGCCACCCAGCCGCGCCGCCCAGCCGGCCGTGGCGGCGGGATCGGCGAGGGCGAGATCGAGCGGCGGCGGCCGCGCCGCCACCCCTTGCGCGTCGCGCACCGCCTGCCCGCCATAGCGCTTGCGCCAGCGCTTCGTCACCGCGGGCGGCAGCGCCGGCGGCTCGGGCAGCGTCGCGCCCGCCGCCATCACGGCGGTGAACACGCCGTGGACCAGCCGGCGCGGACCGCCGTCGACCAGCGGCAGCACGGTGGCGATGGCGGCATGCGGCGGCGTCGCCAGCGCCAGCGCCTGGACCAGCGCGATGCGCAGCGCCGTGCGCGCCTTGGCGTCGGGCGGCAGCGGCTGCGGCGTGTGGCCGTCGATCAGCCGGTCGAGATCGGTCAGCCGGCGCAGGCTCTCGGCGGCGATGGCGTGGGCGTGGGCGCGGTCGGCGGTGAGCGGCAGATGCTGGGTGGCGACGTCCAGCGCGCCCTCCAGCGGCAGCCCGCGCCTGAGCACCGCGTCGATCAGCCGCATCGCCGCGCGCCGCGTCTCGGTGCCGGCCGGCTCGATCTTTTCGTCGCGGCTCGCGGCCTGGCTCTTGTTCGGGGCGCCCATCGGGGCGATGTGGCGCGGGGGGCGAGGAAAGGCCAGCGCAATGACCGAACCGATCCGCGCGACGAAACGACCCGCCGGCCTCGTGCCCCCGGCCCACCTGTCGAAGAGCCCGCCGGTGCCCGCGCCGCGGCCGATCGCCGCCGCCCCCGAATCCGGCGGCCGCGACGGCCTCGATCCGGTCCGCTACGGCGACTGGGAAAGCAAGGGCATGGCGATCGACTTCTAGGCTGTAGTGACGATTTGGGGATTCCCGGGACGCGCGGGCGCGGCTATCCTCGAGGCCCGCCTTTCCGGAAGCCGGCCCATGATCCTCCTCGCGAGTCTCCTTGCCATGTCCGCTCCCGCCTATCCGGCCGCGCCGCGCGGCGGCACGGTCGACAGCTATTTCGGGGAACGGGTCGCCGATCCCTATCGCTGGCTGGAGACGGACGTGCGCAACGATCCGGCGGTGCGCGCCTGGGTCGATGCCGAGAACGCCGCCACCGGCGCCTATCTCGCCACGCTGCCCGGGCGCGAGGCGATCAGGGCGCGGCTGACGAAGCTGTGGAATTACGAGCGGTTCGGCGTCCCCGTCCAGCGTGCCGGGCGCATGTTCTACATGCGCAACAGCGGCCTCCAGAACCAGTCGGTGCTATACGTCCGCGATGGCGGCGGCGCGGCCAAGCTGCTGATCGATCCGAATCTCTGGGCGAAGGACGGCGCCACCGCGCTCGCCGAATGGGAGCCGTCGGAGGATGGGTGCCGCATCGTCTATGCCGTGCAGGACGGCGGCACCGACTGGCGCACCATCCGCGTCCTGGACGTCGCCAGCGGCCAGGTGCTGCCCGACGAGGTGCGCTGGTCGAAGAACGGCGGCGCGTCCTGGACGAAGGATGGATCGGGCTTCTACTACAGCCGCTTTCCCGAACCGGCGGCCGGCGCGACCTACCAGGCGGTCAGCCTGAACAGCCGGGTGTATTTCCACCGCCTCGGCACGCCGCAGTCGGCCGACCGGCTGCTCTACGCGACGCCCGACCATCCGACCTGGGGCCACAGCGCCGCGGAGACCGAGGACGGCCGCTGGCTGGTCGTCTACACCTACGAGGGCACCGACCCGCGCAACGACCTGACGCTCATCGACCCGAAGCACCCGGCCGCCCCGCCGCGCCGGCTGTTCACCGGGCTGAAGAACGGCTGGACCGTCGCCGGCTCGGAGGGCGACCGCTTCTGGCTGGTGACCGATGAGGGCGCACCGCGCCAGCGGGTGGTGACGCTGGACGTCGCCACGGCCTCGCCGGAGCCGGTGACGGTCGTCCCGGAGGACAAGGCGACGCTGGAGAGCGCCGGCCTGATCGGCGGGCGGATCGTCGGCCGGTATCTGGTCGACGCGAAGAGCGAGGCGCGGCTGTTCGATCCGGCCGGCAAGCCGCTCGGCAAGGTCGCGCTGCCGGGCATCGGCACCATCGCCGGCATCGCCGGCCGGCAGTCGGACAAGGAGGCCTTCTACAGCTTTTCCAGCTTCAACCGGCCGGCGGCGGTCTACCGGCTCGACATGGCGACCGGCCGCGCCACCGTCTTCACCGCGCCAAGGGTCGGCTTCTCGCCCGAGGATTACGTCGTCGAGCAGCGTTTCTTCGCGTCGAGGGACGGGACGAAGGTGCCGCTCTTCGTCGTCCACCGGAAGGGGCTGGATCTGGCGAAGGGCGCGCCGACGCTGCTCTACGGCTATGGCGGGTTCAACGTGTCGCTGACGCCCGCCTTCTCGCCCGCCAACCTCGCGTGGATGGAACTGGGCGGGGTCTATGCCCAGGCCTCGCTGCGCGGCGGCGGCGAATACGGCAACGCCTGGCACGACGGCGGGCGGCTGGCCAACAAGCAGAACGTGTTCGACGACTTCATCGCCGCGGGCGAGTATCTGAAGGCGTCCGGCATCGCCTCGGCGCTGGTCGCGCGCGGCGGATCAAATGGCGGGCTGCTGGTCGGCGCGGTGGTGAACCAGCGGCCCGATCTGTGGGCCGCCGCGCTGCCGCAGGTCGGCGTGATGGACATGCTGCGCTTCAACCGCTTCACCGCCGGCCGCTACTGGACGGACGATTACGGCGATCCGGCCAAGGCGGCGGATTTCCGGGTGCTGCGCGCCTATTCGCCCTATCACAACATCCGCGGCGGCACCGCCTATCCGCCGGTGCTGGCGACGACCGCCGACACCGACGACCGCGTCGTGCCGGGGCACAGCTTCAAATATGTCGCGGCGTTGCAGGCGGCCGATGTCGGCGACAGGCCGCACCTGATCCGCATCGAGACCCGCGCCGGCCACGGCGCCGGCAAGCCGACCGACAAGGCCATCGCCGAGATCGCCGACCTGTGGGCCTTCGCGGCGAAATGGTCGGGGCTGGCGGTGCCGGAGTAGCGGCGACCTCGCCGGCGCTTGCTCCCCCTTCGTAGATGGAAGAGTGTGGCTCCATCCGTGTCCGAAAGGGATAAGTGCCGATCGGGTTCGAAATGACTTCGGTTCTCGGGGAGACCCCTCCCTCACGCCGCCTTGCGGGTCTGGCCCAGCGAGGCGGCGATCTCTTCCTGGCCCGGCAGCCGCTGCTCGATGACGCAGCGCAGGCGCATGCCGTCGAAGCCGAAGGAGGTGTGCGACTCGGCCTGGGCGACGATGGCGCCGGCCTGCGTCTCCAACCCGCCGGGCGGCGACGCCGCCAGCGCCATGATGTCGCCGAAGCGCCGGTCGGAGGTGGTGGCGAGGACGGCGCCCGCGGCATCGACGATGCTGATCGCGGTGCGCCCCTGCCGGCTGCCGCCGCCGAGGCTGCCGTGCAGGAGGGCGGCGACCTGGTCCTGCCAGTCATATTCCAGATAGGCGACGCCGACCGACCGCCCCTCGTGCCGGACGGGCGCCACGAAGACCAGCACGGCGCGATTGTCCGACCACGGGTTCAGCCACACATGGTCGGTATACCAGGCGTCGGGCGCGGTGCTGGCCATGGCGCGGTTATATTGCGACGCGTCCTTCACGTTCAGCCCGCGCATCCGCTGCGCCTCATGCGCCGACAGAGCGATGTCGCCGCCGGCATCCGCGACGAAGACGTTGAGGTAGCAGGGGGCGATGCGGACCATCATCCTCAGCCGCTCGGTCGCCGCCGCCACCGCCGCCGGATCGCCCTCGCCCAGCGCGCGGACGATATGCGCGTCGCTGGCCAGCAGCAGCGCCTCGACCGAGCGCGAGGAGATCGACCGGGTGATGTTCTGCATGATCGCCTGGGCCAGCTCGACCAGCCGCGCCCCCTCGATCTCGGCGACCAGCTCGTCGGCGATGCGGGCGCCGGTGCCCAGCCGGTCGAGCACGTTGGCGCGGAACGCATCGGCATTGCCGCGCGCCTGGCCCGCCAGCGCCTTCACCTCCTGCGCCACCACCGCGAAGCCCTGGCCCGCCTCGCCCGATCGCGCCGCCTCGATCGTGGCGTTGAGCGCCAGGAGGTTGGTCCGCCCGGCGATGGCGGCGCTCTGCCCGGCATAATGCTGCACCTCTTCGCGGAGCATGGCGAGTAACGAGCAGATACGGCGCGGCATGGCGGCTCCGGGAACGGCGTGGTCGATCCCGGCGTAATGGCGAAAGGTAAACGCTTGGCTAACCAACGCCGCCGTTCATGGCCGCGACAGCGGGTCCGTGCGACGGGGATCGCGACCGGATGAGGACAGGGCGATGACGGCCAGGCGGATACTGACGGCGGCGATGATGGCGGCGGCCCTTGCCGGGGCGGTGGCGCCCTCGGGCGCGGAAGCGCGCGGCTGGGGCGGACGCGGGTATCATGGCGGCTGGAGCCATCGCGGATACGGGCATGGCGGCGGCGTGTTCGGCGCGATCGTCGGCGGGCTCGTCGTCGGCGGGCTGGTCGCCGCGATCGGCGGCGCGGGCGGGCGCGATCGCGGCGACAGCGACGAAGCGGATCGCGGTGCCGACCCGGAGGAGGAAGCGGCGGTCGATCAGTGCGCCCGGCGGATCGAGAACGAGACGGCCGGGACGGTCGAGGATATCGATGCGGTCGATCGTTTCGGTGACGGCTGGCGCGTGCGCGGCACGGTGGATGCGGGCCGGCGCGGCGACGGCGGCGAACCGGGTGCCTTCACGGGCCGCGACAGCTTCTCGTGCAGCATCGTCGCCGGCCGGGTGGACGACATCCGCTTCGGCAGCGAAGCGGCGCCCGAGCCCGCGCCAGCGCGCTGAGCGCGGCCATCTGCCCGATGGACAGTCGCGCGCCCGCCACCTAGTCGGGCGGCATGACCGACGAGAGCCGCCACGACAGCATCCTGATCGTCGATTTCGGCAGCCAGGTGACGCAGCTGATCGCCAGGCGCGTGCGCGAGGCCGGGGTCTATAGCGAGATCGCGCCGTTCAACGCCGCCGACGCCGCCTTCGACCGGCTGGCCCCCAGGGGCATCATCCTGTCCGGCGGACCCGCCTCCGTCACCGCCGCCGACAGCCCGCGCGCGCCGCAGCGCTTCTTCGACGCCGGCGTGCCGATACTCGGCATCTGCTACGGCCAGCAGACGATGTGCGCGCAGCTCGGCGGCGACGTGGTCGTCTCGGGCGACGGCGGCGAGTTCGGCCGCGCCTTCGTCGAGGTGACGGCCGCCTCGACGCTGTTCGACGGCCTCTGGGCGCCGGGCGAGCGGCACCAGGTGTGGATGAGCCACGGCGACAAGGTCCATGCGCTGCCACCCGGCTTCGCGCCCGTCGCCGTGTCGCAAGGCGCGCCTTACGCGGTCACCGCCGACGAGGCGCGGCGCTTCTACGGCGTCCAGTTCCATCCGGAGGTGGTCCACACCCCCGACGGCGCGCGGCTGATCGCCAACTTCGCCCGCCACGTCTGCGGGCTGGCCGGCGACTGGACCATGGCCGGGTTCCGCGCGGCGAAAGTGGCCGACATCCGCGCCCAGGTGGGCGAGGAGGGCCGCGTCCTCTGCGGCCTGTCCGGCGGGGTGGACAGCGCGGTCGCCGCCGTCCTGATCCACGAGGCGCTGAAGGTCTTCGGCGCCGACCGGCTGACCTGCGTGTTCGTCGACCATGGCCTGCTCCGCGCCGGCGAGGGCGCCCAGGTGGTCGGCCTGTTCCGCGAGCATTACGGCATCCCGCTGGTCCATGTGAATGCCGAGGAACGGTTCCTGGCCGGGCTGGCCGGGCTCACCGACCCGGAGGCCAAGCGCAAGTTCATCGGCAGGACCTTCATCGACGTCTTCGAGGACGAGGCGCGCAGGATCGGCGGCGCCGATTTCCTGGCCCAGGGCACGCTCTATCCCGACGTGATCGAAAGCGTGTCCTTCACCGGCGGCCCGTCGGTGACGATCAAGAGCCACCACAATGTCGGCGGCCTGCCGGAACGCATGGACATGGCGCTGGTCGAGCCCTTGCGCGAGCTGTTCAAGGACGAGGTCCGCGTGCTGGGCGAGGAACTGGGGCTGCCCCACGCCTTCGTCGGCCGCCACCCCTTCCCCGGCCCCGGCCTCGCCATCCGCATCCCCGGCGAGGTGACGCGCGAGCGCTGCGACATATTGCGCCGCGCCGACGCCATCTATCTGGAGGAAATCCGCGCCGCCGGCCTGTATGACGCCATCTGGCAGGCCTTCGCCGTGCTGCTGCCGGTCAGGTCGGTCGGCGTGATGGGCGACGGGCGGACCTACGACAACGTCTGCGCGCTGCGCGCCGTCACCTCGACCGACGGCATGACCGCCGACGCCTATCCGTTCGACCCCGCCTTCCTCGGCCGCGTCGCCACCCGCATCGTCAACGAGGTCGCTGGCATCAACCGCGTCACCTACGACATCACCTCCAAGCCGCCGGGAACGATCGAGTGGGAATGAACACTCGTGGGGTCGGCCTCCAGCTGTCGCCCTCGCTTGCGGACGGCATGGTCATAAAGCGCGCTCGATATCGGTCCGGGAGAAGTCGTTGCCCTTGAACGGCAAGGGTTCGCCGGTCGCCTTGACGAGCGCGTAGGAGAAGCAGTCGCCGAAGTTCAGGTCTGCCGGGTGTCGTTTCAATTCCGCGCCTCCTTGGCGCGGGAGGGACGGGTAGTCATATGGCCCGGGCACGAACCCATGCCAGCGGAGACCCGGCCATGCCCGTCCTTCATCTCGATTCCAGCATCCTCGGGCCGAACTCGGTCAGCCGCAGGCTGTCGGCCGATATCGTCGCCCGGCTGACGGCGGCGGCCGATACGGCCGTCACCTATCGCGATCTCGCGGCCGATCCGGTGCCCCATCTTTCGGGCGGCTATCTCGCCGCGGCCCGGAACCCGACCGCCGGGCATGCGCCCGAAGTTCAGGCCGACCTCGCGATCGGCGGCGCGGCGCTACGGGAGTTTCTCGCCGCCGATACGGTCGTCATCGGCGTGGCCTTCTACAATTTCGGCATCCCCAGCCAGTTGAAGGCGTGGATCGACCGCATCCTGATCGCGGGCCAGACCTTCCGCTACGGCACCGACGGTCGTCCGGAGGGGCTGTGCGGCGGCAAGCGCGTGATCCTCGGCATCGCGCGGGGCGGCTTCTACGGCCCCGGCAGCCCGACGGAGGCGTTCGAACACGCCGAGACCTATCTGCGTGCCGCCTTCGGCTTCATCGGCGTGACGCGGATCGAAGCCGTGGCGGCCGAGGGGATCGCGGTCGGTCCCGACCGGCGCGAGGCCGCGCTGGCCGATGCCGCGCGGCAGATCGCGGCGCTGGCGGCCTGATCCTCCGGACCGCCGTCACCCCGCCGGCATCTCCACCGCATGGCCGAGCGTCGCGATCATCGCGGCGATGCCCTGGTCGGCGGCCGGCGGCCGACCGGCGGCAGCGGCGCACATGCGGTTGATGAAGTCGAGCTTCAGCACCACGCCCGGCGTCAGGCGGAAGGGGTAGAGGTCGGGCTGCCCCATGCTGCGGTTGATCGCGTTCAGCGCGAAGGCGAACGGTATCCAGCGGTCCGCCAGCGTCGCGGTGTCGGCGACATACGGATCGAGATCGACCGCCTTCGGAATGGCCGTCACCGCGCCGGGCATCCGGTCGATCCGCGTGCCGAACTCGGCCAGCGTCGCCAGCGTGTCGACGATGTGGAGGAAATGGGCGAAGGTCTCGGCGAAATCCTCCCACGGATGCGCCGTCGCATAGGCGCTGACATGCGTCTCGCTCCAGCCGGGGCCGGCCGGCGGCTTGCGGTGGTGGGCGAAGAGCGCCTGGGCATAGCTCGTCCGCTCGTCGCCGAACAGCGCGCGGAACTCGGCCAGCATCGGCCCCTGCTCCACCAGCCGCGACCAGTAATGATGGCCGACCTCGTGGCGGAAATGGCCTAGCAGCGTGCGGTAGGGCTCGCCCAGCTCGCGCCGCATCCGCTCGCGCGCGACGTCGTCCGCCTCGATCAGATTGAGCGTGATGAGGCCGCCGGCATGGCCGGTCGGCAGCGCCGGCGCCCAGCCCAGCTCGGCCGTCCTGTCGTAGAGGAAGTCGAAGGCCAGGCCGTCGCGCCGCTCGCGCCTGGTCTCCAGCGGCAGGCCGAGCTGGATGAGGGTGCGGATCAGGCGGTGTTTCGCGGCCTCGATCCGGCGCCACCGTTCCAGCACGCCGGGAATGGTGAGGTCGGGGATCATGCGGTTGTGGCGGCAGGCGCGGCAGTGGCCGGTCGGATCATCCGGCTCGGCCAGCCAGTTGCACGCGCCGTAGCGGGCGTTGGCGCAAGGGGTGGCCGGAACGGCCTGCGCATGCGCGTCGGTCCACGCGCCGGCCGGGCGATCGAGGAACAGGAAGGCGTCGCGGTCGGGGCCGTAGCCCAGGCCATGGCCGCAGCTCTGGCAGACGCTCGCCTCGAACTGGAGCAGCTGGCGGCAGAAGGGGCAGGAGAAGACGGCCATGACGATCCCGAACGCCGCAGGACCGGGCTTGTGCCCGGATAGGGCTTGATCCGTCACCCTCCTGCCTCATATCCGTGGCCTGGCGGCAACGGTTCGGCGCCGCTTCGGGCGCGACAGGACGGGCATGGACCTATACCAGAAGCTGGGCGTGGCGCGTAACGCCGACGAAGCGACGATCAAGAAGGCCTATCGCAGCCTCGCCAAGCAGCTTCACCCCGACAAGAACAAGGACAATCCCAGGGCGGCGGACCGTTTCGCCGACGTCACCTCGGCCTACGACCTGCTGTCCGACAAGGACAAGCGGGCGCGATATGATCGCGGCGAGATCGACGAGGCGGGCAATCCCAAGGCGCCGTTCGGCTTCGGCGGCGGTCAGGGTGCCGGCGGCGGACCTTTTCGCGGCGCGCGCGGCGGGCCGGCCGGGTTCGATGCCGGCGGTCCCCAAGGCACGGGCGACTTCTCCGACATCTTCGACAGCCTGTTCGGCGCGCAGCGCGGCGGCGGGCCGCATCCGTTCGGCGCGGGCGCCGGCCCCCGCCCGCGCCCGGCGAGAGGCGCCGACATCGCCTATCGCCTCGCCGTGCCGTTCGAGGAGGCCGCCGCGCTGAAGCCGCAGCGGGTGACGCTCGCCGGCGGCAAGGCGATCGACCTGAAGATCACCGCCGACGCGGTGAACGGCGCCGCCATGCGGCTGGCCGGCCAGGGCGAGGCCGGCGCGGGCGGCCAGGGCGACGCCACCGTGACGGTGGAGGTGAAGCCCCACCGCTTCTTCACCCGCGACGGCGACGACGTCCGGCTGGACCTGCCGGTGCGGCTGGACGAGGCGGTGCTGGGCGCCAGCGTCAAGGTGCCGACGCCCGACGGCGCGGTGATGCTGAAGGTGCCGGCCGGCGCCAGTTCCGGCAAGGTGTTCCGCGTGCCGGCCAAGGGCTTCCACGGCAAGGACGGCAAGCGCGGCGACCTGCTGGTGACGCTGGCCGTCGACCTGCCGCCGGACGATGCGGCGCTGAAGGCCTTCGCCGAGGGCTGGGAGAGCGACCGTGGACGCAACCCGAGGGCGGCGCTCGAGGTGTAAGCGCGCGCCGGGCGGTGGCGATCGGCCGGGTCCCTCCCTGGAACGCAGGAGAGATCCCACGCAACCCCGGCTTGGGCGGCGCGTATAGGCGCGGGACACGGAAGGGCGCCGGCTTGCAGGACATCTCACCGCATAGTCCCGAAGCGCGTGGGGCACGGCTGCGCGAGGGAGTCGATCGCCGGCTGTCCAGGTTCGGCCCCGGCGGCCGCGTGTTCGAGGTGGCGAAGCGCGTTGCGGTCGGCGTCTATTCGGACGGCTTCATCCATGCCGGCAACCTCGCCTATCTGGCGCTGCTGACGCTGTTCCCGTTCTTCATCGTCGCGGCGGCGGTGGCGTCGGTGTTCGGCCAGAATGCCGAGACCCAGCGCGCCGTCGCCTCGTTCCTGAACACCCTGCCGCCCGACGTCGCCGGCCTGCTCGCCAAACCGATCGCCGATGTGCTGGCGGCGCGTACCGGATCGCTGCTGTGGCTGGGCGCGCTGGTCGGGCTGTGGACCGTCGGCAGCTTCATCGAGACGATCCGCGACATCTTCCGCCGCGCCTACGGCACGGTGTTCAGCCAGGCGTTCTGGAAATACCGGCTCGGCTCGGTCGCGGTCATCATCGGGTCGGTGGTGCTGGCGCTGCTCTCCTTCCTGGTCCAGGGCGTGCTGACCGCCGCCGAGCAGATCGTCTACCGGCTGTTCCCCTGGGCCGAGGGGGTGGCGGGGTGGATCGGGCTGTCGCGGCTGATCCCCGGCGTCATCATGTTCGGCGCGCTCTACATGCTGTTCTATTCGGTGACGCCGTCGAAATACCGCTATGGCCGCTGCCGCAAATGGCCGGGCGCGCTGCTGACGACCGTATGGTGGGTCAGCGCGACGGCGTTGCTGCCGCTGATCCTGGCGCAGCTCGGCGGCTACGACCTCACCTATGGCGGGCTGGCGGGCACGATCGTGGCGCTGTTCTTCTTCTGGATCATCGGCCTCGGCATCGTCGTCGGCGCGCATCTGAACGCCGCGCTGGCGGACAAGCCCGACACCGGCGTAAGGGAGGCGGCCGTGGCGCAGTGAGGGAGGGGACGTGGCCGGTCTGATGGAGGGAAAGCGCGGGCTCGTCATGGGTCTCGCCAACGATCGCTCGCTCGCCTGGGGCATCGCCAAGGCGCTCGGCGCGCAGGGCGCCGAGCTGGCCTTCAGCTACCAGGGCGCGGCGATGGAGAAGCGCGTCCGCCCGCTGGCGCAGGAACTGGGCGTGCCGCTGCTGGTGGAATGCGACGTCGCCGAGGCGGACAGCATGGACCGCTGCTTCGCCGAGCTGGCCCGGACCTGGCCGACGATCGACTTCCTCGTCCACGCGATCGGCTTTTCGGACAAGAGCCAGTTGCGCGGCAAGTTCTACGACACCACGCTCGACAACTTCCTGATGACGATGAACGTCTCCGCCTACAGCTTCGTCGCGGTGGCGCGGCGCGCGCGGGCGATGATGCCGGACGGGGGCGCGATGCTGACGCTGACCTATTACGGCGCGGAGAAGGTCATCCCGCATTACAACGTGATGGGGGTGGCCAAGGCGGCGCTGGAGGCCAGCGTCAGATATCTCGCGGTCGATCTCGGCCCGGAGAATATCCGCGTCAACGCGATCTCCGCCGGGCCGATCCAGACGCTGGCGGCGCGCGGCATCGGCGACTTCAACTACATCATGAAGTGGAACGAGCTGAACGCGCCGCTCCGCCGCAACGTGACGATCGAGGATGTCGGCGGGGCCGGGCTGTACCTGCTTAGCGGGCTGGCGAGCGGGGTGACCGGCGAGGTCCACCATGTCGACGCCGGCTACAACGTCATCGGCATGAAGGCGGAGGACGCGCCGGACATCGCGCTGGCGTGATGGATGTGCCCGGGAACAAGTGATGCCTGCCGTTTTCACCGATCGGGGCTTCCGCTTCCACTTTTACTCGCGTGAAGGAGAGCCGCTCGAGCCCATCCACGTCCATGTCGCGAAACGCGGCAAGGGCGACGCGAAGCTCTGGCTTTATCCGGATGTGAGGATTGCCTATAGCCACGGCTTTGAGACTCGTATCCAGCATTGGATCATCGGTATGGTGATCTCGCGTCGAGCGGAGATCGAGAGGGCGTAAAATGAGCATTTCAGTTCAGGCGACTGACGTCGGGTTCGACGAGCTTAATATGTGGGTCCGGCTCGACGACGGTCGCACGGTCGGCGTGCCGCTTGCCTGGTATCCGCGACTGCTCAACGGATCGCCCGCGGATCGTGCGAAAGCCTGGATCAGCCCCAGCGGCTTGCATTGGGATGAGCTGGACGAGGATATCTCGATAGAAGGAATCCTTGCCGGGCGAGGCGACAAGACGCGATCCGCTCGCCACGCCGCATGAGCCATAACAGCTTCGGCCATCTCTTCCGCTTCACCACTTGGGGCGAATCGCACGGGCCGGCGCTGGGCGCGATAGTCGACGGGTGTCCGCCGGGGCTGGCGCTGGCCGCGGGCGACATCCAGCCCTGGCTGGACCGGCGCCGCCCCGGCACCTCGCGCTTCACCACCCAGCGGCGGGAGCCCGACGCCGTCCGCATCCTGTCGGGCACCCATGAGGGCCGCACGACCGGCACGCCGATCAGCCTGATGATCGACAATGTCGACCAGCGGTCGAAGGACTATGCCGAGGTCGCGCGCGCCTATCGCCCCGGCCATGCCGATTACGCCTACGACGCCAAATACGGCCTGCGCGATCCGCGCGGCGGCGGGCGGTCCTCGGCGCGGGAGACGGCGGCGCGGGTGGCGGCCGGCGCGGTGGCGCGGCTGGTGGTGGCGGAAGTGGCGATCCGTGGCTATCTGGTCGAACTGGGCGGCGACGCGATCGACCCCGCCCGGTTCGACGACGGCGAGATCGACCGCAACCCCTTCTTCTGCCCCGATGCCGCCGCCGCCGCCCGCTGGGGCCACGCGCTCGACGCCGCGCGCCAAGCGGGATCGTCGCTCGGCGCGATCGTCGAATGCGTCGCTGCGGGCGTGCCGGCCGGCTGGGGGGCGCCGGTCTACGCCAAGCTGGACGCCGACATCGCCGCCGCCTGCATGTCGATCAACGCGGTAAAGGGGGTCGAGATCGGCGACGGCTTCGCCGCGGCGCGGCTGCGCGGCGAGGAGAATGCCGATCCGATGCGGCCGGGCGCGGATAGCCCGGTCTTCCTCGCCAACCACGCCGGCGGCATCGCCGGCGGCATCTCGACCGGGCAGCCCGTCGTCCTGCGCGTGGCGCTGAAGCCGACATCGTCGATCCTGACCCCGGTCGCGACGATCGACCGCGACGGCGGCGCGACGGAGATCGCCACCACCGGGCGCCACGATCCCTGCGTCGGCATCCGCGCCGCGCCGGTGGTGGAGGCGATGGTGGCGCTGGTGCTGGCCGACCACAAGCTGCGCCATCGCGGCCAGTGCGGCTAGGCCCGGCGCGACATCCGATTTCCAGGCGATCGATTCCGGGCCGTTCCGTTCCTTACCGACGGCGGTCGGTCGCAACCACTGGCCGACACGCTCGTTAACCATCCCGCTGCCGTCGTTTCGGATGGCACGACAGCCGGTCCGCCGGCCTCGTCACAGGAGACTATGATGCGCATGATCCTTCCGCTCGCCGCACTGATGCTGCCGGCCGCCGCCCTGGCGCAGATGACCAGCCCCACCACCGGCAGCTCGACGACCACCACGACGGCGCCCGGCAGCGTTTCGCCCGCGCCGGGCGGCGATACCATGTCGCAGCCCGATTCTACGACGACCCCGGGAACGCCGCCCGCGTCGGCAACGACCTCCACCTCGCCGACCACCGATCCGGCGACCGCAACCGATGCGGCGGCTCCTCCTTCGGCGGACAGCAACAGCACGATGTCCACCGCCGACGATCAGGCGCCGTCGACCAGCAAGTCGAAGGCTAAGCCGAAGCCGCGCTGATCGACGAGGTTCAAGCGGCGCCGCCCGGAGACGGGCGGCGCCGTACCTTTTCGACGTTGAAACGAACGCCGCTTCAATCGGCGAACGGGTCCCGCACCAGGATCGTGTCGTCGCGCTCCGGACTGGTCGAGACCAGCGCCACCGGGCAGTGGATCAGCTCCTCGATCCAGCGGATATATTTGATCGCCTGCGCCGGCAGCTCGGCCCAGCTCCGCGCGCCCGCGGTCGAGCCCTCCCAGCCGTCGATCGTCTCGTAGAGCGGCTCGACCGCGGCCTGGTCGGCGGCGTGGGGCGGGAGGTAGTCCACCGTCCGGCCGGCGACGCGATAGCCGGTGCAGATGCGGATCTCCGCCAGCCCGTCCAGCACGTCGACCTTGGTCAGCGCGATCCCGGTGACGCCGGAGACCGCCACCGCCTGGCGCACCAGCACCGCGTCGAACCAGCCGCAGCGGCGCTTGCGGCCGGTGACGGTGCCGAATTCGTGCCCGCGCTCGCCGATCCGCTGACCGACGGCGTCGTCCAGTTCGGTCGGGAACGGCCCCGCGCCTACCCGGGTGGTATAGGCCTTGACGATCCCCAGCACGAAGCCCGCCGCCGCCGGCCCCAGCCCCGATCCGCCGGCGGCGGCACCCGCGATGGTGTTGGACGAGGTGACGAAGGGATAGGTGCCGTGATCGACGTCGAGCAGCACGCCCTGCGCGCCCTCGAACAGGATGCGCCGCCCGCGCCCGCGCGCCTCGGCCAGCGTCATCCACACCGGCCTGGCATAGGGCAGGACGCTCGGGGCGATGGCGGCCAGATCGGCCATCAGCCGCGCGCGATCGACCGGCGGCTCGCCGAAGCCGCGCCGCAATGCGTCGTGATGGGCGCAGAGCCGATCGAGCTGCGGCCCCAGCGCGTCGAGATGGGCGAGATCGCACACCCGGATCGCCCGCCGCCCGGCCTTGTCCTCATAGGCCGGGCCGATGCCGCGCCGGGTGGTGCCGATCTTGCCCGCGCCGCTGGCATCCTCGCGCAGCGCATCCAGCTCGCGATGGAAGGGAAGGATCAGCGGGCAGGTCTCGGCGATCTGGAGGGTGTCGGGGGTGATCGCGACGCCTTGCGCCCTGAGCTTGGCGATCTCCCCGGCCAGGTGCCAGGGATCGAGGACGACGCCGTTGCCGATCGCCGACAGCGTGCCGCGCACGATGCCGGAGGGAAGCAGCGAGAGCTTGTAGACCTGGTCGCCGACGACCAGCGTGTGGCCGGCATTGTGGCCGCCCTGGAACCGCACGACGACATCGGCGCGGGCGGCCAGCCAGTCGACGATCTTGCCCTTGCCCTCGTCGCCCCATTGCGCGCCAATGACGGTCACGTTGGCCATCAGTCCGTCCTTATCGCGGCGCAATCGGCGCCGTTCCAGATGTGGGTGCAGCCCGACGCCGCCGGATCGTCGGCGGGCGACAGCGCCGCCACCGCGACGAGGCCGCGCCGCCGCAGCGCCGCGCCGGCCTCGGCCGGGGTGCCGTGGGGCAGGAATATGCGGTCGCGCGTCGCCCGATCCACCGCGCCGTCGGCGATGGCGTCGAGATAGAGCGAGAAGCCGACCGCCGGCTCCTCGGTGCCCCCCTCCATCGAACCCTCGCCATGGACGACGACATAGCTGCCGCCGCGCCCGACCTCGCCGCGCGCCCCGGCGGCGAAGAGGGAGAAGCCGATCCAGCTCTGATATTCGAAGCCGTGCCGCTCGGTCGGGTCGAGCGTGACGGTCGCGCGGCCGGCGATCGCGGCCGCCAGCTGGCGGACGGCGGCGAGGCGGCTGTCGAGGACGCGATGGCCGGGCAGCGTCGCCAGCCGGGCCAGCGCCTCGTCGACCGGGCCGGCGGCGGCGACGAGGGGGAGATAGGCCGACGCGCCCAGCGCCGGCAGCGCGCCGGCATCCTTGCCGTCCAGCTCCCGCCGCACCGCCTCGATCCGGTCGGCGGGCAGCGGCAGCGGGCCGGCGGCGAGGAGGGGCACGAGGTCGGGCAACGTCAGGTCCACCGCCACGTCGCGCGCGCCGGCGGCGGCGAGCGCGTCGAGCGCGACGCGCAGCGCCTCGATCACGGCGGCGACATGATCGGTGCCGATTATCTCCGCCCCGGCCTGCGTCATCTCCCGCGCCGGCGCCAGATCGGTGCCGCGCACCTTCACCACCTGGCCGACGTAGCAGAGCCTGAGCGGCCGGGGGCGATGGGCGAGGCGGGTGGCGGCGATGCGGCCGACCTGCGCGGTGATGTCCGGCCGGAAGGCCAGCATCCGCTGCGACACCGGATCGACGACGCGCAGCAGATCCTGCGGCCGCCACGCCTTCAGCCGCCCGACCAGCCCGTCCTCATACTCCGCCAGCGGCGGCTCGACGCGCAGGTAGCCGTTCAACTCGGCCACCCCCAGCACCGCGCCGCGCACCCGCCCGAGCGTATCGGCATCGGGCGGCAGCCGGTCGCGGAAACCGTCGGGGAGGAGCGAACTCAAAGCCCTCTCCCCTTTGGGGAGAGGATTGGGAGAGGGGACGACGGAGAAGCGAGCGCTGCGCTAATCGCGTGCGCCACGCCCTCCGGATTGCCCATGACCTCTGCATTCGTGAAGCGGATCACGCGGTAGCCCTGTTCTTCGAGGAACGTCGTCCGGGCCGCGTCATAGCCGGATCGCGTCGCATGTGTATCCCCGTCCACCTGGATGGTGACGCTATGCGCACGGGCGGCGAAATCCACGATATACGGTTCCCAATATGTTGGCGGACGAACTTCACGCCGCCGAAGTCATGGGCGCGGAGAATGCGCCAGAGGGCGGCTTCCGCAGGCGTCTGGTTCGTTCTGAGTTCACGGGAGCGGGCCTTCAGGAGGGGGTCTATCTTCGGCACCGTCGGCCCCTCTCCCAACCCTCTCCCGGAGGAGAGAGGGCTTTACCCGTTCCGCCTTAGAAACGCAGCGCCTTCGCCACCCTTACCCCCGGCAAGCTCCGCACCGTCGCCAGCAGATCATCCCCCAGTTCCGAATCCACCGACAGCAGCAGCACCGCCTCGCCGCCCGCATCCCGCCGCCCGAGATGGAAGGTGCCGATATTCACCCCCGCCTCGCCCAGCGTCGAGCCCAGGCGGCCGATGAAGCCGGGGGCGTCCTCGTTGACGATGTAGAGCATCGTGCCGGCGAGGTCGGCCTCCACCTTGATGCCGAAGATCTCGACCAGGCGGGGCGCGGCGTTGCCGAACAGCGTGCCGGAGACCGAGCGGTCGCCCTGCCGCGTCGAGACGGCGACGCGGACCAGCGTGTGGTAATCCCCCTCGCGGTCGTGGCGGACCTCGCGCACGTCCAGGCCGCGCTCGCGCGCCAGGAAGGGCGCGTTGACCATGTTCACCGTGTCGGAATGCACCCGCATCAGCCCGGCCAGCACCGCGCCGGTGATCGGCTTCTGGTTGAGCTCCGCCGCCGCCCCCTCGACCTCGATCGACACGGCGCGGACGGCATCGCCCTCCAGCTGGCCGATCAGGCTGCCGAGCTTCTCGGCCAGCGCCATGTAGGGCCTGAGCTTCGGCGCCTCCTCGGCGGACAGGCTCGGCATGTTGAGCGCGTTGGTGACGCCGCCCGACACGAGGAAGTCGGCCATCTGCTCGGCCACCTGGATGGCGACGTTGACCTGCGCCTCGGTGGTCGACGCGCCCAGATGCGGCGTCGAGACGAAGCCCGGCGTGCCGAACAGCGGCGAGGCGGTGGCCGGCTCCTCGACGAACACGTCGAGCGCGGCGCCGGCGATGCGGCCGCTGTCGAGCCCCGCCTTCAGCGCCGCCTCGTCGATCAGGCCGCCGCGCGCGCAGTTGATGATGCGCACGCCGGGCTTCACCTTGGCGAGGTTCTCCGCCGACAGGATGTTGCGCGTCTGATCGGTGAGCGGCGTGTGGAGGGTGATGAAGTCGGCGCGGGCGAGCAGTTCGTCCAGCGTCACCTTTTCCACCCCCATTTCGATCGCACGTTCCGGCGTCAGGAAGGGATCGTAGGCGATCACCTTCATGCGCAGCCCCAGCGCGCGGTCGGCGACGATCGAGCCGATATTCCCGGCGCCGATCAGGCCCAGCGTCTTGGAGGTCAGCTCCACGCCCATGAAGCGGTTCTTCTCCCACTTGCCGGCCTGCGTCGAGGCGTCCGCCTCGGGCAGCTGGCGGGCCAGCGCGAACATCAGCGCGACGGCATGTTCGGCGGTGGTGATGCTGTTGCCGAAGGGGGTGTTCATGACGACGACGCCGGCGGCGGACGCGGCGGGGATGTCGACATTGTCCACCCCGATGCCGGCGCGGCCGACGACCTTGAGCTTCGTCGCGGCGGCGAGCACCTCCCTGGTCACCTTGGTCGAGGAACGGATGGCGAGGCCGTCATAGCCGCCGATGATGGCGATCAGCTCGTCGCGGCTCTTGCCGGTGATCTCGTCCACCTGGACCCCGCGTTCGCGGAAGATCTGCGCGGCCTTGGGATCCATCTTGTCGGAAATGAGGACTTTGGGCATGATTGTCTTCTCCCTCTCCCCTCAGGGGAGAGGGCCGGGGAGAGGGGCAGTTCCTCATCCCGGCCCTGGTGATTGAATGCGAGGGACTCCCCTCTCCCAACCCTCTCCCCAAGGGGGAGACGGCTTCAGGCGCCGCGCGCGGTGTGGAAGGCCCAGTCGAGCCAGGGGCCGAGCGCGACGATGTCGGCGGTGTCGACGGTGGAGCCGCACCAGATGCGCAAGCCCGCCGGGGCATCGCGATAGCCGGCGATGTCGTAGGCGGCGTCCTCCTGCTCCAGCAGCGCCGCCATCTTCTTGACCAGCGCGGCCTTCGCCGCCTCGTCCAGCGGCACCGCGTCGGAGAAGGCGAGGCAGACGCTGGTGTTGGAGCGTACCGCCGGATCGGCGACGAGATGCGCCGCCCAGGGGGTCGCCGCCACCCAGTCGTCGAGCGCGGCGGCATTGGCGTCGGCCCGCGCGATCAGGCCGTGCAGCCCACCCTCCGCCTGCGCCCATTCCAGCGCGTGGATGTAATCCTCGACGCAGAGCATCGAGGGGGTGTTGATCGTCTCGCCCTTGAAGATGCCCTCGATCAGCTTG
>CAXTHU010000018.1:0-22769 GCA_964244125.1 uncultured Sphingomonadaceae bacterium
TCTCCGAAATCTGGTCACACTGCGAACTCGCCAGAAGAGCAATGGCCGCCTGACGCATGGCACTCCGGAAGGGGGGCCGGATAGCGCTTAGAGTATCCGCTGCCACGGCTGATACTGACTGTTGCACTTGCCGCGTCACCGGCAGCCTGTGCAAACGGTCGATCATCGCCTTGCGCTCGGCACAATCCGGTCTCAACAAGCGCACCGCTCACCTGCTGGCAGAAGCCGCACAACGCGCTGCCCGCGTCCGTTACCGGGGACGCGGCAAGAACGAAAACCACACCCGCCTGATCGCGCCTACAACATGAACCGGATCCTCAAGCCTTCTCCCGGACGATGTCACCCTGGCGCCGATTACCTCGGCGCCAGGCCGCGCTGCTCCAGCCAGGTGAAGGTCGCGTCGAAGAACGTCTGCACCGACAGGTTCGAGTTGATCGAGTGGCCGGCATCCGGGATCACGATCCGCTTGAACGAGGTGGCGGGGTTCCAGTAGGTCGGCTCCTTGAGCGCCTGCGGATCGGTCTCGCAATCGAAGGTGCGCGTGCACCAGATCTGGTCGTAGCGCCCCTGCGCGAACAGCACCGGCGCGGTGATCCGGCGGGTCAGGTCGGACTGGTCGCTCGTGTCGATCGGCAGCGCGAGGAACTCGGTCGGCGACAGGGTGTCCTTCAGGATGCCCTCCTCGAACGGAACGATCGCCGGATCGTAGGAACCCTTCGCGACGAACACGTCGATCCGGACGTTCGGCCGCGACGTCAGGTAGCTGGCCAATGCCAGCTGGCCGATGAACTTCGGATCGGTGGCGGCGGGGGTGAAGGTGGTCAGCTGCTCGGGCGGCGGGCTCAGATTGTGGCCGATGCCGCTGACGATCAGGCCGTCGACGTCGCGGTAGTTGGCGGCCTCGTTCTGCGCCGTCAGCGCGCCCATCGAATGCCCGTTCAGGATCACCCTGGCGAAGCGCGGGCCCAGCAGGCCGGCGCGAAGCGTCTGCACGAGCTGGTGCGTGATGTAGCCCGCCACGTCGAAGTTGAGCGTCGTCGCGACCGGATGATCGCTCTGCCCGTAGCCCAGCCGATCGACGTTCAGCGTCGCATAGCCGCGCTTCGTCGCGGCCTGGACGTAGGAATAGCGCTCCGGCTTGAAGGGCGAATCCCAATAGGTGTGGTTATAGGCGCCGCCGTGGAGCAGGAGCTGCACCGGCGTTTCGGCGGTGAGCTGCCCGCGGAAGCAGAGCTGGCTCCAGATCGATTGACGGACGAGATCGGTGGCGAACTGCTTCACCCTGACGATATAGGTCCGGCATTGCAGCGGGGCCGACGACAGCGCCGGCGCCGCCCGAGCCTCGGTCGCGACCAGGGCGCCCGGCACGATCGCCAGAGCCATAGCCGCCGCCAGGCCGGCGTCCAGGACCTTGTAATGAAAGGATGCTCTTTTCATTGACCGCTCTCCTATCCGCACCGTTCATGCCGGTGATCTGATCGTAACGACTATTTCCGGTTGCGATACGATCTCTGCCATGTGTCGCAAACCGAATGCAAGTCCGCTTGCGGGTATCTTGCGGCTCATCCGGGAATGACCGAATCCGGGGCACTTCACGTCATCGGCCCAGCTCGCCCACCGCGCGCGCGATCAGCTCCACCGTCGGCACCGCGAAGCGGGCACGCAGCATATGCGCGTTCGCCAGCGCGCGCGCCGCCAGCGCATCGTCGGCGTGGAGGGTGCGCAGGCCGGCGGCGAAGGCGTCGGGATCGAAATCGCCCAGCGGCATCTGCGCGCCGACGTCCAGCGCGTCGATGGCCAGGCCGTTGTTGCGCTTCTCCAAGTCGAAATGGACCGCCACCTGCGGCCGGCCGTGGAGCATCGCGGTGGTGACGAAGCCGTTGCCGCCGTGGCTCACCAGCAGCCGCGACCGGCCGCTGATCCGGCCGAAAGGCAGCGGACGCGGTTCGACGAGGAAACCGCGCCCTGTCAGCTCCCCGGCATGGTGCGGATGCAGGCGCGGGACGTGCAGCCGCACGGTCAGGCCGGACCGTTCCAGCCCGCGCCACAGCGCGACGGACCTGGGCGTCTTCTCGCCCCAGTAGACGAAGACCTCGTCGCCCTGCGGCGGCGCGACGGGGGGCAGCGGCAGTTCGACCAGCGGCGGCACCATCGGGATCGTGCGCCATTGCCGATAGGGGTCGAGTTCGGCGATGCCGAGCGCGAAGGGCCGCTCGCAGGCGAAGATCGCCGGCATCGCGGCAACCGCCGGCCGGCCGATCCCGGCCAGCTCGGCATTGACATGCGCGACCAGCGGCGCCTCGTCGGAGACGGCCGCGCCGGTGAGGCTGGGGAAGCGGGCCATGTCCGCCGGCGGCGTGTCGAAGCCGCCGCCGAGCGCCAGCGCCGGCACGCGCCCGCGCGTCGCCAGCAGGAGGGCGGGGGCGTATTCGGCGATCACCACGTCGGGCCTGCTCGCCGCCAGCATCGCCTCCCACCCGCCGACGAGGCTCGCCAGCCCCCCCGGCTCGCCCAGCCCCAGCCGCATCAATATGTCGGCGAGCGACGCCGGCGGCCGGGCGTGGATGCGCGCGGTGGAGGCCAGCAGGCGCGGCCACAGCGGCGCCTGCCACACCCGGCCGGGGATGGCGCGATGTTCGGCGGCGACCCCGTCCAGCCGTTGCAGCGCGAAGTCGACGCTGTGCCCCGCCGCCAGCAGCGCATCGTGGACGCGCAGCATCCGCTCGATATGCCCGCGCGCAGCGCCCAGTTCCCAGCCGATCAGGATGTGGGACATGGAGTGCCGGGGTGGCTCGAATCGGGTGAGCCGTTCACCTCAAATCCCGTCGGCGACCGGCTCCAGCCCCGCTTTCGCCAAACCCTCGCCCAGTGCGGCGAGGCAACCGTCGATCAGCGCCGCGTCGGTCGAGCGGACGACGAAATTGGCGCCGACCCGGCCGTCGCGGAAGAAGGGATAGCTGCCGATCTGGCAGCCGGGGTTGGCCTTCTCGGTGTCGCGCAGCAGTTCCGACACTTCGCTTTCGGGCACCCAGCAGCCGATCGTGCGCGACAGGAGCGGGCGGCCGCCCTCCAGCGTGCCCGCCATCGCCTCCAGCATCAGCCCGGCGATATGCGGCACGCCGGCCAGGATGCGGATGTTGCCGATGGCGATCCCCGGCGCGCCGGACATGCGGTTCTCGATCAGCGCCGCCCCCTCCGGCACGCGGGCCATGCGCAGCCGCGCGTCGCTCAGCCCGCCGCGCGTCGCGTAATAGCCTTCCAGTATGGCGCGCGCCTTGGGGTGGACGACGACCGCCACGTCGAGCGCGGCGGCGATCGCATCCACGGTGATGTCGTCATGCGTCGGGCCGATGCCGCCGGTGGTGAAGAGATAGTCGTTGGTCGCGCGCAAAGCGTTGACCGCCTCGGCGATCCGCACGGTCACGTCCGGCACCACCCGCACCTCGGCCAGGCGGATGCCCTGGAGGTTCAGCCACAGCGCGACCTGGGCGATGTTGCGGTCCTGGGTCCGGCCCGACAGGATCTCGTCGCCGATGACGAGGAGGGCTGCGGTCCAGATGCGTTCGGCGGCGGGTTCGGTGGTCATGCGCCCCCGCATAGCGGCTCGCGCGACGGCTCGCAAAGCCGGCCGCGACGCGCTATGTTCCGGCCATGACCAGCTATGTCTCCGCGGCCGAGGCGGCCATCGTCGAGCGCACCGGCGCGATCAAGCTGCATGGGGCGGACGGCTTCGCCGGCATGCGCCGCGCCGGGCGGGCGGCGGCCGAGGTGCTCGACGCGCTCGTCCCCCATGTCGTCGCCGGCGCCGCCACCGGCGATCTCGACGACATGGTGCGCGAGGAGATGCTGCGGCGCGGCGGCGTGCCCGCGACGCTCAACTATCGCGGTTATGCCAAAAGCAGCTGCATCTCGATCAACCACGTCGTCTGCCACGGCATTCCGGGGGCGAAGGTCCTGAAATCGGGCGACATCGCCAATATCGACGTCACCATCGTCCTCGACGGCTGGCACGGCGACACCAGCCGCATGTTCCTGATCGGCGACGTGCCGCTGAAGGCCAGGAAGCTGGTCGAGGCGACGCATGAGGCGATGATGCGCGGCATCGCCCAGGCGCGGCCCGGCAACCGGCTGGGCGACATCAGCCACGCGATCCAGAGCTTCGCCGAGGCCAACCGCTATGGCGTGGTGCGCGATTTCTGCGGCCATGGCCTGGGGCGCCTGTTCCACGACGCGCCCGAGGTGGTCCACGCCGGCAAGCCGGGCACCGGGCCGGAGCTGCGGCCGGGCATGTTCTTCACCATCGAGCCGATGATAAACCTCGGCCGGCCGGACGTGAAGCTGCTCGACGACGGCTGGACGGCGGTGACGCGCGACCGATCGCTGTCGGCCCAGTTCGAACATTCGGTCGGCATCACGGCGGATGGCTGCGAGGTGTTCACGCAAAGCCCCGCCGGGCTGGATGCGCCGCCCTACGCCTGAACGGCGCACCGTCCGGCCCGCCGCCTCACTTCCCCTCCAGCAGCGCCTTCAGTCCCGCGAACGGCCCCGCCTCGTCCTCGCCGATGACCCCCGCCGCGCGGAGGCGATCGTCGGCGTCCGGCGCGCGCGGGAACGGATCGATGGCGAGCGCCAGCGTCTCGGCGACCGCCTCGCCCAGATCGATCGCGCCGCCGTCATAGGCCACGACATCGAGGTCGCCGGCGTCCAGCTCCACCTCCCCGGCGGCGTCCAGCGCGGCGCGCGGCGCGAAGCGGAGGGCGAAGGGCTCGGCGATGGCGACCGCCAGCGGCACGCCGGTGGCGGCGCAGGCCTGCACCACGTCGGCCTCGACGCGGCCGGCGGCGAACACCGTCTCGCCCGCGCGCCGCACCTCGGCGGTCGCGACCAGCCGCTCGATGCCGATCAGGCCGAAACGGCGGGCCAGCGCCGCCCGTTCTCCGGGCGTCGCGGTCACGCTCTCGGCCCGCGCCGCCTCGCCAAGCTGGTCCAGCCGCAGCGGCCGCGCCATCTCGCCGGGCACCGTCACGCCAGCCGCCCGGCGAGCAGCTCCGCCGGCGCCAGCGCGCCGACCCGCGCCGCCAGCGCCCGCAGGTCGCGCGCGACCGTCGCGGTGCCGCCCGGCGGCCGCTCGCCCCGCCACAGGTTGCGCAGCAGCGCCTCGTCGAGGTCGCCGCCGGGCGCGAGACCCGCGCGATAGGCGCCGAGCCGGCCGCCGAGCGCCGCCACCATCCGCCCGACATGCTTGCCGACGACGACGTCGCCCATCCCCCGCTCGCGCAGTTGGGCGTCCATGTCGCCGATGAACCGCTCGGTCAGCCGGGCCGCCGGCCCCGCCTGGCCGAGATCGTCCAGCCGCATCAGCACCACCGCCAGGACCGCGGCGACCATGTCGAACCGCCCGTCCAGCGTGTCGGGCACGCCGCCGTCGCGATACCAGCCCGGCCGCCGCGCCTCGGCGACGGCGGCGGCATAGAGCGGCGCCATGGCGGCGCGGTCGGCACGGGGCGCGAACAGGCGGGACAGGATCGACATGGGAACGCGCGCGAACCTCCGGCTCGGCGCCCTTGCCCGGGCGCCGGCCCCGGCATATTGAGCGGCGGGGGCGCCGATGCAATGGCGTTGAGGGGCGGCCGCGACAGGGCGGCGGCCCCGAGGAGACACTGGATGACGGACGGTTGGCGGCGCCTGGCGCTGGTGGCGGGGATTTCGGCCATGGCGGCGGCGGCCGGCGGATGCGGGCGGTTCCGCGCCCACCAGGGCTTCGTCGTCGACCGGACGCTGGCGGATTCGGTCCAGGCCGGCGTCGACAACCGCGAGTCGGTCACCAAGACGCTCGGCCGGCCGAGCTTCGCCGGCGAGTTCGACGACACGACCTGGTATTACGTCTCGCGCGACACCCGGCAGTTCGCCTTCCGCCAGCCGCGCCCCGTCGAGCAGACGGTGCTGGCGGTGCGCTTCGATCGCGCCGGCAACGTCGCCCGCGTCGACCGCACCGGGCTGGAGACGATCGCCGGCGTGAACCCCTACGGCAAGACGACCCCGACGCTCGGCCGCCACACCAGCTTCTTCAGCGAGCTGTTCGGCAATATCGGCCGCGTCGGCGCCACCGGCACGGCCGGCCCGACGGCGGACAATCCGGACGGGTGAGGCGGTTCGACACCCACAAGCCGTTCTCCCGCAAAGGCGGGAGTCCAGTTGGGGGACGTATGCGTAAACGGACAGGCCTTCCCACCTGGGCTCCTGCCTGAGCAGGAGCACGAGGTGTCCTCAGCTCGCCATGCCCCCCGCCGCCAGCACCGCCAGCGTCACCAGTTCGGATGCGGTCGAGGTCATCGAGGCGATCTGGACGGGCTTGGCCATGTTGACCAGCACCGGGCCGATCACCGTGTCGCCGCCGAGTTCCTTCAGCAGCTTGGCCGACACGTTGGCCGATTGCAGGCCGGGCATGATGAGGACGTTGGCCGGGCCGGACAGGCGGCTGAACGGATAGAGCGCCGCCAGCTTCGGGTTGAGCGCCACGTCGGGCGCCATCTCGCCCTCATACTCGTATTCCACGCCGCGCCCGTCCAGGATGGCGACGGCCTCGCGGATGTTGGCCAGCCAGTTGCCCGGCGGGTTGCCGAAGGTGGAGTAGGAGAGGAAGGCGACGCGCGGCTCGTGGCCCATGCGCCGCGCCACCTGCGTCGTCTGGTCGGCGATGTCGGCCAGCTGGGCGGCGGTCGGCCGCTCGATCACCGCGGTGTCGGCCATGAACACGGTGTGGCTCTGCCCCACCAGCACATGGATGCCGAAGGGCGACTTGCCCGGCACCGGATCGATCACCAGGTCGATGTCGTTCAGCACCTGGCGGAAATGGCGGGTGACGCCGGTAATCATCGCATCCGCCTCGCCGAGCGCCAGCAGCAGCGCGCCGAAGACGTGGCGATCCTGGTTCACCATCCGCTCGCAGTCGCGCCGCATGTAGCCCCGGCGCTGCAGCCGGCCGTAGAGCAGGTCGACCATCTTCTCGACGAGCGGCGAGTTGCGGCTGTTGTGGACCTCGATCGATTCGGGATTGTCGACGCCGAGCGCGCGCAGCTGCTCGGGCACGCCGTCGCGCCCGACCAGGATCGGGGTGCCGTAGCCGCCGTCGCGGAACATCACGGCGGCACGCTGCACCACCTCCTCCTCGCCCTCGGCGAAGATCACCCGCTTGGGCGCGGCGCGGGTGGCGGCATAGGCCGCCGTCAGCACCGAGGTGGTGGGGTTCAGCCTGGCCTTCAGGCTCTGGCGGTAGGCGTCGAGATCCTCGATCGGGCGGGTGGCGACGCCGGTCTCCATCGCCGCGCGGGCGACGGCGGCGGGCACCACCTCCATCAGCCGGGGGTCGAACGGCGCGGGGATGATATAGTCGCGGCCGAAGCGCGGCGCCGCCCCGCCATAGGCCGCCGCGACCTCCTCGGGCACCTGCTCGCGCGCCAGTTCGGCGAGCGCATAGGCCGCGGCGATCTTCATCTCCTCGTTGATCGCCGTCGCCCGCACGTCCAGCGCGCCGCGGAAGATGAAGGGGAAGCCCAGCACGTTGTTGACCTGGTTGGGATAGTCGGAGCGGCCGGTGGCGACGATGGCGTCGGGCCGCGCGGCCTTGGCCTCGGGCGGGGTGATCTCCGGATCGGGGTTCGCCATGGCGAAGATGATCGGCTGGTCCGCCATCTTCATCAGCATCTCGGGGGCGAGCGCGCCCTTGGCGGACAGCCCCAGGAACACGTCGGCGCCGACCAGCGCCTCGGTCAGCGTGCGCGCGTCGGTATTGGCGGCGTGGGCCGACTTCCACTGGTCCATGCCGGCCTCGCGGCCCTGGTAGATCACGCCCTTGCGGTCGCACATGACGACGTTGTCGTGCGGCACGCCGACCGATTTGATGAGCGCGGTGCAGGCGGTGGCCGCCGCCCCCGCGCCGTTCACGACGACCTTGATCGACCGGATGTCCTTGCCGGTCAGGAAGCAGGCGTTGATGAGCCCGGCGACGGCGATGATCGCGGTGCCGTGCTGGTCGTCATGCATGATCGGGATCTTCATGCGCTCGCGCAGGGTCTGCTCGATGATGAAGCATTCCGGGGCCTTGATGTCCTCCAGGTTGATGCCGCCGAAGCTCGGCTCCATGAGCTCGACCGCGGAGATGAACCTGTCGACGTCCTCGGTGGCGAGCTCGATGTCGATCGAATCGACGTCGGCGAAGCGCTTGAACAGCACCGCCTTGCCTTCCATCACCGGCTTGGAGGCGAGCGCGCCGAGATTGCCGAGCCCGAGGATCGCGGTGCCGTTGGAGATCACCGCGACCAGGTTGCCCTTGGCGGTATAGTCGTAGGCGGTGGCGGGGTCGGCGGCGATCGCGCGCACCGGCACCGCCACGCCGGGGGAATAGGCGAGGGAGAGGTCGCGCTGGGTCGCCATCGGCTTGGAGGCGACGATCTCGATCTTGCCCGGCCGCCCGGACGAGTGGAACAGCAGCGCCTCGCGATCCGAGAACTGCACCTTCGATTTATCGTCCGCCATCCGAGTCTCTCCCCCCCGCTCGGCGCCCGTCCTAACCTGACTTCGCGCGATCGTCACGCCTCCGGGACGACTGCGTGAAAGCGATGTCGCGGTGGCGGGTTGGTGGTATCGTCAGGGCGGATGTCGTCATCGGGGCGAGCGACTCGGCATGGGGCAAGGGACGGGCGACCGGCTGCGCGAACTGGTGGACGGTGGCTATGCGGCGGCGCTGGACGATGCGCTGTGGGGGCCGTGGACTGCGCGCCTGGTCGAGGATCTCGGCGGGATCGGCGGCGTCCTCGCCGTGATCGATGCAGCGGATGCCAGCATGGAACGGGTGTCCTGGCACGCACCGACGGTGCCCCCGGCGGGGCTGAGGGACTATGCCGACCATTGGGGCGCGCACGATCCGCAGGTGCCGGTCGTCGCCGGCCTGTCGCGATCGGCCATCTATGTCGACACCGATCATCTTCGTCCCGGCCATCCCATGTCGGCCCGCTACATGGCCTGGTCGCGCGCGGAGTTCGGCTGGGACCACCATCTGACCGGCGTGGCGCTGCTCGACGATGGCGGCCTGCGCGCCGGCCTGTCGATCCACCGCAGCCTGGCCGCCGGGCCGACGCCGGCAGCCGAACGGCGCAAGCTCGCGGCGATCTTCCCGCAGGTGCGGCGCGCGATGCCTCGCGAATGACTCGAATAAGCTGGTCGCGCGAGGCGCTGCTCAACATTCAGCTCGGGTGAAAGTCTCCGCGACTTCCCGAATCGGAGCCGTCCTGTCGGCATCTATCGCGAACTCGCCGTGCGGCCATACATCCTTCGTTATAAGGTCGAAGGCGAGGTCGTGACCATCACCCGCATCCGCCATGCGGCCCAGCTTCCCGATCCCGACTGATCCGCTAAAGCGGGCGGCGAGATGACCGCGCCTGCCGATCCCGCCCCCACCCCGATGATGGCGCAGTATCATGCGCTGAAGGCCGAGGCGCCCGACTGCCTGCTGTTCTACCGGATGGGCGATTTCTTCGAGCTGTTCTTCGAGGATGCGCGGGTCGCCGCCGCGTGCCTCGACATCGCCTTGACGGCGCGGGGCAGCGACAAGGGCGAGCCGGTGGCGATGTGCGGGGTGCCGGTACATGCCGCGGAAGGCTATCTCGCGCGGCTGATCCGGGCCGGCCACCGCGTCGCCATCGCCGAGCAGGTCGAGACGCCGGCCGACGCGCGCAAGCGCATGGGATCCAAGGCGCTGGTGGCGCGCGCCATCGTCCGCATCGTCACCGCCGGCACGCTGACCGAGGAGGCGCTGCTGGAGGCGCGGGCGGCGAACTGGCTCGTGGCCGTCGCCGAAGCGGGCGGCGCGATGGGGCTGGCGGCGGCGGACATCTCGACCGGGCGGTTCGAGGTGCAGGCGGTGGCGGCGGACGCGCTCGCCGCCGAGATCGCCCGGCTCGCGCCCGCCGAAACCATCGTCGCCGCCGCCGCCGCGCTGCTGCCCGGTGCGACGCAGGCCGGCCGCTTCGACAGCGCCGACGGCGAGCGGCGGCTGAAGGCGCGGTTCGGGGTCGCGACGCTCGACGGCTACGGCGCCTTCACCCGCGCCGAGCTGGCGGCGGCGGGCGGGCTGCTGGCGTATCTCGACCGCGCCGGCCAGGGCGCGCCGCTGTTCCTCCAGCCGCCCGCCCGCCGCGCCTCGGCCGACCACATGATGATCGACGCCGCCACCCGCGAGAGCCTGGAGATGACCCGGGCGGCCGGCGGCGGGCGCAAGGGGAGCCTGCTCGACGCGATCGACCGGACGGCGACCGGCGCGGGGGCACGATTGCTGGCGCAGGATGTCGGCGCGCCGCTGGTCGACCGGGCGCGGATCGAGGCGCGGCTGGAACTGGTCGGCTGGCTGGCGGGCGACGGTGCGCAGCGCGAGCGGCTGCGCGCGGCCTTGCGCGCGCTGCCCGACATCGGCCGCGCGCTCGGGCGGCTGGTGGCGGGGCGGGGCGGGCCGCGCGACCTGGGCGGCTTGCGCGACGGGCTGGACGGCGCGCGCGGGCTGCACGAGCGGCTGGGCCGGACGGAGGCACCGCCGGCGCTGCTGACCCGGCTGCTCCCGCGATTGCGCGGCCACGGCGCGCTCACCGACGAACTGCGCCGCGCGCTGGTGCCGCTGCCGCCGGTCGATGCGGCGGACGGCGGCTATATCGCCGAGGGCTATGACGCCGCGCTCGACCATCTGCGCGGGCAGGGCGGCGAGGGGCGGCGGGCGATCGCCGCGCTGGAGGCGCGCTACCGCACGCAGACCGGGATCGCGGCGCTGAAGATCCGGCACAACAACGTGCTGGGCTATCACGTCGAGGTGCCGGCGCGCGTCGCCGACCGGCTGATGGCGGCGGATTCGGGCTTCACCCATCGCCAGACGCTGGCCGGCGTCGTCCGCTTCAACGCGCCCGAACTGCACGAGCAGGCGAGCCGGGTCGGCCAGGCCGGCGCCCACGCGCTGGCGGCGGAGGCGGCGCATCTGGAGGCGCTGACCGAACAGGCGGTCGCCGCCGCGCCGGCCATCGCCGCCACCGCCGACGCGCTCGCGCGGCTGGACGTGGCGGCGGGGCTGGCGGAACGCGCCTGCGAGGACGGCTGGTGCCGCCCGGCCTTCACCGATCACCCCTGTTTCGAGGTGACCGGCGGCCGCCACCCGGTGGTCGAACGCGCGGTGGCGGCGGACGGCGGGCGGTTCGTCGCCAACGACTGCTGCCTGTCGGAGGAGGGGCGGCTGTGGCTGGTCACCGGGCCGAACATGGGCGGCAAGTCCACCTTCCTGCGCCAGAACGCGCTGATCGCGGTGCTGGCGCAGGCCGGCGGCTTCGTGCCCGCCGCGTCCTGCCGGATGGGGCTGGTCGACCGGCTGTTCAGCCGCGTCGGCGCGTCGGACAACCTGGCGCGCGGCCGCTCCACCTTCATGGTCGAGATGGTCGAGACCGCCGCGATCCTGGCGCAGGCGACCGAGCACAGCTTCGTCATCTTGGACGAGGTCGGACGCGGCACATCGACCTATGACGGGCTGGCGATCGCGTGGGCGGTGGTCGAGGCGGTGCACGATCGCAATCGCTGCCGCTGCCTGTTCGCGACCCATTATCACGAGCTGACGCGGCTGGCCGAGCGGCTCGACGGCCTGGCCCTCCACCATGTCCGCGCGCGCGAGTGGAAGGGCGACCTGGTCCTCCTCCACGAACTCGCCCCCGGCCCCGCCGACCGCAGCTACGGCCTCGCGGTGGCGAGGCTGGCGGGGTTGCCGCCGCCGGTGCTGAAGCGGGCGAAGGCGGTGCTGGCCAGGCTGGAGGAAGGCCGCGCGCGGACCGGCGGCATCGCCGCGGGGCTGGACGAACTGCCCCTGTTCGCGGGGCTGGCGGCCGAGGCGGCCGAGGTTGCCGATCCGCTGAAGGACGCGCTGGCGGGGCTGGACGTGGACGCGCTCACCCCGCGCGAGGCGCTGGAGGCGCTCTATCGGCTGAAGGGGCTGGCGGGGGCGTGATGCGATCATGGTGAGTGCTCCCGCGGCGGCGGGCACGATACGTCGCTCGTCTCACTCCGCCGGCGGCTGCCACAATTCGATCGGGTTGCCTTCGGGGTCGTGGAGGCGGGCGAAGCGGCCGTAGGCGGGATCGTCCCATTCGGGCTTCGTCTCCACCGCGATCCCGGCCGCCGCGAGCGCGGCGATCATGGCGTCGATCCCCTCGACCCGCAGGTTCAGCATCCATTGATGGTCGGCGGCGAAATAGTCGCTATCGCGCTTGAACGGCGCGAACACCGTCATGCCCGCCTGCTGGCGCCACATCGCGTCATGGCCCGCGTCGATGCCGAGATTTGTGCGATACCAGGCGGCGAGCGCCGCCGGATCGTCCGCGCGGAAGAACAGCCCGCCGATGCCGGTCACGCCCATGCCACTTGCCTCCATCGCTGCCGCATCCCGATACGCCGTCACGGCCGGATCGCCAACCCGCCGCAAGGCCGGCGGACCGGGATTGCGGCGTCGCGGCGGGTGGCTTAACGCCGCCGTGAAACCGGCGTCAGCCCCGGGGCGGAACCTGAAGGGAGGAACAGGATGCGCAAGTCCGTCTGGCTGCCAGCGGCCGCGATCGCCGGCCTGGCGGCGCCGCTCGCCGCCCCGCTCCGGGCGCAGACGGCGTCCTCCGGCGCGGACCAGACCGGCGCCATCGGCGCGGCGCTGCCGGGGCGCGAGGCGGATCGCGGCGAGATCGTCGTCACCGCCAACCGGCGCGCCAGCCCGCTGTCGGACGTGCCGATCGCGGTCTCGGCGATCACCGCCGAGAGCCTCCGGAACACCGGCGCCACCGACATCCGCCAGCTGAACCAGATCGCTCCCTCGCTCTACGTCTCGTCGACCTCGTCGGAGGCGGGCGCGGGCGGGGCGCGGATCCGCGGCATCGGCACGGTCGGCGACAATCCCGGCCTCGAAAGCTCGGTCGCGATCTTCATCGACGGCGTCTACCGCAGCCGCGCCGCCGTCGGCCTGACCGAGCTCGGGCCGGTCGAGCGGATCGAGGTGCTGCGCGGGCCGCAGGGCACCCTGTTCGGCCGCAACGCGTCGGCCGGCCTCATCAACGTCGTCACCGCGCGGCCCAGCTTCGACGAGGAGGGCTATGCCGAGGGCAGCTACGGCAATTACGACTATCACCGCATCGGCGCCGGCTTCACCGGCCCAATCGGCGCGAAGATCGCCTATCGCCTGGACGGCGTCTACACCAGGCGCGACGGCTTCGTGAAGGACGTGATCTCCGGCCGCCGGGTGAACGATCGCGACCGCTATCTCATCCGCGGCAAGCTGCTGCTGCAACCGGGCGATCAGGCCTCGCTGCTCGTCACCGGCGACTTCGCGAACCGCAAGGAGGAGTGCTGCGCCGCGCCCTATCTGCCCGCCGCCGACGTCGCCCGCAACGCCGACGGCACGCTGCGCTTCGGCCCCTCCTCGATCGCGGCGTTCGAGCGTTCGTTCACGAGCGCCGTGCCCGGCAGCGGCCGGGGCGTGATCCGCGACGACACGTTCGACCGCCGCGTGGCGATCACGCCGGGCCGCGACTTCGCCGCCAGGGTGCGCGACTGGGGCGTGTCGGCGGAGGGCAGCTACGCGTTCGGCGACACCGCGACGCTGACCTCGATCACCGCCTATCGCGACTTCAACTACCTGCGCGGGCAGGATTCCGACTTCAACAATATCGACATCATCCAGCGGCCGGGCGACGGATCGGGCTATACCAATTTCCGCACCTTCAGCCAGGAACTGCGCCTCCAGGGCTCGCTGTTCGAGGGCAGGCTCGACTGGCTGGTCGGCGGCTATTACGCCAACGAGAAGCTGCGGCTGAACGACAATCTCCGCTATGGCGCGGATTACGACGCCTTCTCCGCCGGGCGGACGCGGCTGCTGGCCCCGGCCTTCGGCGCGCTGGCCCCGGTCTTCGCCGCCTTCCCGGGCTTCGCCAACCTGAACGCCTTTACCGGCGCGGTCGGCGACGCGCTGCTGCCGGCGACTACGCCGGGCCGGGCGCAGGTCATCGCCGCGCTGCAAGGCCAGGTGCGGAACGTCGACCTGAACGGCACCGGCGAACTCGACCGCTATCGCCAGGAAAGCGACAACTACGCGCTCTTCACCCACGATATCGTCAACATCACCGACCGGCTGTCGCTGACGCTGGGCGCGCGCTATACCCGCGACAGGAAAGCCCTGGACGCATCCCTCTCGTCGAGCAGCCCGTGCGGCACCTATCTGGCCAACATCGCCCGGCTGCGCGCCTTCGCCGCGGCCAACCCGGCGCTGGCGACGGCGGTGGGCGGCTATGCCGGCGTGCTGGCGGCGATCGGCGGGCTGCCCTGCGTCATCAACTCGGCCAACGGCACCGGATCGTCGAGTAAGACCGAGAGCGAATGGTCGGGCACCGCCGTCCTGAGCTTCAAGCCGACCGACCGCCTGCTGACCTATGCCAGCTATTCGCGCGGCTACAAGGCCGGCGGCTTCAACCTGGATCGCGCGCCGCTGTTCGATCCGCGCGCCAACTCGCTCGCCTCGATCCCGACGACCGACCTCGACGTGCTGCAATTCGATCCGGAGAAGGTCGACGCATTCGAGGTCGGCGCCAAATACGACGGCCTCCGCTTCGACCTCAACGTCGCCGCCTTCTACCAGATGTTCAAGAGCTTCCAGCTCAACACCTTCAACGGCACGAACTTCTTCGTCACCGACATCCGCGGCTGCAAGGACGATCTGGGCACCACCGACCAGGATCTGATCGTCGGCAATTCGCGATGCGCCGACACGCGCAGCGGCGTCACCTCGCGCGGGGTCGAGGTGGAGGCGTCGCTCTATCCGGCGCGCGACGTCGGCTTCAACCTGGGCTACACCTATGCCGACACGCGTTATCGCAAGAACCTGTCGGGCACGGCGGACTTCTTCCAGCCGGCCAACGGCAATTCGCTCCAGCCGGCGCTGTTCCTGCTACCGGGGCGCCGCCTGTCCAACTCGTCGAAGAATGTCGTCACCGGCTCGGGCACCTTCACCCCGCCGATCGGCGACAGCCTGCGCGGGCTGCTCTACGTCGATTTCCGCTACATGTCGGAGTTCAACACCGGCTCCGACCTGTTCGCCGAGAAGGCGCAGAACGGCGTCATGGTCGTCAACGCCCGCATCGGCATCGCCGCCGCGGACAGGCGCTGGAGCCTGGAGTTCTGGGGCCAGAACCTGACCGACGCCGACTATCGCCAGGTCGTGTTCAACGCGCCGATCCAAGGATCGAACACCTCGGCGGCGCAGACCCGGCAGTTCGGCACCGCCGGCACCCAGCTGTTCGGCGCCTTCCTGGCCGAGCCGCGCACCTACGGCGTGACGGTGCGGACGAAGTTCTGATCCCCCGAAGCCCTTTTCTGAAAGGAGGGGTCTTTCCTCGTCACGCCGCCACCCGCTCCGTCGCCACTCCCGCCGCCGCGTCCAGCAGGCGGCGTTCCAGCGCCTTCAGCCGTGCGCCCGCCACGATCTTGTCGCCCAGCAGGTCGGTCAGGTAGAACACGTCCACCGCCCGCTCGCCATAGGTGGCGATGTGGGCGGAATGGATCGTCACCTTCGACTGGAAGAGCGCCTGGGCCAGCGCGTTCAGCAGCGCCGGGCGATCGCGCGCGTTCACCTCCACCACCGTGTGGCGGTTCGACGCGCGGTTGTCGATCAGCACGTTGGGCTCGATGGTGAACGCCTCGGCCCGCGTCCGGCTGAGCGGGCGGGCCGCCAGCCGGTCGGCCAGCCGGTGGCGGTTGGCCAGCGCGTCGCCGATCGCGACCTCCAGCCGGCGGAGCCGGTCCGGCTCGGCATAGGTGCCGCCCATCGGATCCTGCACCAGCAGATTGTCGATCGCCATGCCGTCGCGCGTCGTGTGGATGCGCGCGTCGATGATGTTGCCGCCGGCGACGTGGATGCCGCCGGCGATGCGGTAGAACAGCCCCGGATGATCGGCGGCGTAGATCGTCACCAGCGTGGCGGCGCGCTCCGTCTCCACCCGGGTGCGGATCGAGAGCGCCTCGCCGGCGGCGTCCGCCTCGGCGATCTGGCGGGCGTTGGCGGCGGCGACGTCCTCGGGCTCGGCCACCCAATATGATTCGGGCAGCCGCCGGACATGGGCGGCGAAGCGATCCTCGGCCCAGCCGAGGCCGCGCGCCGTCGCCATCTGTTTCGCCGCCACCCGCTCCTTGCGGCCGGCCTGCTTGTGGCCGGGGCGCAGCACTTCCTCGGCCGCGCGGTAGAGGTCGGCCAGCAGCTGGCGCTTCCACCCGTTCCAGACGCCGGGGCCGACGGCGCGGATGTCGACCACCGTCAGCACCAGCAGCATCCTGAGCCGCTCCGGGCTCTGCACCGTCGCGGCGAAATCGAGGATGGTCTTGAAATCCGACAGGTCGCGCTTGAAGGCGGTGGCCGACATCAGCAGGTGGTGCCGCACCAGCCACGCCGCCGTCTCGGTCTCCGCCGGGTTCAGGCCGAGGCGCGGCCCCAGCCGTTCGGCCACCTCGGCGCCCAGCACCGAGTGATCGCCGCCGCGCCCCTTGGCGATGTCGTGCAGCAGCACCGCGACATGGAGCGCGCGGCGCGAGACGATCTGGCGGAGGATGGCGGTGGAGAGCGGATGATCCGCGGCCAGCTCGCCGCGCTCGATCCGGTTCAGCAGGTCGATCGCCCGGATCGAATGCTCGTCGACGGTGTAATGATGGTACATGTCGAACTGCATCCGCGCGACGACGCGGCCGAAATCGGGCACGAAGCGGCCGAAGACGGTCGCCTCGTTCATCCAGCGCAGCACCTTGGCGGGATCGCGCGGCGAGGTCAGCACGTCCATGAACAAGGCGTTCGCGCGCGCGTCCTGCCGGACGCGGTTGTCGATCAGGCGGACGTCGCGCTGCGCCTGGCGCATGGCGATGGGGTGGATGTCCAGCCCCTGCCGGTCGGCCACCGCGAACAGCTCGATCAGCCGCACCGGGTCCTCGGCGAACACCGTCTCGCCCGGCACCGACAGCCGCCCGCGATCGAGCGTGAAGGGCGCGAGCCCGGTGCGCCGGCGCCGGAGCGTCGGCAGCGCGAAGCGGCGGCCGGAACGGGCGAACTCCTCGTCGAGATGGGCGAGGAACACGCCGGTCAGGTCGCCCACCTCCTTGGCGATGAGGAAATAATGGCGCATGAACCGCTCCACCGCCGATCGCCCCGGCCGCTCGGCATAGCGCATCCGCCGGGCGATCTCGGGCTGGACGTCGAAGGTCAGCCGCTCCTCGGCGCGGGCCGACAGGATGTGGAGGTGGCAGCGCACCGCCCAGAGGAAGTTCTCCGCCTTCTGGAAGCGGCGCAGTTCGGCGCGCGTCAGCAGCCCGGCATCGACCAGTTCGGCCAGGTCGCGCACCTTGTTGACGTATTTGCCGATCCAGAACAGCGTGTGGAGATCGCGCAGGCCGCCCTTGCCCTCCTTCAGGTTCGGTTCGACGACATAGCGGCTGTCGCCCATCCGGCGGTGGCGGACGTCGCGCTCGGTCAGCTTCTCGGCGACGAAGGCGCGCGCGGTGCCGGCCATCACCTCGCGGTCGAAGCGGGCCGATGCCTCGTCGTAGAGCGCGGCGTCGCCCCAGACGTAGCGCCCTTCGAGCAGCGCGGTGCGGATCGTCAGGTCGCTCCTGGCCAGCCGCACCATGTCGTCGAGCGAGCGGCTGCTATGGCCGACCTTCAGCCCCAGGTCCCACAGCAGGTAGAGGATCGATTCGATCACCTGCTCGGCCCAGGCGGTCTGTTTCCAGGGGGTGAGGAAGGCGATGTCGACATCCGAATGGAGCGCCATCTCCGCCCGGCCGTAGCCGCCGACCGCCACCAGCACGAGCCGCTCGGCCGCCGTCGGGTTGTTGCGCGGATAGAGCCGCTCGACCGCGAGATCATGGGCCAGGCGGAGCAGCTGGTCGGTCAGGAAGGCATAGGCCGTCGCCGCCTCGTGGCCGCGGCCCGGCCGCTCCTCCAGCCGGCGGGCGATCTCGGCCCGGCCCGCGTCCAGCGCGGCGCGCAGCAGGCGGCAGGCGGCGTCGCGCAGCACCGTCCGCTCGCCGTCGAGCGCGGCGACGGCGTCGGCCAGTGCGCGCCGGTCGATGATCGCGCGGCGGTGGGTCAGCGTCTCGAAACGGGCGGCCATGGCGGCCAAGATAGGAGCGCGGCCTTCATCCGCCTAAACTTTTCCTGTCTCGCCATTCCCGACCTTGAAAGTAGGTAATTCGTCACGACCATCCGGGGGACCGAAGAATGCACCGTGGCTTGACGATTCTATTGCTGGGGACGACGGCGCTCGGGATGAGCGCGGTTCCCGGGGCCGGCCTCGCCCAGGCGCCGGCGACCACGCCCGCCGCCGGGACCGCGCCCGCGACCGAGACCGCGCCGGCGGCGAGCGCGGCGGGCAGCCCGGCGGCGGATGCCGGCGACATCGTCGTCACCGCCCGCCGGCGGGCGGAGAACGTGCAGGACGTGCCGCTGGCGATCTCCGTCGTCAGCGGCGCGACCCTGGAGGCGCAGGGCACCTACAACATCAACCGGCTGACGCAGCTCCAGCCGACGCTCCAGTTCTATTCCACCAACCCGCGCAACACCTTCATCAACATCCGCGGCATCGGCGCGCCGTTCGGCCTGACCAACGACGGCTTCGAGCAGGGCGTCGGCGTGTACGTCGACGATGTATATTACAACCGCATCGCCTCGGCGACGCTCGACTTCGTCGATGTCGAGCGGATCGAGGTGCTGCGCGGGCCGCAGGGCACGCTCTACGGCAAGAACACGACCGCCGGCGCGATCAACATCACCACCCGCGCGCCCAGCTTCGACTTCGAGGGAAGGGGCGAAATCTCGCTCGGCAATTACGGCTTCAAGCAGGGCAAGGCATCGATCTCGGGTCCGCTGGGCGACACGATCGCGGCGCGCCTGAGCGTGTCCAGCACCGACCGCCGCGGAACGATCTACAACGTCGCGACCAACCAGCATGTGAACTCCCAGGATAATCTGGGTATCCGCGGCTCGGTGCTGTGGAAGCCCAGCGCGGACCTGAACATCACGCTGTCCGGCGACTACAACCTCCAGAACCCCGTCTGCTGCGTGCAGATCTACGCGCGTGTCGGCACCACGCAGCGCGCGTTGAACCGGCAATATGCCGCCCTGATCGCGCGCTTCCCCGGCTACCGGGTTCCCAGCACCGATCCGTTCGACCGCCTGACCGACCTCGATGCGGACATCGCGGCGCGCAACGAACATGGCGGCGCGTCGGCGCGGATCGAGTGGGATCTGGGGCCGGGCACGCTCACCTCGGTCACCGCGTGGCGCTATTGGGACTGGAGCCCGAAGAACGACCGCGACTTCACCGGCCTGCCGATCTACACCAAGGTCAACAACCCGACCAAGCAGGACCAGTATACCCAGGAGTTCCGCTACAATTACGAGGGCAAGAGCCTGAACTTCGTGGTGGGCGCCTTCGCGTTCCATCAGAAGATCCGCACCAGCGGCATCCAGGAGACCGGCACCGCCGCGAGCGCCTGGCTGCTCGCGCCGAGCAGCGCGTTGTCGAACAACCCGGCCGTGCTCAACGGCGTCGTCGCGGAAAACGACATCCGTCTCGACAACACCAGCCTGGCCGCCTTCGGCAAGCTGAACTGGAAGGTGACGGATCGCTTCACCGTCTCGCCGGGCATCCGCGTCAACTACGACAAGAAGGACGGCTTCTACAATTCGGTGGTGACCGGCACGGCGTCGAACGGCACGCGCCAGATCGTCAGCAACGATCCCGCCAGCGCCTCCTACAACGATCCCTGGACCGCCGCGCAGCGGGGCGTGCAGGCGTCGCAATTCTTCGAGGTGCCGTACAGCGCCTGGAACCTGTCCTACGACCTCAACCTCGCCTATGAGGTGACACAAGACGTCAACGCCTATGCCACCTATGCGCGATCCTTCAAGACGGGCGGCGTGAACCTGAACGGCGTTCCCAGCCAGGCCAACGGGCTCCCGCAGCTCGACGTCGCCGTCATCAAGCCGGAAAAGGTCAATCACTTCGAAATCGGCCTGAAGACCCAGTTCTGGGATCGCCGGGCGACACTGAACATCGCCGGCTTCTGGACCGAGATCAACGATTTCCAGGCCAGCGTCATCAGCAACGTCAGCGGCAGCAACGTCCTACGCGGCTACCTGGCCAATGCCGACAAGGTGCGCGTGCGCGGCGTCGAGGCCGACTTCTCGGTCCGCCCGAGCGATCGGTTCAGCGGCTACGTCAGCGGCGCCTTCACCGACAACGAGTTCGTGAAGTTCACCAACGCGCCGTGCCCGCCCGAGCTGGCCGGCGGCGGCACCGGCACGCCGCCGGGGCCGGCGGCGACGCCCGGCGCCAACAGCCCCGCCAACTGCGACGTCTCCGGAAGCTGGCTGCCCGGCGTCTCGAAATGGGCGTTCTCCTTCGGGGCCGAATACAACGTGCCCGCCTCGCTGCTGGGCCGCGACGGGCAGGTGTATGCCGGCTATGACGGCAACTATCGCTCGAAGTTCTCGTCGAACGCGTCACGGTCCATCTACACGGACATAGGCGCCTATTCGATCCACAACTTCCGTGCCGGATTCCGGACCGAGAGCTTCGACATCTTCGGCTGGGTGCGCAACGCCTTCGACGAGGATTATTTCGAGTCGCTGGCGGTCACTCCGGGAAACACCGGGCTCATCTCCGCCCAGTTGCCCGACCCGCGAACCTTCGGGGGCACGATCAAGTTCCGGTTCTGAGCCGGGTCCGATGCCGAAGGTGCCGGCGCCGACGCGCCAACTTCGGCTAGAGTCCTTGCCCGCCCCCGGCTAAGCGCCGGGGATGAGCAACGATCTCCAGGCCATCGGCCAGTCCGGCGTCGCCGCGCTCCGCCGGGGCGACGCCGCCGCCGCCCGTGCCGCCTTCGACCGGGTGGAGGCGGCCGGGCGCGGCACCCACCAGCTGCGCCTGCTGCTGGCGCAGGCCTGCACCCTGCTGCGCGACGCGCCGGCGGCGCACCGGGCGCTGGACCGGGTGCTGGCGGACGAGCCGGCCAACCTCTATGCGCTGGTCATGCGCGGCGACCTGATCGCCCATGCCGGCGACGCGCGCGCGGCGGTCAGCTGGTATCAGGCGGCATTGCGCCAGGCGCCGCGCGCCGGCCAGCTGCCCGCCGACCTGATCGAGGCGCTGCGCCGCGCCGAGCGCGCGGTGGCCGACGCCGGCGCGGGGTTCCAGGCACATCTCGACGCGGCGGTGGCGCCGGTGGCCGGGGCGGCGGGGCCGCGCTTCGCCGAGGCGCTGGACATCCTCGCCGGCGTCAAGCAGCCCTTCGTCCAGCAGCCGACGAGCTTCTATTATCCCGGCCTACCCAACATGCAGTTCTACGATCCGGCCGGTTTTCCGTGGATGGCCGGGATGGTCGCGGCGGTGCCGGCGATGCTGACCGAACTCCACGTCCTGCTCGCCGACGAGACGGGGATGCAGCCCTATGTCGAGGCACCGCCCGACCGGCCGGCCAAGGCGCATCCGCTGCTCGACGATCCGCAGTGGAGCGCCTTCCACCTCTGGAAGGGGGGCGAGCCGGTGGCCGGGAACGCCGCCCGCTGCCCGGCGACGATGGCGGCGCTGGCAGAGGCGCCGATCCCGCGCATCCGCGGCCGCTCGCCGATGGCGCTGTTCTCCGTGCTGCGGCAGGGCACGCACATCCCGCCGCATAACGGCATGCTGAACACGCGGCTCATCTGCCACATCCCCCTCGTCGTGCCCGACGGCTGCCGCCTGAGGGTGGGCAACGACGTGCGGCCGGTGGCGGCGGGCGTGCCGATGATCTTCGACGATTCGATCGAGCACGAGGCCTGGAACGACGGCGCCGGGACGCGCGTCGTCCTGCTGTTCGAGGTCTGGCGCCCGGAACTGAGCGCGGCCGAGCGCGCGGCGCTGACGACAGCCTACGAGGCGATCGGCGATTACGGCGGGATGGCCGAGGGGTAGGTGAGCCCCGTTACCTTCGTATCGACGGAGACACGTTCCCTCGGACGAGAGCGGGTTCCCCGGCGCAGGCCGGGGTCAGTTGGGAAGGCTGTTCCGTGAGAGCGCAACGGTCATTCCGCGGCTATCCCGACCGGGCCCCGGCCTGCGCCGGGGAACGGCCTCTCCATCACGTCCGGGACGACGGTTCGATATCGCGCCTTATCTGACGAACGTCAGTCGATCCGGGGCAGCGTCTCGAACTGGTGATAGGGCGGCGGGCTGGAGAGCGTCCATTCCAGCGTCGTCGCACCCTCACCCCACGGATTGTCGCCCGCCTTCGGCCCGGCGAGCAGCGACCAGATCACGTTGACGAAGAACGCCGCCATCCCCGCCGCCATGACCATGTAGCCGACGGATGCGAGCTGGTTGTAATGCGCGAAGGCATCCGGATAGTCGGGAATGCGGCGCGGCATGCCGTCTAGCCCGAGGAAGTGCATCGGGAAGAACAGGATGTTGACGCCGGCGAAGAAGACCCAGAAATGGATCTGGCCCAGCGCCTCGTTATACATCCGCCCCGACATCTTCGGGAACCAGTAGTAGAAGCCGGCGAACAGCGAGAACACCGCACCCAGCGACAGCACGTAATGGAAGTGCGCGACGACGTAATAGGTGTCCTGCATGTAATCGTCGATGCCGCCATTGGCGAGCACCACGCCGGTCACGCCGCCGACGGTGAAC
>CAXTHU010000019.1:0-22683 GCA_964244125.1 uncultured Sphingomonadaceae bacterium
GAAGTTCGGCCACGGCACGATCGCCGGGATCGAGGGCAACAAGCTGGAGATCGACTTCGCGGCGGCGGGGCGCAAGCGGGTGCTGGATAGCTTCGTCACGGCGGGTTAAAGCCGCGGCATGCGGCAGGCGGTCGATCCCAACCGATTGATGCGCGAGGCCGAGGCGCATTTCGTCGCCGATCGCTTCGCCGACGCGTTGCCGCTGGTCGAGCGGGTGCTGGGGATCGTGCCCGGCCATCCCGCCGTCCTCCACCTCCACGGGCTGATCCTGTCCGGCCTGGGCGATCTGGCGCGCGCGCGACGGTCGCTCGAAGCGGCCCGACGGGGGATGCCGCATGACCCGCAGGTGGCGAACAACCTGGGCAACGCGCTGGGCGAGCTGGACGAGCAGGCGGCCGCGCTGGCCGCCTATGACGCGGCGATCGGGCTGGACCCGGGCTTCGCCCCGGCGCGGCTGAACCGCGCGATCACGCTGGACCAGCTCGGCCGTCACGACGAGGCGCGCGTCGAGCTGGCCGCGCTGGCGCGCATCGCGGCGCCGACGGCGGAGGCGCTGATCGCCGCCGCATCGGTGGAGCGCAACGGCGGCGACCTGCCGGCGGCGGCGGCGCGGCTGGACGAGGCACTGGCGATCGCCCCGTCGCCGGCCGCCGCGCGCGTCCGCGCCCGCCTCGCGCTCGACATGGGCGAGGCGGATGCCGGCGCGCGCCATCGCGCCGCGCTCGCCGCCGATCCCGGCGACCGCGAGCTTCAGCTGAGCTACCTCCACGCGGCCGAGAACGCCGAGGCCCGGCAGGACGCCGCCGCGCGCATCGCGGCGACGCTCGACGCGGACCCCGGCTGGATCGAGGGCCATCGCGCGCTGGCCGGCGCGATGTGGGAGGCGGGCGAGCGCGACGCCTATACCGCGCGCTACGAGGCGGCGGTCGCCGCATCCCCCGGCAACGTCGCGTTGTGGACGGCGCATGTCTCCACGGTCGGCGCCGCCGGGGCGTTCGCCGCCGCGGCGGAGGTCTGCATGCGCGCGGAGGCGGCGACCGGCGACGTCGGCTTCGCGGTGGCCGCCTTCGGCTATCGCAGCGCGGCGGGCGAGGTGGATGCGGCCGAGGCGATCCTGGCCCGATTGCCGGACGGCACGCCGTCGCCGACGGCGCTCGCCAAACATCGCCTGCGGCGGCGCGATCCCGCCGCCGCCGAGCGGCTGCTGGCGGCGGCGACCGACGCCGCGCCGGACGATGTCGAGGCGTGGGCGCTGCGCGGCGTGGCGTGGCAGGCGCTGGGCGATCCGCGCTTCCACTGGCTGAACGGCCAGGACGGCCTGGTCGGCATCCACGAGCTGCCTTTCGCGGACGGCGAGATCGCGACGATCGCCGCGCGGCTGCGCGCGCTCCACCGGCGGAGCGCCGAACCGCTCGGCCAGTCGGTCCGCGGCGGCACCCAGACCGGCGGCAACCTCTTCGAGCGCCGCGACCCCGAGATCGACGCCCTGCGGAAGGCGATCGCCGCGGCGGTGGAGCGGCATCGCGCCGCCCTGCCGCCGGCCGATCCGGCCCACCCGCTGCTCCGCCACCGCGACCGGCGGCTGGCGCTCGCCGATGCGTGGTCGATCCGCCTGACCGGCGGCGGCGCCCACATCCAGCACATCCACCCCAAGGGCATCCTGTCCGCCGCATCCTACTGGGCGGTGCCCGGGGCGGCGGCGGGCGGCGCGGACGGCCGGGCCGGCTGGCTCGAACTCGGCGGACCGCCCGGCTATCTCGGGCTGGATATCGCGCCCTTCCGGTGCATCGAGCCCGCGCCGGGCCGCCTCGTCCTGTTCCCCAGCACGCTCCATCACGGCACCCGCCCCTTCGCGGCGGGCGAGCGGATCAGCGTCGCCTTCGACGTCGCGGCCGGATGACGGCGGCGGCGGGAGACATGGCCGCGGTGGCGCGTTCCCCCATCGCTAAGGAGACGGACATGACACAGCGGAACGACGGCGTCAGCGATCCCCAGGCCGGCAAGGGCGAATCCGGCGGCGGCGCGTGGAAGGGCGGGAACGAGAAGCCGGCCCATCCCGACGAAGGCGTCGTCACCCACGACGCGCGCGAGACGGCGGACGCGAAGGATCGTCCGGTCGGCGGGGGAAACAGCGGCTGAACGTCGGCCCGTTTCGGGCGTTGGGGTACGGAACCGATGGAGCCCCGACCATGCCCTATGTGACCACGCAGGACGACACTCGGCTCTATGTGAAGGACTGGGGCGCCGGGCCGCCGGTGGTGCTGATCCATGGCTGGCCGCTCACCGCCGACAGCTGGGACGATCACGGGCTGGCGCTGGCCGAGGCGGGATACCGCGTCATCGCCTATGACCGGCGCGGGTTCGGCCGCTCGGGCCAGCCATATGGCGGCTATGATTACGACACGCTGGCGGATGACCTCGCCACCGTGCTTCGGGCGGCCGGCGGCGCCGACGGGGCGACGCTGGTCGGCTTTTCCATGGGCGGCGGGGAGGTCGCGCGGTATCTCTCCCGCCATGGCGCGCAGGGTGTCGCCAAGGCGGCGCTCATCTCCTCGGTCGTGCCCTATCTGCTGCGGGACGACGGCAATCCGGACGGCGTGCCGGCGGCGCAGATCGAGCAGATCAAGGACGGAATCCGCAAGGACCGGCCCAACTTCCTCGCCACCTTCGCCCGGCAGTTCTACGGCGTCGGCCACATCACCTCGCCGGTCAGCCAGGAGGTGCTGGACCATTTCGTCGCCCAGGCGCTGATGGCGGGCCTGCCGGGCACGCTGGCCTGCGTCGATGCCTTCGCGCGGACCGATTTCCGGCCCGGGCTGGCCGCCTTCACCATGCCGACGCTGATCGTCCACGGCACCGGCGACAAGACGGTGCCGATCGATCCGACCGCGCGCGCCGCCGCCGCCGCGATCCCGCATGCGCGGCTGATCGAGTATGACGGCGCGCCGCACGGCCTGACGGTGACGGAGAAGGACCGGCTGACCGGCGACCTGCTGGCCTTCCTCCGGAGCTGATCGAACTTCTTGGGGCGGCATAAGCGACGGCCGTGTTGCCCCCCGCCCCCGCCGCCGCCTAAAGCGGGCGGACATGGCCGACGCAC
Source organism: uncultured Sphingomonadaceae bacterium (assembly GCA_964244125.1). Taxonomy (GTDB): domain Bacteria; phylum Pseudomonadota; class Alphaproteobacteria; order Sphingomonadales; family Sphingomonadaceae; genus Solisphingomonas. The sequence continues at coordinate 3,101 of CAXTHU010000019.1, forward strand.
CGCATCCGCTGACCTTCCGCGACTATCGCTTCTATCTCGCCTCGCGGCTGATGACGACGCTGGCGCAGATGTCGATGGTGATCGTCATTGGCTGGCAGGTCTACGACATCGCCCGCAACCAGGGGATGAGCCCGCGCGAAGCGGCGGTGCAGCTCGGCACGATCGGCCTCGTCCAGTTCGCCCCGCTGCTCCTGCTGACGCCGGTGACGGGATGGGTCGCCGACCGGGTCGACCGGCGCCGGGTGGCGCGGGCGGCGATCCTGCTGGAATGCGGCTGCGCGGTGGCGCTGGCGTGGATGACGGCGCGCGGCACCATCGCGCTGCCCGCGCTGTTCGCGGTCGCGGCGCTGCTGGGCGTGGCGCGCGCCTTCGCCGGGCCGGCGCTGGGGGCGCTGGCGCCCAACCTCGTGCCGCGCGCGGCGCTGCCCACCGCGATCGCGCTCGGCTCGATCGCGTGGCAGTCGGGGTCGGTCGCCGGCCCGACGCTCGGCGGCTATCTCTATGCGATCGAACACTGGCTGGCCTATGCCGTCTCGGCCGCGCTGTTCCTCGCCTCCTTCCTGGCGATGATGATGGTCCGGCCGCCGCCGCGCGCCGCCGCCGGTCGTACCGCCGGGATCAGGCCGTGGCGCGAGATGATCGAGGGGCTGAGCTACGTCCGGCGCAACCGGCTGGTGCTCGGCGCGATCTCGCTCGACCTGTTCGCCGTCCTGCTCGGCGGGGCGACCGCGATGCTGCCGATCTATGCCCGCGACATCCTCCAGGTCGGGCCGGCGGGGCTGGGCAACCTGCGCGCGGCGCCGGCGGTCGGCGCGGCGCTCACCGCCGTCTGGTTCGCCTTCCGCCCGCTGCGGCGGAACGTCGGCACGCGGATGCTGATCGCGGTCGGGCTGTTCGGGGCGGGCACGGTCGTCTTCGGCCTGTCCACCGCGATGCCGCTGTCGCTCGCCTGCCTGGCGCTCATCGGCGCCGCCGACATGCTGTCGGTCTATGTCCGCACCTCGCTGATCCAGCTCCATACGCCGGACGGCATGCGCGGGCGGGTCGGCGCGGTGTCGTCGCTGTTCATCTCGGGATCGAACGAGCTGGGCGAGGCGCGGTCGGGCTTCCTCGCCGCGCTGATCGGCCCGGTCGCCGCGGTGGTGGCGGGCGGCGCCGGCGCGGTCGCCGTCGTCCTGCTGTGGAGCCGCGTCTTCCCCGAGCTGCGCCGCGCCCGCACCTTCGACCCGCCCGAGCCACCCGCCCTGTCCCCGATCCAGGAGAACGCCCCGTGAAGGCCGACACCATCCTCGCCACCATCGGCGGCACCCCCCACATCCGCGTCGGCCGGCTGTTCCCGGACGCCGAGGTGTGGATCAAGTCCGAGCGATCCAATCCCGGCGGATCGATCAAGGACCGCATCGCGCTGGCCATGATCGAGGCGGCCGAGGCGTCGGGCACGCTGAAGCCCGGCGGCACCATCGTCGAGCCGACGTCGGGCAATACCGGCATCGGCCTCGCCATGGTCGCCGCGGTCAAGGGCTACAGGCTGGTGCTGGTGATGCCCGAGAGCATGTCGCTGGAGCGGCGGCGGCTGATGCTGGCCTATGGCGCGACCTTCGACCTCACCCCGCGCGAGAAGGGCATGAAGGGCGCGATCGAGCGCGCGCTGGCGCTGGTCGCCGAGACCGAAGGCGCGTGGATGCCGCAGCAGTTCGAGAACCCCGCCAACATCGCCGTCCACGTCCGCACCACCGCGCGGGAGATCCTGGCCGACTTCGCCGGGGCGCCGTTCGACGCGCTCGTCACCGGCGTCGGCACCGGCGGCCACATCACCGGCGTCGCCAAGGTGCTGAAGGAGGCATGGCCGTCGCTGAAGGTCTTCGCGGTCGAGCCGACCGCCTCTCCGGTCATTTCCGGCGGCCAGCCGGGGCCGCACGCCATCCAGGGCATCGGCGCCGGCTTCGTGCCCGCCAACCTCGACACCGCGCTGCTCGACGGGGTGATCCAGGTCGATCCGGCCGCCGCCAAGGAAATGGCCCGCCGCGCCGCGCGCGAGGAGGGGATGCTGGTCGGCATCTCGTCCGGCGCGACGTTGCAGGCGATCGCCCAGCAGCTGGCGGAGACGGGGGCGGGAGCGAAGATACTCGGCTTCAACTACGACACGGGCGAGCGGTATCTGTCGGTGCCGGACTTCCTGCCGGAGGCGTAGCGGCTGTAGGAAACGCACCCGGATTCCGGGTGTCGGGCAGAGGCGAGCGACGACCGGCGCGTCCTGGTCATGGGCACCCGGGGGGACTCATTTCCTGTAAGACCGCGCCCCAAGCGGCCGATAAGGCCCGTCCTCCGTCCCCGCGCCGAAGATGACCTGCGGGGCCATTGACGGGCCGGTATAGCGAAGCTCCGTCTGTTCCGGATGGCTCCGCGCCGGTCGTCCGGCGGCCCCTCGCAAGGGAGGAACCGCCTGCTCGATTCGCGCGGGCGGTGATCGGACGCCCGGAGAACGGAACGGCTTGTAACCGATATGGTTCGCCTTGTCAAGGCGGGCGTCGCCCCGGTGGGGTGGGCCGGTCCACGAGCGCGGCGTCCGCGGAGAGGCCCCACCCCCGGCCCCTCCCCTGAAGGGGAGGGGTTCACGTCGGATCGATCCGATCGCAAACGGCCCTCGCCAGGGCAAGGGCATCGAACGGGAGGGAACCGCTTCCACCGGGGCGGTAAATCCCGCTAGGGACAGGCATGTCCGATGCCGATCCCCACGCCCTCTTCGCCGCATGGCTCGCCGAGGCCGAAGCCGCCGAGCCGAACGATCCCAACGCCATGTGCCTGGCGACGGTCGGCGCCGACGGACGCCCCTCCTCGCGCATGGTGCTGCTGAAGGGGCACGACGCGCGCGGCTTCGTGTTCTACACCAACCTCGACAGCCGCAAGGCGGGGGAGATCGCCGCCGGCGCCGGCGTCGCGCTGCTGTTCCACTGGAAGTCGCTGCGCCGCCAGGTGCGGATCGAGGGGCCGGCCGCCGCCGTCGCCGATGCCGACGCCGACGCCTATTTCGCCACCCGCGGCCGCGCCTCGCGGCTGGGCGCCTGGGCGTCCGACCAGTCCCGCCCGCTGGACAGCCGGGCGACGTTCGAGGCGCGCTATGCCGAGGTCGCGGCGCGCTTCGCCGGCGGCGACGTGCCGCGCCCGCCGCGCTGGGGCGGCTATCGCGTCGCGCCGCTGCGGATCGAGTTCTGGAGCGACCGCGCCCACCGCCTGCACGAACGGCGCCTGTTCACGCCGGACGGCGCCGGCGGCTGGCGCGACGGGCTGCTCTACCCCTGATGGTTTCGCTCGCCACCCGCGCGGCGCTCGCCAGCGTCGGCACCGCGACGTTCCTGCTCGCGCTGAAGGGCCATGCCGCCTGGGCGACGTCCTCGGTGGCGATGCTGGCCTCGCTGGCCGACAGCGCGCTCGATCTCGTCGCCTCGCTGGTGACCTTGTGGGGGGTCCGGATCGCCGCGACCCCGGCGGACCGCGACCACCGCTTCGGCCACGGCAAGGCCGAGGCGATCGCCGCCTTGTTCCAGGTCGCCGTCATCAGCATGTCCGCCGCCGCCATCGCGCTCAGGGCGGTCGCGGCGCTGGTCGCCGGCGGCGTGCCGGGCCGGCCGGGCGAGGGGATCGCCGTCTCGCTGGCGGCGCTGGCGGCGACCGGCGCGCTCCTCCTCTACCAGCGGCGCGTCATCGCCGCGACCGGATCGGTCGCCATCGGCGCCGACCACATCCATTATCAGAGCGACCTGCTGCTGAACGGCGCCGTCATCCTGGCGCTGGCGCTGGACGGCGCGCTCGGCTGGCGCGGGATCGACGCGCTGTCCGGCCTCGCCATCGCCGGCTGGCTGGGCTTCGGCGCGTGGCGGGCGTCGAGCGACGCGGTCGCCCAGCTGATGGATCGCGAATGGCCCGAGGAGAAGCGCCGCCGCTTCCTGGAGGTCGCCGCCCGCCAGCCGGCGCTGGCCGGCATCCACGACCTTCGGACCCGGAGCAGCGGCAGCCTCGACTTCGTCCAGTTCCACGTCTGGGTCGATCCCGCCATGACCGTCGCCGAGGCGCATCGCGTGACGGAGGCGGCGGAACTTCGCCTCGCCGAAGCGTTTCCGGGGGTGGAGATGCTGATCCACCTCGATCCCGAAGGCCAGGTGGATCGCGAGGGGACGCTGCCCGCCGCCATCGCCGAGGAGCCCGCCCGATGACCACGAATCAAGGCCTGCGTTTCGTCCAGGTCGACGCCTTCGCCGATCGGCCGTTCACGGGCAATCCGGCGGCGGTGATGCCGCTCGACCGCTGGCTCGACGACGCCACCCTCCAGGCCATCGCCGAGGAGAACAACCTGGCCGAGACGGCCTTCCTGGTGAAGTCCGACGGCGGGGCGGCGGATTACGAGCTGCGCTGGTTCACGCCCAGGATCGAGGTGGCGCTGTGCGGCCATGCGACGCTCGCCTCCGGCCATGTGCTGCTGGGCGATGCGCCGGCCCGCGACCGGGTGCGCTTCGCCACCCGCCGGTCCGGCCTGCTGGAGGTGCGCCGCGCGGCCGGCGGCTACGAACTGGACCTGCCCGCCTGGCCGGCCAAGTTCATGGAGATGCCCGATCTGCGCCGCATCGTCGGCGGCGACTCCACCGCATGGTACTGGCGCGAGGGCGGCTATGCGATCCTGGTCTATTCGAGCGAGCGCGAGGTGCGCGCGCTGACGCCCGACTTCGCCGCGCTGGGCGAGGCGGGCAACATCCTCACCATCGCCACCGCGCCGGGCGAGGATCATGACGTCGTCAGCCGCGTCTTCGCCCCGGGGGCGGGCATCGACGAGGATCCGGTGACCGGCGCGGCCCACGCCGTCCTCGTCCCCTACTGGGCCGAGCGCCTCGGCCGCGACCGCTTCACCGCCTTCCAGGCGAGCGCGCGCGGCGGCCGCCTCGACTGCCGGCTGGAAGGGGACCGCGTGGTGCTGGGCGGACGGTGCGCGACGGTGATCGAGGGGGTGTTCAGGGCTTAGCGCCGTTTGCGATCGAACCAACTCACCCCTCCCCTGAAGGGGAGGGGCTCACGTCGGATCAGCGGGTTTCGTGACACCCGCGATGCCACTGCCGCGCGGCGCCATTGACAGCCGGGTGAGGCGTCCATAGCCGGGCGCCATGCGTGTTGCGTCCCGGCCGGCATGGGTCGACCGATCATTCGGGGCCACGGCCCTCCTGGCGATCCTGCTCGCCGCCGGCTGCGGCGGGAAGGGCGAGGAGAAGGCCGCGCCGCCCACGCCGGAGGCCGGCTTCGTCGTCGTCCGCACCGAATCGGTGCCGCTCGTCGTCGAGTTGGCCGGGCGGACGGCGGCCTACGAGACCTCCGAGGTGCGGCCGCAGGTGTCGGGCGTGGTCAAGGCGCGGCTGTTCACCGAGGGCAGCGTGGTGCGCGCCGGCCAGACGCTCTACCAGATCGACCCCAGCCTCTATCGCGCCGCCGCGGCGCAGGCGCGGGCGAACCTCGCCAGCGCCGAGGCGGCGCGCGGCGCGGCGCGGGCGCTGGCCGAACGCTACCGGCCGCTGGCGGCGATGGAGGCGGTGTCGCGCCAGGACCTGACCAACGCCCAGGCCTCCGCCCGCCAGTCGACGGCGAGCGTCGCCCAGAACCGCGCCGCGCTGGAGACGGCCAACATCAACCTGCGCTTCACCCGCGTGCCCGCGCCGATCACCGGGCGCATCGGCCGCTCGCTCTTCACCACCGGCGCGCTCGTCACCAGCGGCCAGGCCGATCCGCTGACGACGATCCAGCGGCTCGACCCGATCTTCGTCGACATGCAGCAGTCGAGCGCCGACCTGCTGGCGCTGCGCCGCTCGCTGGCGCGGGGCGGGGCGGTGCCGGCCTCGGCCGCGGTGCGGCTGCGGCTGGAGGACGGCAGCGACTACGGCGCCGAGGGGCGGGTGCAGTTCTCCGAGGCGATGGTCGATGCCAGCACCGGCTCGGTGACGCTGCGCGCCCGCTTCCCCAATCCCGACGGGCTGCTGCTGCCCGGCATGTATGTCCGCGCGCGGCTGGCGCAATCGACCGCGCGGGACGCGATCCTGGTGCCGCAGGCGGCGGTGTCGCGCGATCCGAGGGGGAGCGCGACGGTGCTGGTCGTCGGACCGGGGAACAAGGCGGTCATCCGGCCGATCACCGCGACCCGCACCGTCGGCGCCGCCTGGCTGGTCACCGCCGGGCTGAAGCCGGGCGAGCGGGTCATCACGGAGGGGCTCGGCCGGATCAAGCCGAACCAGCCGATCCGCCCGGTCCCGGCCGGATCGCCGCCGCGCCAGGCGGCGGGCGGCGGCGGCAAGGGCGAGAATGGCCGGTAACGTCGCAGGGATCCCCCCTCCCCTTCCGGGGAGGGGCCGGGGGTGGGGCCTGTCCACGAGCGCGGCGGTTGCGGAGAAGCCCCACCCCGACCCCTCCCCGGAAGGGGAGGGGCTTCAAGTGGCGCGACCTGCTCGCGAACGATCCGAGCCGCTATGATCTCGCGCGTCTTCATCGATCGGCCGATCTTCGCCTGGGTCGTCGCCATCGTCGTCATGCTGCTGGGGCTGGCCGGCATCCTGTCGCTGCCGGTCGAGCAATATCCCGACATCGCCCCGCCATCGGTCAACATCCGCGCGAACTATCCCGGCGCGTCGGCCGACACGCTGGAATCGAGCGTCACCCAGGTCATCGAGCAGCAGCTGACCGGGATCGACGGGCTGATCTACTTCAGCGCCCAGTCCAGCTCGGCCGGATCGGTGACGCTGACCGTCACCTTCGAGAAGGGCACCGATCCGGACATCGCCCAGGTGCAGGTGCAGAACAAGGTGCAGCAGGCGCTGCCCCGCCTGCCGACCCAGGTGCAGCAGCAGGGGCTGGTCGTCACCAAGTCCAATCCCGACTTCCTGATGGTCGCCGCGATCTACGACGAGACCGACCGCGCCTCCAGCGGCGACGTCTCCGACTTCGTCGCCTCCAGCTTGCAGGAGCCGATCGGCCGGCTGGAAGGCGTCGGCGACATCAACGTCTTCGGCTCGCAATATGCCATGCGCATCTGGCTCGACCCGTTCAAGCTGGCCGGCGTCGGGCTGATGCCGCGCGACGTCACCACCGCGATCCAGGCGCAGAACACCCAGGTCGCCGCCGGCCAGATCGGCGGGCTGCCGTCGGTCGACGGCCAGATGCTGAACGCGACCGTCACCGCCAAGTCGCGCCTGACGACGCCGGAGGAGTTCCGCCGCATCGTGCTGAAAAGCGACGCCAGCGGCTCGCGCGTGCTGCTGGGCGACGTGGCGCGGGTGGAGCTGGGATCGGAGAACTACACCACCGTCAGCCGGCTGAACGGCCATAACGGCGCCGGCATCGCCATCTCGCTGGCGCCGGGCGCCGACGCGCTGAAGACCGCCGAGCTGGTCAGGACCGAACTCCAGCGCCGCGCCGCCAGCTTCCCGCAAGGCTACAAGGTCGCCTTCCCGCTCGACAGCACCGCCTTCATCAAGCTGTCGATCGAGGAGGTGGTCAAGACGCTGGTCGAGGCGATCATCCTGGTCGTGCTGGTGATGTTCGTCTTCCTCCAGAGCTGGCGGGCGACGCTGATCCCGGCGATCGCGGTGCCGGTGGTGCTGCTCGGCACCTTCGGCGTGATCGCGCTGGCGGGGTTCAGCATCAACACGCTGACGCTGTTCGGGCTGGTGCTGTCGATCGGCCTGCTCGTCGACGACGCCATCGTCGTGGTCGAGAATGTCGAGCGGGTGATGGCCGAGGACCCCGACATCTCCCCGCGCGACGCGACGGTGAAGTCGATGGCGGAGATCAACACCGCGCTGATCGCCATCGCGCTGGTGCTGTCGGCGGTGTTCCTGCCGATGGCCTTCTTCGGCGGATCGGTCGGGGTGATCTACAAGCAGTTCTCGATTACCATCGTCTCGTCGATGGTGCTGTCGGTGCTGGTCGCGCTGATCCTGTCGCCGGCGCTCGCCGCGACCCTGCTGAAGCGCCCCGACGCGGACAGGCGGCCGAAAGGCCGGATCGGCGCGCTCGTCGCCCGCGCCGGCGAGAGCTTCGACCGCGGCTTCCAGCGGACGAGCGATCGCTATCGCGACGGCGTGGTCTGGGCGATCGCGCATGTCTGGGTGATGATGGCGGGCTTCGCGGTCGTCCTGGCGGCGCTGGCGCTCCTGTTCTTCCGCCTGCCGAGCAGCTTCCTGCCGGAGGAGGACCAGGGCCGCGCCCAGCTGCAATATACCCTGCCGCCGGGCGCCACCCAGTCGCGCACGCTGGCCGCCGCCGCCGCGATCGAACGCTATTTCATGAGCCGGGAGAAGGCGAATGTCGCCGCCGTCTACACCATCACCGGGCAGAGCCAGCAGGGCACCGGCCAAAATGCCGGGCGCGGCTTCATCTCGCTCGCGCCGTGGGACGACCGCGAGGGGGCGGAGAACGCCGCCAAGGGCATCACCCAGCGGGCGGGCAGGCAGCTCGCATCGTTGCGCGACGTGCAGTTCTTCGCGCTGAACCCGCCGGTGGTGCGCGGCCTCGGCCAGTCGTCGGGCTTCACCCTCGAACTGCTGAACAGCGGCGGCCTCGACCGGACGACGTTCAAGGCGCGGCGCGACCGGCTGCTGGCGCTGGCCGCCGCCGATCCGGCGCTCACCGCCGTCCGGCCGAGCGACCTGGAGGACGTGCCCTCGCTCGGCGTCACGATCGATCAGGAAAAGGTCGGCGCGCTCGGGATCGCCCAGTCGGACGTCGATTCGACGCTGACGGCGGCGTGGGGCGGCAATTACATCAACGACTTCGTCGATCGCGGCCGGGTGAAGCGGGTCTACATGCAGGGCGACGCGCCCTATCGCGCGCGGCCGGAGGATCTGGCCGACTGGCAGGTCCGCTCCGCCGACGGCGCCATGGCGCCCTTCTCCGCCTTCGCCCGGATCGACTGGAGCCGGCAGCCGTCGACGCTCGGCCGGTTCAACGGCCAGGCCGCCTACGAGATCAACGGCCAGGCGGCGGCGGGGCAAAGCTCGGGCGAGGCGATGGAGCGGATCGAGGCGCTGGCCAGACAGCTGCCCGGCGTGTCGACCGCGTGGAGCGGACTGTCCTATCAGGAGCGCATCTCGGGCGGGCAGGCGCCGCTGCTCTACGGCATCTCGCTGCTGGTCATCTTCCTGTGCCTGGCGGCGCTCTACGAAAGCTGGTCGATCCCGGTGTCGGTGATGCTGGTGATCCCGCTGGGGCTGATCGGCGCGGTGCTGGCGGTGGCGCTCAGGGGCCTGAGCAACGACGTCTATTTCCAGGTCGGCCTGCTCACCACCATGGGGCTGTCGGCGAAGAACGCGATCCTGATCGTCGAATTCGCCGAGCAGGCGGAGAAACAGGGCGAGAGCCCCTATGACGCGGCGATGGAGGCGGCGCGGATCAGGCTGCGCCCGATCCTGATGACGAGCCTCGCCTTCATCTTCGGCGTGCTGCCGCTGGCCATCTCGACCGGCGCCGGCGCGCAGAGCCGCATCGCCATCGGCACGGCGGTGATCGGCGGGATGCTGACCGCGACGGTGCTGGCGATCTTCTACGTGCCGCTGTTCTTCGTCCTCGTCCGCCGCATCTTCGGCCATGCCGGCGAGAAGCGCGACGACGCCGAGAAACCGGCGGCGGCATGAAGCGCCCGGCCATCCTGCTGGGCTTCGCCGCGCTGGCCGGCTGCTCGCTGGAGCCGCATTATCTGCGCCCGACCCCGGCGGTGCCGCCGGCCTTTCCGGTCGGCGGCGCCTATCCGGCGACGGAGGCGCCGCTGCCGCCGGCGGTCGATCGCCGCGCCGTGTTCCTCGATCCCAAGCTGCTGGCGATCATCGACCGCGCGCTCGCCAGCAGCCAGGATCTGCGCGCCGCGCTCGCCAACGTCGCCGCCGCCCGCGCGCTCTACCGGGTGCAGCGATCGGACCAGTTCCCGCGGATCGGCCTGACCGGCGGCGTCTCGACCGGGGATCGCGGCGGCAGCGGCACGACCACCACCACCGGCACGGGGGGCACGATCGGCGGGACCGGCACCGGCACCGGCACCACCGGCACGACGACCGGCACCGGCGGCACCACCGGCGGCACCAGCGGCACCGTCGTCACCGGCGGCGGCGGGCGGACGACCAGCTACGAGTTGCAGGCGGGCGTCACCGCCTTCGAGCTGGACCTGTTCGGCCGCCTGCGCAGCCTCAGCCGCGCCGCCTTCCAGGACTATCTCGCCACCGACGCCACCGCCCGCGCCGCCCGGCTGACGCTCGTCGCCGAAGTGGCCACCGCCTATCTGACGCTCGCCACCGACCGCAGCCTGCTGGCCATCGCCATCGATACCGAGGCGAGCGCCGCGCGCAGCGTCGCGCTGACCGACGCGCGGCTGAAGGGCGGCATCGCGCCGCGCTCCGATCTCGCCCAGGCGCAGACGGTGCTGGCGCAGGCGCGCATCGACCATGCCGATCTCGACACGTCGGTGGCGCAGGACAGGAACGCGCTGGAACTGCTGGTCGGCGCGCCCGTGCCCGATGCCGATCTGCCGGCGTCGATCGAGGCGGTCGACGGGCTGCTCGCCGCCTTGCCGGCGGGGCTCGATTCGCGCGTGCTGCTGCGCCGGCCCGACGTCGTCTCGGCCGAACACAGCCTGCGCGCCGCCAACGCCCGCATCGGCGCGGCGCGTGCCGCCTTCTTCCCGACCATCAGCCTGACGGCGGTGGCGGGCTTCGCCTCGACCGCGCTGTCGTCGCTGTTCACCGGCGGCGGCTTCACCTGGTCGGCCGGGCCGAACCTGTCGCTGCCGATCTTCGACGGCGGTGCCAATCGCGGCAACCTGGCCTATGCCGAGGCGCAGCGCGAGCTGGCCGTCGCGCAATACCGCCAGACGATCCAGACCGCCTTCCGCGAAGTGGCCGACGCGCTGGCCCGGCGCGGCACGATCGACCGCCAGTTCGCCGCCCAGGCCGACTTCGCCCGCGCCGCCGAGACGAGCTACCGGCTGGCCGACGCGCGCTACCGCGAGGGCATCGACACCTTCCTGGGGAGCCTCGACGCGCAGCGCACTCTCTACTCGGCCCGCCGCTCGCTCGCCCTCGCGCGCCTGATCCGGGCCGACAATCTCGTCGCCCTGTTCCAGACGCTGGGCGGCGACGAGACGCTGGACACGGCCGAGGGCGCGCCGCCGCCGGTCGCGGGGGAGCGGAGAGGGCGATAACCCTTTCGCCCGTGCGCCCGTCACGCTATTCCGCCGCCGAAGGAGCCACCGCCATGCCGCGCCAAGCCGCCTTTCCGATCGACCCGCTGTTCCTCGATCGCTGGTCGCCGCGCGCCTTCGACGGTTCGGCGCTGGACCGCGACACGCTGATGACGCTGTTCGAGGCGGCGCGCTGGGCGCCGTCGTCCTATAACAGCCAGCCGTGGCGCTTCGTCTATGCCATGCGCGACACGCCGGCCTGGGCGCCGATGCTGGAACTGCTGATCGGCTTCAACCAGTCCTGGGCGAAGGATGCCTCGGTGCTGGTCGTCGTCTGCTCCGACACGCTGATGCAGTCGTCGCCCGATGCCGCGCCGAAGCCGTCGCACAGCCACAGCTTCGACGCCGGCTCCGCCTGGGCGCAGCTGGCGCTCCAGGCGACGCGGATGGGCCTCCACACCCACGGCATGACCGGCGTCGACTTCGACGCGGCGCGGCGCGTGCTGGCGGTGCCGGAGCGTTTCCGCATCGAATGCGCCATCGTCGTCGGCCGCATCGGCGACCCGGCGAACCTGCCCGAGGCGTTACGCGACCGCGAGGTCCCGAGCGACCGCAAGCCGGCCACCGCCTTCGTTTCGGAAGGGCGCTTCGCGAGCTGATCGTAGAGCGCCTCGCGGCCCGCTTCTCTCTCCCCTCCCCTGATGGGGATCAGCGCGAAACACGTCCGTCACCCCGGCGCAGGCCGGCCCGGTCGGGGGACGCCGATGATGAGCGCAACGCTTCGCCACCTTGGCCTTCCCGACTGGCCCCGGCCTTCGCCGGGGAACGGCCTTGTCGAAAGGATAACTTCAGAACGATCCGGGTGACGACCGTATTCCGCGACGATCCCCTGAAGGGGAGGGGCTTGAACCTGCTACGAGGGCAGCTTTCCGCCGCCGGCCGACCGGCCGGCGCGCATGGCGAAGTGCATGTCGACGACGGCCTTCGCCTCGGCACGGGAGACGCGGCCGTCGTGATCGGTGTCGATCCGGTCGAACATCGCCCCCGCCATCATCCCGTGCCCCATCATGCCCCCGGCCATCATGCCGCGGCCCATCATCCCATGCTTTCCCGCCGCCGCCGGCGGCGATCCGGGGGCGGCGGGCGGCGGCGCGGCGCCGTCGCGCATCGCCATATGCCCCGCGCCCGCCGCGTCATATTCCGGCCGGCTGATGCTGCCGTCCTTGTTCGCGTCCATCCGGGCGAAGCGGGCGTCGCGCCAGCCCTTCATCCGCTCGGCCATGCGGGCATGCATCCGCGCCGTGGCCGCATCGGCCTCGGCGCGGGCGACATAGCCGTCATGGTCGGTGTCGAGCCGGTCGAACAGCGCCATGGCGCGCGTCTCCGCCTCGGCCTTGGTCCGCGGCTGGCCCATCTTCACCGGGGGCGTGCCGCCGGCCTGGGCGAAAACGACGGCGGCGGGGACGGCGATCGCGGAAACGGCGGCGAGGCAGAGCCCGGCCCGGTGGATGGCGCGCATGGCGTTCACTCCTGACGGCCGCTGACCGGCCGATTGCGATGGCGGCTTGCGCCGGCTTCGCTGTATGAGGGTTGAACGCGGGTGCCGCTGCGGCTGTAATGGGCGACGATCATGTGGCTGCTCGACCGGATGCTGCGCGGCATCGTCAAGATGGGCGAACTGGTCGCCATCGCCGCCGACGGCAAGACCTATCGCTACGGCCGGCCGGACCCCGCCTGGCCGTCGGTCGTCATCCGCTTCACCGATCGCGGCGCCCCCGGCCACATCGCCCGCCACCCGCGTCTCGGCATCGGTGAGGCCTATATGGACGGGCGCGTCGTCGTCGAGCGGGGCGACATCCGCGACCTCCTCCTGCTGGTGCGCGGCAACGCCCCGTGGGAGCGGAACACCACCGGCTTCGGCGCGACCGGCGCCGCGGGCGCGGCGCGGCGCCTGATCGCCCGGCTGCCCAAGGCCAATTCGCCCGGCCGCGCGCGGCGCAACGTCGCCCATCACTACGATCTGTCGGACCGGCTCTACGACCTGTTCCTCGACGCCGACCGGCAATATAGCTGCGCCTATTTCACCGATCCGGGCCGCAGCCTGGAAGACGCGCAGGCCGACAAGAAGGCGCATATCGCCGCCAAGCTCGACCTGCGGCCCGGTCTGCGCGTGCTCGACATCGGCTGCGGCTGGGGCGGGATGGCGCTTTACCTGAACCGCGCCGCCGACGTCGACGTGCTGGGCATCACCCTGTCGCGCGAACAGCTCGCCGTCGCCCGACGACGCGCGGAGGAGGCCGGCGTCGCCGACCGGGTGCGGTTCGAGCTGGTCGACTATCGCGAGCTGGAGGGGCGATTCGACCGCATCGTCTCGGTCGGCATGTTCGAGCATGTCGGGCAGGCCCGTTACGCCGCCTTCTTCCGCCGCTGCCACGCGCTGCTCGCGCCCGACGGCGTCATGCTGCTCCACACCATCGGGCGGATGGGCAAGCCGGGTTCGACCGACGCCTTCACCGACAAATATATCTTCCCCGGCGGCTACAACCCGGCGCTGTCCGAGATCGTCGCCGCCAGCGAGCCGGCCAAGCTGATCCTGGCCGACGTCGAGACGCTGCGCCTCCACTATGCGCTGACGCTGAAGCTCTGGTACGAACGGACGGTGGCGGCGCGCGACGCGATCGTGGCGCTCTATGACGAGCGTTTCTACCGACTGTGGACCTTCTACCTCGCCGGCGCCGAATCCGCCTTCCGCCATGGCGGGCTGTGCAATTACCAGCTGCAATATATCCGCCGCCGCGACGCCCTTCCCATCACCCGCGACTATATGACGGCGGCGGAGGCGGCCCTGCGCGGTTGATGGCGACCGCCGCGCCGTGCAATGGCGCGATCCCAGGACACCGGGAGAAGCCCCTTGAGCGACGTCAGCAAGGTCGTGCTCGCCTATTCCGGCGGGCTGGACACCAGCGTCATCCTGAGATGGCTGCGCGAGACCTACGGTTGCGAGGTGGTGACCTTCACCGCCGATCTCGGCCAGGGCGAGGAGCTGGAGCCGGCGCGGGCCAAGGCGCTGATGATGGGGGTCCGCCCCGAGAACATCTTCATCGACGACCTGCGCGAGACGTTCGTCGCCGACTACGTCTTCCCGATGATGCGCGCCAACGCGCTCTACGAGGGGCTGTACCTGCTCGGCACCTCGATCGCCCGGCCGCTGATCGCCAGGCGCCAGATCGAGATCGCACGGGCCGTCGGCGCCGACGCGGTGAGCCACGGCGCCACCGGCAAGGGCAACGACCAGGTGCGGTTCGAGCTGGGCTATTACGCGCTCGCCCCCGACATCAAGGTGATCGCGCCGTGGCGGGAATGGGACCTGACCAGCCGCACGCGGCTGATCGAATATGCCGAGCGGCACCAGATCCCGGTGCCGAAGGACAAGCGCGGCGAGGCCCCCTTCTCCACCGACGCCAACCTCCTCCACACCTCGTCCGAGGGCAAGGTGCTGGAGGATCCGTGGGACGAGGTGCCGGATTACGTCTTCTCGCGCACCGTCAGCCCCGAGGACGCGCCGGACCGGGCGGAGATCATCACGGTCGATTTCGAACGCGGCGACGCGGTGGCGGTGGACGGCGAGGGGATGTCGCCGGCGACGCTGCTGGCGAAGCTGAACGACCATGGCCGCACCCACGGCATCGGCCGGCTCGACCTGGTCGAGAACCGCTTCGTCGGCATGAAGTCGCGGGGCATGTACGAGACGCCGGGCGGCACCATCCTCCACGCCGCCCATCGCGCGATCGAGCAGGTGACGCTGGACCGGGGGGCGGCGCATCTGAAGGACGAGCTGATGCCGCGCTATGCCGAGCTGATCTACAACGGCTTCTGGTTCAGCCCCGAGCGCGAGATGTTGCAGGCGGCGATCGACCATTCGCAGGCCCGGGTGGACGGCACCGTCCGGCTGAAGCTCTACAAGGGCGGCGTCCACGTCATCGGCCGGCGCTCGCCCCGCTCGCTCTATTCGGAGAAGGTGGTGACGTTCGAGGACGACGCCGGCGCCTACGACCAGCGCGACGCCGCCGGCTTCATCAAGCTCAACGCGCTGCGGCTGCGGCTGCTGGGGCGGCGGGACCCTTAAGCTCCTCCCCTTCCGGGGGAGCGGGTCTTAACCTCAACCCCACCAGATCGATCGGCCCCGACCGGAAGCGCGCCACCATCGCCCGCCGCGCCATGAGCGCGCGGAGCATGGCGTCGTCCGGATCATAGGCGTTGGCGCCGAGGCGGAGCAGCCATAGCGTGGGTGCCGTCCGCGCCTGCGGGCCGGCGACGAAGCGGGCGATCTCGCCGGCGCGGAGCGAAACGGCGCCGCGGCTGCCGGTCGGATAGGTGCCGATGCCGAAGGCCGGCACCGGCGCCGGGATGGCGCGGACCGGCAGCGCCAGCCGCCGGTCGCGCGCGGCATAGGCGAAGGGCAGCGCGCCCTCGTTGGGATAGGCCCAGACGACGTCGCCCGGCCGGTGCCGCCGGGCCAGCCACTCGACCGTGCCGTACCAGTCCTGCATCGGCCCGCGCGCGCGCCAGCGCACGTCGCTGTCGGTCATCGCGAGCAGCAGCGACAAGGCCAGCGCCGGCCCCGCCAGCCGCGCGCGGCCCGGCAGCACGAGGCCGCGCGCCATCAGCAGCACCGCCGGCACCACGCAGGGCGCGAGCGTGCGGGTGAGGAAGACGGGGGCCACCGCCAGGGTGAGCGCCAGCGACAGCAGCACCGGCCCCGCCGCCGCCGCCGCCAGCATGAGGGCGAGGCGCGGCCGGCCGTCCCGCCGCCACAGGCCCCAGGCGCCGGCGAGCGCGAGGATCAGCGCGGCGGTGGCCGGCGCGCTGCCGGGCGTCGCATAGAGGATCGCCAGCTTCCCGTCGAAACCGGCCCAGGCGAAGCGCAGCCAGGTCGACCTCACCCAGGTCGGCGCCTGGTCGAGCAGGATCAGGAAGGCCGGCAGGTAGGCCAGCGCGACGGCGGCATGCCCGGCCACCAGCCGCGCCCGGTCGCGCCGTTTCAAGGGGCCGGCGACGGCGAGCAGGCCGAGCGAGAGCGAGGCGACGAACAGCGGCCCGAGACTGTGCAGCCACGCGATCGCCGTCTCGGCCACGAAGAACCAGGCGAGCGGCGCACCCGCCGGCGGCTCGCCCGCCTGCCGCCGGGCCGCGATCCGCAGCAGCGCGCCGATCGCCCCGGCATAGGCCAGGATCATCAGCGGATAGGGCCGCACCTCGCGGCTCATCTCGATCATCACCGGGCCGAGCGCCACGAGCGCCACCGCCCCCGCCGCCATCCACGCCGCGTCGCGCCGGTCCAGCCCCGCCGCCCCGGCCAGGCCCCGCGCCAGCCCCGCCGCCGCCGGCAGCAGCGCCAGCCCGGCGATCAGCCCCGGCAGCCGCCGCGCGGCCAGGCCGGCGCCCGCCGCCGCCTGCCAGAAATGGAGCAGCGTGTAATAGAATGGCGGGTGCGTCTCGTAGGCCGGCACCACCCGCCACAGGAAGCCGAGGCCATGATCGGCGGCATAGGCGCTATACGCCTCGTCCAGCCACAGCGGCTCGGCGAAGATATGCCAGCAGCGGAAACCGATCCCGCCGACGATCGCGGCGGCGAGGACGAGGAGGAGGATCGCGCGTTCGTGGCGGAAGGGCGTGTGGTCGGGCATCGGCACGGGTCCTAGCCGGGATTCGATCGGATTGAACCTTCGCCTCTATCGCCCCGGCTTCTCCGCCTTGTAGAGCGCGTCCAGCCGCGGGCCGTAATCGCGCCGGAGGATATGCCGCCTGATCTTCATCGAGGGGGTGAGCTGCTCGTTCTCGATGGCGAAGGGCGCGTCGGCGATGAGGATGCGGCGGACCTTCTCGGTGGTCGACAGGCCGAGGTTCACCCGGTCGACCGCCGCCTGCACGGCGCGGAGGTAGCGGGGGTCGGCGCGAAGGGCGGCGAAATCGACCGCCACACCCTCGGCCAGCGCCCAGGAGGCGGTCCATCCGGCGTCCGGCACGATCAGGCCGACCAGATGGGGGCGGCGGTCGCCCGTGACCATCGCCTGGAGGATCTCGGGCTGGAGGGTCAGCATGCCCTCGATCCGCTGGGGCGAGATGTTGTCGCCCTTGTCGTTGACGATCATGTCCTTCTTGCGATCGGTGACGACCAGGCGCCCGGCGGCGTCGACATGGCCGATGTCGCCGGTATGCAGCCAGCCGCCCCGCAGCACCCGCGCGGTCTCCGCCTCGTTCCGCCAATAGCCCCGCATGACGAGTTCGCCGCGGACCAGTATCTCGCCGTCCCCGGCGATGCGGATCTCGGTGTCCATCAGCGGCGGGCCGACGGTGTCCATGGCGATGCCGGCGCGGGGGCGGTTGCAGCTGATGATCGGCCCCGCCTCGGTCTGGCCGTAGCCCTGGAGGAGGCAGAGGCCGAGCGCGTCGAAGAACAGCCCGACCTCCGGGTTGAGCGGCGCCCCGCCCGACACCATCGCCTTCAGCCGCCCGCCGAACCGCGCCCGCGCCCGGCGCCGGAGCGTCGCCGAGAGCAGCAGGTCGAGCGGCTTGTCGGCCAGGCTCCCCCGCCCCGCCGCGCGCCGCCGGCCGAGCGCCAGCGCGCGGTCGAGCAGCCAGCCGGCCGGCCGGCCCTGCTTCTCCACCTGCCTGACGGTACGGGCGCGCAGCACCTCGAACAGCCGGGGGACGACGACCATGATCGTCGGCCGCACCTCGGCGATATTGGCGGCCAGCCTCTCCAGCCCCTCGGCATAGAAGATCTGCGCGCCGAGGCCGATCGGGAGATGCTGCCCGCCGGAATGCTCATAGGCGTGGGAGAGCGGCAGGAAGGACAGGAACACCTCCTCCCCCCAGCCGAAATCCTCCGAGATGACGGCCAGGCCGCCGGCGACATTGTGCAGGATCGCGCCGTGATGCTGCATCACCCCGCGCGGGCTGCCGCCGGTGCCGGAGGTGTAGACGATGCAGGCCAGATCGCCCCGGCCGATCCCGGCGACGCCGGCGGCGCAATCGGCGACGTCCGCCGGGGTCGCCAGCAGCGCCGCCCAGTCGTGGAAGGACACCGCGCCCGGCCGGGCGATGCGCAGCGGCTCGATGCCGATCACCATGCCGCACATGGCCGATCGCAGCACGGCGGGGACCAGCGCGCGGGCGAGCCTGTCGGTGGAGACGATCGCCGCCCTGGCGCGGCTGTCCTCCAGCACATGGGCGTGGTCGCGCTCGGTATTGGTGACGTAGGCCGGGACGGTGACGCAGCCGGCGGCCATGATGGCGAGATCGGCGATGCACCATTCGGGCCGATTCTCCGACACCAGCATCACCTTGTCGCCGGGGACGAGGCCGAGCGCCTTCAGCCCGGCGGCGAGTGCCGCGACCTGTCGCGCGGCATCGCGCCAGCTGGTCGCGACCCAGGCGCCGTCGCGCTTGACCGACAGGAAGGGCCTGTCGCCGCCGGCCTCGGCGCGGGCAAGGAACATGCCGACCAGGTTGGGGAAATATTCGAGGGCGCGGGCCATGGCGATGTCCTACTCCGGCAGCGCCACGCCTTCGCTGCGCGGATCGGCGGCGCCGACCCAGGCGCCGCCGATCCACTCGACCGCGTTGGCCTTCAGCGGCAGGGCGGTGGCGACGACCTTGTCGCCCAGCGCCGCCAGCCGGGGCGCCATCGCCTCCAGCGCGCTGCCACGCTCAACCGCCACCGTGCCGCCCGGCGCGTAGATCTGCGGCAGGGCGATGGCGTCCCGCGCGCTCAGCCGCCAGTCCAGCACGCCGATCAGCGCCTTGGCCACCTGCGCGATGATGGTGGCCCCGCCGGCCGCGCCGACGGCGAGGCGGACATGGCCGTCGGGGCCGTAGACGATGGTCGGCGCCATGGACGATCGCGGCCGCTTGCCGCCCTCCACCCGGTTGGCGACCAGCACGCCGTCGCGGTCCGGCGTCAGGTCGAAATCGGTCAGCTCGTTGTTCAGGAAGAAGCCGCCGACGGTCAGCCCGGAGCCGAACGGCCCCTCGATCGTCGAGGTGTAGGTGGCCACCCCGCCGCTGCCGTCGGCGATCGCCATGTGGGTGGTGGCCGGCACCTCCGACGGCGCGACGCGGATGCGGGCCGGCGCGCCGGCGGGGGTGCCGGGCGTCACCGGATCGACCGGGCGGTCGGGCGACAGGAGGGCCGCGCGGCCGGCGAGATAGGCCGGGTCCATCAGCCCGGCCACCGGCACCGCGACATGGCCGGGATCGGCCAGATAGGCGTCGCGGTCGGCATAGGCGAGGCGCATCGACTGGGCGATGAGGTGCCAGGCGACCGGATCGTCCTTGCCCATCGCGGCCAGGTCGAACCGCTCCAGCTGCTTCAGTATGGCGAAGA
>CAXTHU010000020.1:0-22542 GCA_964244125.1 uncultured Sphingomonadaceae bacterium
GGCGAACAGCGTCGCGCTGTCGGGATAGGAGATCAGGAGGTTGAGCGATTCGGGCGTCGTCAGCAGGATATGCGGCGGCTTGACCCGCTGCCGCGCCTTGCGATCGGAGGGGGTGTCGCCGGTGCGCGTCTCGATGCGGATGTCCAGCCCCATCTCGGCGACCGGATCGAGCAGGTTGCGCCGTACGTCCACCGCCAGCGCCTTCAGCGGCGAGACGTAGAGCGTGTGCAGCCCCTCGCCCGGCCGCTCGATCAGATCGGCGAGCGTCGCTAGGAAGCCGGCCATCGTCTTGCCCGCTCCGGTCGGCGCGACGAGCAGCGCGTCGCGCCCGGCGCGGGCGGCGGCGAGCATTTCGAGCTGGTGGCGGCGGGGGGACCAGCCGCGGCGCGCGAACCAGCCGGCGATGGCGGGGGGGAGGGCTTCCGTCACACCGTCGAGCCCGCCGTCCAGCATCGCGGCGGACCGTCGAGGCGTAGGCGTCGATCGACCCGTTCGCCCACGCCGTTCCCCGGCGAAGGCCGGGGCCTAGCTGGGAAGGCCGGCGTGGCGAAGCGCAGCGCGATTATCGACGTCCCCCAACTGGACTCCGGCCTTCGCCGGAGCACGAGGATCCTCAATCCTCCGCACGCCGATCCTCCTCCGCATACAGCGCCTTGGTCGCCCGCTCGGTGCGGGAGCGTTCGGCCGCCGAGGTCAGCCGGTTGCGGAGCAGCGCGTAGAGGATCACCGCCGCCAGCAGGATCGGCCCGAAGATGGTGATGATCGGCCAGAGTCGTTCCACGGGTTCGTCCTTCTCGTTGTTCCCCGGCCGTCAACGCCGCTCGGGGGCCAATCGTTGCCGGGGTGGAACTTGTCGGGCCGCGACGCCATCTGCCGGCCATGGCGCGTCTCGGCTCATGGATCGATCCCCGGCCCGACGGCATCTACCTGCCGGCAGCCGACGCATGGATCGATCCGTCCACCCCCAAGCCCCGCGCGCTCGTCACCCACGGCCATGCCGATCATGCCCGCGGCGGCCATGGCGCGGTGCTGGCGACGCCCGAGACGCTGGCGATCATGGGCGTCCGCTACGGCCCGCAGAACGGGCAGGCGGTGGGCTATGGCGAGGTCGTCACGCTGGGCGACGTCGCGGTCGGCTTCGTGCCGGCGGGGCACGTCCTCGGCTCGGCGCAGATCGTGCTGGAGCATGGCGGGGAACGGGTGGTCGTCTCGGGCGACTACAAGCGCCGGCCGGACCCGACCTGCGCGCCCTTCCAGCCGGTGCCCTGCGACATCTTCGTCACCGAGGCGACCTTCGCGCTGCCCGTCTTCCGCCACCCCGACACGGGGGCGGAGATGGACCGGCTGCTGGCCGCGCTCCACGCCAATCCCGATCGCTGCGTGCTGGTCGGCGCCTATGCGCTGGGCAAGGCGCAGCGGGTCATCATGGAGCTGCGCGGGCGGGGTCATCACGCGCCGATCTACATCCACGGCGCGCTGCAACGATTGTGCGACCTCTATGTCGAGCATGGCGTGGCGCTGGGCGCGCTGATCCCGGCGACCGGCCTGCCGAAGGCGGCGATGCGGGGGCATGTCGTGCTGGCCCCGCCCTCGGCGCTGAACGACCGCTGGTCGCGCCGCCTGCCGGACCCCATCACCGCGATGGCGTCCGGCTGGATGCGGGTGCGGCAGCGGGCGCGGCAGCGGAATGTCGAGCTACCCCTCGTCATTTCCGACCATGCCGACTGGGACGAGCTGACGAGCACGCTGGTCGAACTGGCCCCGTCCGAGGTGTGGGTGACGCACGGGCGGGAGGAGGCGCTGGTCCACTGGTGCATGACCCGCCAGATCAAGGCCCGCGCGCTCGACCTGGTCGGGCGCGAGGACGAGGACGACTGAGGGCCGCCCTTACAGATCCCGCATCAGCGCCGGCACCAGCGGCAGCAGCTCGCGCGCCAGGAAGCCGGTCGCGCCGACCCGCTCGGCCAGCCGCCGCCCGGCCTCGCCATGCAGCCACACGCCCCATGCCGCCGCCGCCAGCGGATCGAGACCGCGCGACAGCAGCCCGCCGATCAGCCCCGCCAGCACGTCGCCCGAACCGCCGGTGGCGAGGCCCACGCCGCCGCCGGCATAGCGCAGCGCCGTGCCGCCGGGCGCGGCGATCACCGTCTCCGCCGCCTTCAGCACCATCACCGCGCCGAACCGCCCGGCCGTCGCGCGCGCCACCCGCTCCGGATCGGCGGCGATGGCGTCGGCATCCTCGCCGGTCAGCGCCGCCGCCTCGCCGTGATGCGGCGTCAGCACCAGGCGCCCGCCATGGGCGCGGATCAGCGCGGCATGGGCGCCGGCGCAGGCCACGGCGGCGGCGTCCAGCACCAGCGACAGCGTTTCGTCCGGCGCGCCCAGCACCCGCTCGACCAGGGCGGCGGCGGAATGCCGGTCGCCCATGCCGGGACCCAGGACGAGGCAGTCGGCGCGCCCGGCCAGGTCGAGGATCGCCGGCGCCGCGCTCCCGTCGATCTCGCCGTCGGCTCCCGCCGCAAGCGCGATCACCGCCGCCTCGGGCACCGCCACCCCCAGCGCCATCGCCGCATCGGCGATCGTCGCCATCTGCAACTTGCCGGCGCCGGCGCGCAACGCCGCCTCGCCGGTCAGGCGCAGCGCGCCGGGGCAGAGCGCGCTGCCGCCCACCGCCAGCACCCGCCCCCGGCTGTTCTTGTCGGTGGCGCCGTCATGGCCCGGCAGGGGGTGGGAGCGCAGCCACGCGGCGTCGAGCGCGACCGCCGGCTCGCTCACGCCGCCGACGCCTTGCGGTCCGGCTCGGCGGTGACGGCCGCGCCGTCCGCCTCCATCGGCGCGGTGACGTTGTAACGCGCGAGCGACAGCCCGCCATGCTGGCCGATGGCGGGGTCGAAGCGGTATTCGGTGACGGCGCAGTTGGCCACGTCGCCGGCGCGGTCGATGGCGAGGATCCCGTCCTCGGTCATCGTCTCCAGCACGTAGCGCATGCACAGCACGACGACCTGATGCGCGACGATCATCACCCGCTGCCCGCCATGGTGGAGCGAGACGGTGTCCATCAGCGAGCGCAGCCGCAGGATCACGTCGCACCAGCTCTCCCCGCCGGGCGGCCGGTGGTAGAACTTGCCGAGCAGGCGGCGGAACTCGGCCTGCTCGGGCATCGTCGCGCGGATGCCGGCGGTGGTCAGCCCGTCGAGGACGCCGAACTCCTTCTCGCGCAGCCGCTCGTCGACGCAGACGGGCAGGTCGGCGGGCGCCCCCCCGGCCTCGCGGAAGCGGCGGGCGGTGTCCATCGCCCGGGCATAGGGGCTGGCGAGGATCACCTCGGGCCGGCCGTCCTCCAGCCCCCGCGCGAACCAGCGGCCCAGCGCGTCGGCCTGCCGCTCGCCGCGCGGGCTGAGCGGCACGTCGACGTCGCGTCCGGCGATGTCGATGCGCTGCAACCCGGCCAGGTCGGCGGCGTCGCGCGCGACGTTGCCCGCGCTCTCGCCATGGCGGACCAGCCACAGCGTCGCCGGCCAGCGCGCCGTCGCCATCAGGCCGTGCTCGCCCGGTCCAGCCGGTCCAGCTGGCCGGCCGACAGTTCCAGCGTCATCGCCCGGGCCAGTTCCGCCACCTGCGCCGCCGACGTCGCGCTGGCGATCGGCGCCGCGACCGACGGCTGGCAGGCGAGCCAGGCGAGCGCGACGGCGGCGAGGCTCGCGCCGGTTTCCGCCGCGACGCCGTCCATGGCGGCCAGCACCGCCGGCCCCCGCCCGTCGAGATAGGCCCGGACCCGGTCGCCGCGCGAACTCTGCCGAAGGTCGGCCTGGCTCCGGTATTTGCCGGTCAGATAGCCGTTGGCCAGGCTGTAGAAGGGCGTGACGGCGATCCCGCGCGCGACGCAGAGCGCCTGCAGCGCGCCCTCGAACGGCTGACCCTCCTGGCGCCGCTCCACCAGGTTGTAATAGGGTTGCAGGACTTCGTAGCGGGCCAGCCCGTTCGCCTCGGCGATGTCCAGCGCCGAGGCGAGGCGCGCGGGCGAGAAGTTGGACGCGCCGATCGCGCGCACCTTGCCCGCCCGCACCAGCCGGTCGAACGCCTCGGCCACCTCCTCCTGGGGCGTGTCGGCGTCGTCGCGATGGGCGAGATAGAGATCGACGTGATCGGTGCCCAGCCGCGCGAGCGAGGCGTCGATGGCGGCGGCGATCCGCGCGGGCGCCAGCCCCTCGCCGCCCTCGCCCGGCAGCATGCCGACCTTGGTCGTGATCGCCACGTCGTCGCGCCGCCCGCGCCGCTTCAGCCAGCGGCCGATCGCCGCTTCCGATTCGCCGCCGCGATTGCCCGGCACCCATGCCGAATAGGCGTCCGCTGTGTCGATCATCCGCCCGCCGGCGGCGACGAAGGCGTCGAGCACGGCGAAGCCGGCCGCGTCGTCGATCGTCCAGCCGAACACGTTGCCGCCCAGGATCAGCGGCGGCGTGTCGAGACCGGGAGCGAGCTGGCGCAACTTCATGGGCAGGGCCGATCCAGCGTTATGTGGCCCTCGCGCCGCAGCCGCTCGACCGCGCGCTTCACGTCCTGGCTGGAGCCGCGCGGCATGACGAGCACCGCGTCGCCCGTGGCGATGACGATCAGGTCGGACACGCCGACCGCGGCGACCAGCGGGCCGTCGGTGCGGATCAGGCAGTCCTTAGTGTCGATCGCCACCACCTCGCCATGATGGGCGTTGCCGTCGTCGTCGCAGGGCGCGATGGCGTGGAGCGCGTCCCAGCTGCCGACGTCCGACCAGCCCATCTCGACCGGCACGACGGCGACCCGCCCGGCCTTTTCCATCACCGCATAGTCGATCGAATCCGCCGGCGAGGCGCCGAAGGCGGCCGCATCGGGCAGCAGCCGGTCGCCCTGCCGCGTCGCGCCGTCCATCGCCCGCCCGGCGGCATCGGCGATCGCCGGGGCGTGGTCGCGCAGCGCCGCCAGATAGGCCCGCGCCTCGAACAGGAAGATGCCGCCGTTCCAGCTGTAGCCGCCGTCGTCCAGATAGGCCTGCGCGGTGGCGCGATCCGGCTTCTCGACGAAACGCTCGACCCGGTGGACGCCGTCCGCCAGCACCTCGCCGCGCTTGATATAGCCGTAGCCGGTGTCGGGCGCGTCGGGTTCGATGCCGAAGGTGACGAGCCAGCCGTCGGCGACCAGCGGCACCGCGCGCTCGATCGCGGCGACGAAGGCGGGCACGTCGCGGATGACATGGTCGCTCGGCATCACCAGCAGCATCGCCGCCGCCTCCGCGCCCAGCGCCGCCAGCGCGATGGCGGGCGCGGTGTTGCGGCCGGCAGGCTCCAGGATCAGCGGCCGGGCGGCGACCCCGACGGCGGCCAGCTGCGCCTCGATCATGTCGGCATGGGCTTCGTTGGCGACCACCACCGGCGGGGCGAAGCGGACGCCGTCGGCGGCGCGGCCCGCCGTCAGCTGCAACATGGTCAGCTCGTCGGTCAGGCTGAGGAGCTGCTTCGGCCGGCCGGTGCGCGACAGCGGCCACAGCCTCGTGCCCGATCCGCCCGACAGGATGACCGGGGTTATGCGTCGCACTTGCGTCATGGCTCTCCGAAGGACCAGGATTCGCCGCGCGGCAGGGCGGCATCGATCCGACAATAGCCGTGAGCCGCGAAAGTTTCAGCGAATCTTTCCATGTCCGCCGGCATGGGGCACTCTCGGACGGCGGCGAACGGACGGGCGGGGGAGGGAAGAGCGACGTGACGGTGGTGCTGATCGGCCTCTACAGCCAGATGCTGGCGACGGTGGTCTATGCGCTGCTGGCCGCCTGGCAGCTCGGCCGCGGCGGGCCGGGATCGCAAGCCGGATCGCAGCACCGCATGTTCGGCGCCGCCTTCGCGATGACGGCGGTCTGGTCGGCGACGACGGTGCTGGTCGGTCCGCTGGCGCCGCTGGCGGGCGCCGCCGAAAGCGGCCGCAACCTCCTCTGGTTCACCTTCCTCCTGCGATTGTTCGAGGAGGAGGGCGGCGGCGTCCGCCGGCCCGGCGTCATCGGCCTCTACGCCGTGCTGGCGGTGGCGATGACGATCCGCATCGTCATCGGCTTCCTGCCGGCGGCGGACATGCGGGTGGCGGAGGACGCCGGTCAGGCGCTGTTCTTCGTCTCGCTGGCGCTGCGCATCCTGGTCGCGGCGGGCGGGCTGCTGATGCTCCACAACCTCTATATCGCCACCGCGCGGGAAGCGCGGTGGCGCATCCGCGGCCCGCTGATCGCGCTGACCGTCATGTGGACGTGGGATCTGAACCTCTACACCGTCGCCTACCTGCTGGGCGCCTGGCCGACGATGCTGCTGGCGCTGCGCCCGCCGATGATGCTGGCGCTGGTCCTGCCGTTCGCCATCGCCACGAGGCGCAGCGGGCCGTGGCGGCTGAAGCTCAGCCGGGCGGCGGCGTTCCAGTCCTTCTCGCTGCTCGCGATCGGCGGCTACCTGATCTTCATGGTGCTGGCGACGCGGGCGATGGCCGCGGTGGGCGGCAACAACATGCGCTCGGCGCAGATCATGCTGATCCTCATCATGTCGGTCGCCGCCGCCATCCTGCTGCCTTCGGCGCGCGTCAGGGCCTGGCTCCGGGTCAAGATCGCCAAGCATTTCTTCGCCCACCGCTACGACTATCGCGAGGAGTGGCTGCGCTTCACCGGCACGCTGGGCCAGCCGGGCGGCCATGCCGCGGCGCTGGAGACCCGCGTCATCAAGGCCGTCGCCGACATCGTCGAGGCGCCGGGCGGGCTCCTCCTGGTCGACGATGGCACCGGCCGGCTGACCTGCGGCGCCAGGTGGCAGCGCGGCATCGGCGAGCCGCCGTCGGTGGCCGGCGAACGCGGCTTCGCCGACCATGTCGAGCGCACCGGCCGCATCCTGGAACTGGACGTGCTGCGCGGCGACGATCCCGACCATCTCGCCGAACAGGCGCTGACCCCGCCCTGGCTGCTGGCCGACACCGCCGCCTGGATCGCGGTGCCGCTGATCCATCTCGACAAGCTCGCCGGCATCGTCATCTGCGAGCGGCCGCGCGCCGCCCGCCTGCTCGACTGGGAGGATTTCGACCTGCTGAAGGTCGCCGGCCGCCAGGTGGCGAGCTACCTGGCCGAGGCGCGGGGGCAGGAGGCGCTGTCGGATGCCAAGCGCTTCGACGAGTTCAACCGCCGCTTCGCCTTCATCCTCCACGACATCAAGAACCTCGTCAGCCAGCTGAGCCTCGTCGCCCGCAACGCCGAACGCCATGCCGACAAGCCCGATTTCCGCGCCGACATGGTCGCGACGCTGCAAGGATCGGTCGGCAAGATGAACGCGCTGCTCGCCCTCCTGTCGCAGAACAGCCGGGCCGATCCCGCCGCCCCCCGTCCGCTGCGGCTGCGCGCCTTCGTCGAGGATATCGCCGGCGCGCGGCGCGATCCCAACCCGATCGCGGTCGAGGGCGACGGCGCGGTGGTGGCGCTGGCCGATCCGGCGCGGCTGGAACAGGCGCTGGTCCACATCCTCCAGAACGCGGTCGACGCCAGTCCCGCCGACGCGCCGATCCGGGTGGCGGTGGGGATGCAGGGCGCGCAGGCGACCGTCGCCATCGCCGACAGCGGCCGCGGCATGAGCCCCGACTTCATCCGCACCGGCCTGTTCAAGCCCTTCGCCTCGACCAAGGCCAACGGCTTCGGCGTCGGCGCGTTCGAGGCGCGGACGCTGCTCGCGGCGATGGGCGGCGCGGTCGAGGTGGAAAGCCAGGAGGGGACGGGCAGCCGCTTCACCCTGTCCTTGCCGCTGGCGCCGGCAGCGGCCATGGCGGCGGTGCCCGACGCGAGGAGCGCCTGATGCCGGAAAAGACCCTGCCCAAGCTGCTGATCGTAGAGGACGATCCCGGCCTCCAGCGGCAGCTGCGCTGGTCCTACGACGATTACGAGGTGATCGTCGCCGGCGACCGCGAGGCGGCGATCGACGCGCTGCGCGCCGAGGAGCCGGCGGTGGTGACGCTCGATCTCGGCCTGCCGCCGGACCCGGACGGCACCAGCGAGGGCTTCGCGACGCTCGGCACGATCCTGTCGCTGAAGCCCGACACCAAGGTGATCGTCGCCTCGGGCCACGACGCGCGGGAAAGCGCGCTGCGCGCCATCGCCGCCGGTGCCTACGACTTCTACGCCAAGCCGGTCGACATCGACGAGCTGGGGCTGATCGTCGCCCGCGCCTTTCACGTCCACGCGCTGGAATGCGAGAACCGGCGGCTGGCGCAGGTGTTCGACACCGACGCCAAGGTGCTGGGCGGCCTCATCACCCAGAGCCCGGAGATGCAGAAGGTCGCCCGCACGATCGAGCGGGTGGCCGACACCAACGCCTCGGTCGTGCTGCTCGGCGCGTCGGGCACCGGCAAGGAACTGCTGGCGCGCGGGGTCCACCAGTCGAGCGGGCGGCGCGACGGCGCCTTCGTCGCGATCAACTGCGCCGCCATCCCGGAAAACCTGCTGGAGGCCGAACTGTTCGGCTACGAGAAGGGCGCGTTCACCGGCGCGGTCAAGACGACCGAGGGCAAGATCGAGCTGGCGCAGGGGGGCACGCTGTTCCTCGACGAGATCGGCGACATCCCGCTGGCCCTCCAGGTAAAACTGCTCCGCTTCCTCCAGGAGCGGGTGATCGAGCGGATCGGCGGGCGGCGCACGATCGCGGTCGACACGCGCATCGTCTGCGCGACGCACCAGAACCTGGAACAGATGATCGCCGCCGGCTCGTTCCGCGAGGACCTGTTCTATCGCCTGGCCGAGATCGTCGTGACCGTGCCGCTGCTGCGCGACCGGACCGGCGACGTGACGCTGCTGGCGCGCCACTTCGTCAGCCGCTTCGCCGCCGAGATGAACCCGCAGGTGCGCGGCCTGGCGCCCGATGCGCTGGAGGTGCTGAACGACTGGAGCTGGCCGGGCAACGTCCGCGAGCTGGAGAACCGGATGAAGCGCGCGGTCATCATGGCCGACGGCCGGCTGCTGACCGCGCGCGACATCGATCTCGACGGCACCGGCGGCACGGGCGGCGAGGTGCTGAACCTGAAGGCGGCGCGCGAGCAGGCGGACCGCAAGGCGATACTGGGCGCGCTGGCGCGGACGGAGAACAACATCTCCGGCGCCGCCAAGCTGCTCGGCATCAGCCGTCCGACGCTCTACGACCTGTTGCGCCAGCATAATATCAGCGCCGGATAGGATTTGAACCGCCGGGGACGTGATATTCACGGAATCATTCGGCGACATCGAGAAAATCACCAAGCGAGAAGCAGGTATCGACCGCGCGATGATGCTACTCGCTCCCCGGATCGGGGAGGCATATGGACCAGGATTATTCGAGGCTGATCCAGATGGGCGCGACCGCCGCCGCCGTGCTCGGCTTCGCCGCCTGGCAGCTCTGGTCGATGAAGCGGCAGCCCGGCGCAAGCCGCGCGCGGGCCGCGCCCGAGACCGAGGATCGGCGGGGCTGAACCCGTCGCCAACCAGATCACCGTCAGCTCTGTTCAAGGCAGACCGTTTCCGGAAACCAGAACCGCTCGACCTGCGGCTAGGGGAGACGGCGCATTTCATAGCTGTGGCGCATCAGGAACGGTTCCCCTGCCGAATGTGTCATCCGCGTCAGCCGAAGGCTGTCGCCGTCTCTCGACAGGATCATGCGTGATCGCATGGAGCGGCCGTTCTCCCGTGCGTCGCCGTCGATCACGATGGTGGCGTCACCCTTGGCGTCCCGGTCGAATGCGACGATGCGGGCGTGGGTGGATGAACCGCCCGCGCGGATGACGATGTCGCCGCGATCGTTCGCGATCGTCCATTTTTCCGAAGA
Organism: uncultured Sphingomonadaceae bacterium; assembly: GCA_964244125.1. GTDB lineage: Bacteria > Pseudomonadota > Alphaproteobacteria > Sphingomonadales > Sphingomonadaceae > Solisphingomonas. The sequence goes on from CAXTHU010000020.1 coordinate 9,834, forward strand.
GCGAACGGTTTTTCCCGGTCCGTCGCCGAACGTCCAGGCGAAGCCCAGTCCGGTGACGTCCAGCGTCGCCGGCAGCACGACCCGGCCGTCGTCGCCGTAATCGCGATAGTCCAGGGTGCCCGACCAACGTCCGGCGACGGCGGCGGCGAGCGCGGCGGCCGGATCGGCGGGCCTTGGCGGGGACATCCGCCGGGCGATGTCCAGCGCGGCGTCCCGACCGGCCTGGAAATCGGCCAGCGTCGGCACGACGAGGCGATCGGCGGCGACGCCGAGCCGTGGCCGGAAGCGGACGATGGCGGTGCGGTTCCAAGCGTCGGGCACACGGACCTTGATGCCGCTGTTCGGCAGGGTGACGAGGAAGATGTGGCCGGCGGTCGGCCCCTCGGCGCTGCCCGACGTATCCTCGCCGACGAGCACGGCGCCGCGCTTCTCCTTCATCTGCGCGATCGTCCGCGTGGCGCCGGAGCCGTTCGCGGGGCCGGTCAGGATCGTCAGCCTGCCGGCAAAGCGATCGGCCGACGCCGGCTGATGCAGGATCGTGCTGATATCGTCGTCGGTCTCGTCGGCAGCGGTGTCGGGGCGCCGGTCGTACCACCCGTCGGGCGTCCTGACGAAAGCGTCGGCGGGCGGGTTGAACAGCGTGTCGCGGTCGCCCCAGCTGTCGATGAAGCGCGGCAGATCGCCGTAGCGGATCGCCTTGTAGCGCACCGGCCTGGACCACAGGAACGGACGGTCGAACAAGTAACGCCCGAGCGCGACCGACACCTCCTCCGACCCGCCGCCATTGTTGCGCAGGTCGAGGATCAGATGCTCCGTGCCCGCCGCCTTCATGGCGCGGAAGAAGCCGCCGAGGAACGCGGTCGGCTGCACCGGATTGCGGTAGTTGACGAAGGTGTCGATCTTCAGCCGCGCGACCTTGCCGGCGATTCGCCAGGTGATGCCGTCGTAGAACTCGGATCGGTAGGCCGCGCCCGGCGGATCGAGTTCGATCCAGCGCGCGAAGCTGATCGGCGTGAGTTCCGCCACCGTCGACGCGCGCCCGCCGACCGGCTTCCAGACGATCGACCATATGCGCGGGAAGCCGAAGAAGGACGGGTAGTATTCGTTGAGATCGTCGCCGGTCAGGTCGCCGTCGTCGGCCAGCTTCACCGCGATCGCCTGATCGGTGTCGCCGTCATAGGCGACCGCCGGGGCGATCGTCAGGAGCAGCCGGGGCACCGCCATGCCGTTGATCCGCAGCAGCTCGCTGCCGACCGGCGGCGCGTCCGGCCGGCCGTCGTTGGCGGTGACGATCATCCGCCCCTCGATCAGGCGGAAGCGCAGGGGAAGATGGGTCGGATGCGTCCGGCGGTAGGCCGCGATCGCGTCGGGCAGCTCGGCCTTGGTGTGATCGCAGCGGATCGTCGCGAGCATCAGCGCGATTTCGCGGTGGAGCGCGAGCGTCTCGATCGGAACGCCGGCGGCCCGTTCCAGCCGGGCGAAGGCGCGGTCGATCGTCGCCCTGGATCGATAGCGGTACAGTCCCGGGTGGATCGTTTCCAGCGCGCGCCGGAGCAGCGCGACATCGGCCCTCGCGGCGGCGGCGGACAGGGTGACCGGGATGTAATCCGCGGCTGGCGGTGGCGGTTGGACCGGCTGGCCGACGGCGGGCGCCGACAGGGTCAGCGCGGCTGCGAGGAAGCGGAAGGTCATGGACGGCACCTGTCGCGAGGGAAGATGCGGCGGCGATGACCCGGCGGACCGTCCCGGTCGCCTCACATCGAGGCAACGCCGATCTTTTCAGGACTTGAGGCGTCTCCCCCGCTCAGCTCCGCCGCCGCCGGCAGGCGTCGCGCGGCGAACAGGAACAGCGCCAGCACGACCGGGACCAGCGCCAGCACCGACAGCATGGCCAGGCGCAGGTCGCCGGTGACGTCGCTGGCCAGACCGATCCAGTAGGGGCCGAGGCCGAGGCCGATCAGATTCGTGCCGAGGAACTGCACCGCCGTCGCGGTGCCGCGCATGCCGGGCGGCACATGATCCTGGCAGGTCGCCGCGATCGGCCCCAGCCACATCGTCAGGAAGAAGGTGGCGACGCCATGCGCGACCAGGAAGACGGGCCAGCTGTCGGTGCCGTACTGGACCAGGAAGGCGAGCCCCGCGGCCGTCACCGTGCCGCAGACCAGGTAGACGCGGCCCGCCGGATGCCGCCGCCTGGCCATGTCGGCGAACACCCCGCCCAGGATCGTGCCGGCCACCCCGGTGCCGGCCGCGATCAGCCCCAGCGCCACCGCGTCCCCGGCGCCGGCGCCGAGATAGCGGCCGGCATGGAGAAAGACGAAAGCGGAGAGGCCGTAGCCGACGAGGCTCGTCACCCCGCCGCCGACCGCCAGCGCGACGAAGCTCGGGGCGCCGACGATCAGCCGGGCGGCGGCCGGATCCCGCCGGCGGAGCGCGCCGATCCAGCTGGCGGTGGCGTAGACGCCGAGCGCCATCGCGCTCCACTGGATCATGTTCGTGGTGACGGACGCGCCGCCGATCGCGAACACCGTCGCCCGCTTGGCCGGCGCCAACAGCCGGTCGGTGCCCGCCACCAGCAGCGCCGCCCCCCCGGCGCAGGCGGCGAGCAGGAGGAGGTTGCGGACGACCGCCCCGCGTCCGGCCCCCGCCCTCGCCAGCGCGAAGAGGCTGAACGGCGGGAACAGCGTGGCCAAACCGGCGGCGGCGGCGCGGAAGGGGCGGGGCTCGCCGGGATGCGCCGCGCCGTCGATCGCGCCGCGCACCGGCTCGCGCACGGTCGCGAGGACGACCAGCGCCAGCAGCAGCCCCGGCGCGCCGATGACGAGATAGGCCGCCTGCCACCCGGCCAGCCCGAAGGCCGGCGTCGCCCCTTGCGTCCGCTGCCACCAGGCGACGATGGCGCCGCCGATCACCAGCGAGAAGCCGGCGCCGAGATAGATGCCGCTGGAATAGACCGCCAGCGCCGTGGCCCGCCGCGCCTTCGGGAAATAATCCTGGAGGACGGAAAAGGCCGCCGGCGCCGCGCTCGCCTCCCCCACGCCGACGCCGACGCGGGCCAGCGCCAGCTGGACGAAGCCGCCCGCCGTCCCCGACAGCGCCGTCATCGCCGACCAGAAGGCGAGGCCCAGGCTCAGCAGCCGCACCCGCTTCCACCCGTCCGCCAGCCTTGCCAGCGGCAGGCCGAAGAGCGCGTAGAAGAGCGCGAAGGCGGTGCCGAACAGCAGCCCGACCTGCGCGTCGGTCAGCTTCAGGTCGGCCTTCAGATAGGGTGCCAGGATGGTGACGATCTGCCGGTCGACGAAATTGACCGCATAGACCAGGGTGAACAGCAGCAGCACGTAGATGCGGTAGGCGCGCGACGCGGGCGGATCGGCGGGGGTCATGCCGGCACCGTTCACCGGCCGGCAGGATCGCGCAAGGCCGCGCCCGCCAGCGGATAGCGCGCCACCGCCGCGTAGGTCGCGCCGTCGGGACCCAGGTGGCTTTCATAGAGGCGGAAGTCCGCCGCCTCGAACGGCGGCGGCGCGGGCGGCCCGGCCGCGATGAAATCCCCGATCGGCCCGGCATCGCGGCCGAACCGCGCCAGCGTCACATGCGGCAGATAGGCGCGGCCCTCGGGCGGAAGGCCGATGCGGACCAGCGCCCGGTCGATCTTGCGGTGCAGCGCCGCCAGCGCGTCGGCCGGGCCGGCGCCGATCCACAGGCTGTCGATCCGGCCATGGCGCTCGAACCGGCCGATGCCGGCCAGCCGCACCGCGGTGGCGGGATGACGGACGGCGTCCAGCGCGGCGGCGACATCCTCGGCCACATGGCCGTCCACCTCGCCGACATAGCGCAGCGTCAGGTGGAGCTGGTCGTCCGACTGCCACCGCGCGCCCGCGACGCCGCCCATCATGTCGAGGAGCGCGGCGCGGGTCGCGGCGGGCGGGCGGATCGCGACGAACAGGCGGTGCATCGTGCCGGTATAGAGCGCCGGCCGGCACTACTTAAACCCGTTCCCCGACGGGGAGAGGGGCATGTTCGCTTTCGCTTGAAATCGGACCTCACTCCTCCGATATTGCGGAGGCCGGCGATTTGCCGGCCTCTTGGAGAGTTTCCGACGATGGCGAACTGGTCTGACCCCCGGCCGACACTGGTGCCGCGCACCGTGGGCGGCGCCCGCTCGACGGCGGTCGATGCGGGACTGCGATCCTACATGCTCTCGATCTACAACTACATGGCCTCGGGCGTGCTGCTGACCGGAATCGTCGCGCTGTTCTTCGCCTCGTCCGGCTATGCCGCGCAGGTGATGCAGACGCCGCTGCGCTGGGTCATCATGCTGGCGCCGCTCGGCTTCGTGATGGTGCTGAGCTTCGGCATCCACCGGCTCCGGGAATCGACCGCCAAGGCGCTGTTCTGGGCGTTCGCGGTGGCGATGGGGTTGAGCCTCTCGACGCTGTTCCTGGTCTATACCGGGCAGTCGATCGCGACGACCTTCTTCGCCTCGGCCGCCGCCTTCGCGGGCCTGAGCCTCTGGGGCTACACGACCAAGAAGGACCTGTCGGGCTTCGGCACCTTCCTCATCATGGGCGTCGTCGGCATCCTGGTGGCGATGGTGGTCAACATCTTCCTGCAATCGACCATCCTGCAGCTGGCGGTGAGCGTGCTGGGCGTGCTGCTGTTCGCGGGCCTCACCGCCTACGACACGCAGAAGATCAAGAGCCTCTATTTCCAGGTCGCCGGCACCGATTTCGCCGGCAAGTCGGTGGTGATGGGCGCGCTGACGCTCTATCTCGATTTCGTGAACATGTTCACCTTCCTCCTCCAGCTGATGGGCGACCGCCGCTGAGGCGAGCGGCCGTCCGGCGAGGCAAGAGGCCCGGCGGAGCGATCCGCCGGGCCTTTTTTCATGCCTTGGCAAGGGCGGGCTGCTATCGACGACGCCGCTGTCTTCGGAGATCGGCGGGATGAGGCTGTTCGCGACATTGGGGCCGGGCGACGTCGCCGCCGCGCACCGCCGCCAGATGGCCGGTGAGGCGACCGACAGCGAGACGAGCATCCTGTTTTCCGGCCAGCTGTTCGAATATTGCCGGCGGCAGGGCATCGCGGTGCTGGCCGAGGCGCACAACGCCCGCCGGGACAGGGTGAGCGACGGCCCGATCGTCATCGAGCAGGGGCCGCGCCCGCTCGCCGGGCGGCGCGGCGCGGGGTATCATCTCGGCGCGATCCTGAACGGCTGGCGGCTGGCGCGGATGGCCCGGCGGCACCGCGCCGACCTCGCCCTGATCGATTCCGGCACCACGCATTATTTCGCGCTGTGGTTCTTCGTCGCGGCCGGCGTGCCGGTGGCGGTGAACTTCCACAACGTGCTCTGGCCGCAGGGCTTCCGGCCGCAAGGCGCGGTCGCCCGCCTGATCCAGGCGCTGGACGGCCGGTTCTTCCGCCGCCATGTCGTCGGCCTCGCCGGCTGCTCGCCGGCATGCGGCGAGCAGGCCGACGAACTGGCCGGGCGGCATCTGCCGTTCCACGAATGGCGCGGCCAGTTCCGCGCCGCCGCCTTCGCCGCGCCGAAAGCCGCGCCGGCGGGCGAGCCGTTCCGCCTGCTCTATGTCGGCCGGGTCGAGGAGAACAAGGGCGCGCTCGACTTCGTGGCGATCGCCGCGCGGATCGAGGCGCTGCATCCGGGCCGGGTCCGGTTCGACATGTGCGGCGACGGCGGCGCCATGCCGGCGGTGCGCGACGCGGTCGCGGCGGCGGGGCTGGGCGATGTCCTCGCCGTCCACGGCCGGCTGAACCGGCCCGCGCTGCTCGCCGTCTACGAGGCCGCCGACGCGATCGTCGTGCCGACGCGCGGCACCTTCTGCGAGGGCATGCCGCTGGTCTGCGCCGAGGCGGTGATCGCCGGCAAGCCGATCGTCACCAGCCGGCTGAGCAACGCGCTGCCGATCCTGGGGCCGGCGATCGCCGAGGCGGAGCCGGAGGATATCGACAGCTATGTCCGCGCGATCGGCTCGCTGGCCTTCGATCCGGCCGGATATGCCCGCCGCCGCGACGCCTGCCCGGCGCTCGCCCGCCAGTTTTCCGATCCCGACCGCAGCTATCCGGCGGCGATCGACCGGCTGATCGCGGAGGCGGTGCCGGGATGGCGGCCGCTCGCATCATACGAGGCGGTGTTCGCGGCGCTGCCGTGAGGCTGCCGCGGGAACGGATCGAGGATACGTTCCCCCTGTCCGGTCTCCGCCGTCAATCCTGTTTCGGCATCGCCGCGTCGTCGAGTTCGGCCGCCCGGACATGGGCCGGCCGGTCGCTGATCCGTGCCCAGTAGGCCTCGAACGCCGGCCGCTTGTCGATCGAGCCGAATTGCAGGCCCCAGCCGATCTGCGAGCCGAAATACACGTCGGCGGCGGTGAACCTGGCGCCTGCCACATACGGCCCGGCCGATACCGCCCCCTCCATCGCGTCCATCACCGCGCCGAAGCTGCCATAGCCGGCCATCGCCTCGCGGCCCGCGGGCACCTCGAAGCCGAGCGACCTGTTGGTCACCGCCGCCTCGATCGGCCCGGCGGCGAAGAACAGCCAGCGGTAATAGGCCGCCTTGTCCCGGCCCTCGGCCGCGAGCCCGGCGTCGGGGAAGGCATCCGCCAGATAGGCGCAGATCGCCGCCCCCTCGGTCACCACCGCGTCGCCATGGCGGATCGCCGGCACCTTGCCCATCGGGTTGATGGCGAGATAGCCGGGTGCCTTCATCGTCGTGCCATAGTCGAGCAGCACCGTCTCGTAGGGCGCGCCCACCTCCTCCAGCATCCAGCGGGCGATGCGGCCGCGCGACATCGGATTGGTGTAGAAGGTCAGCGGCTCGGCCATGGGAGTCTCCGTGCGGGGTCAGCCGAGATGCTCGGCGAGGAAGGCGGTGGTGCGGCCCCAGGCGAGCGCCGCGGCGGCGGGATCGTAGCGTTCGGCCGAGCCGTCGTTGTTGAAGGCGTGGTTGACGCCCGGATAGGTCCACGCCGTGACGTCCTTGCCCGCCGCCTTCAGCGCCGCCGCCCATGCCTCGCCCCCCTTGTTCACGCGATCGTCCAGCCCGGCGAAATGGAGGAGGAGCGGCATCTGCACCTTCGCCGCCTCGGACGGGTTCGGCGCCGGGCCGTAATAGGCGACGCCGGCGTCGATCGCGCGGCCGCCGGCCACCGCCATCCGGTCCACCATCGCCCCGCCCCAGCAGAAGCCGACGACGCCGATCCGCCCGCTCGACCGGCGACCGCGCGCCAGCCAGCGCGAGACGGCCAGCGCGTCGGCGGTGGCGGCGGCGAGATCGAGCTTGCCGATCATCGCGCGGCCGGCATCCTCGTCCGCCGGCGTGCCGCCCAGCGGCGCGAGCAGGTCGGGGGCGAGCGCGACATGGCCCGCCAGCGCCATGCGCCGGGCGACGTCGCGGATATGTGGGGTGAGGCCGCGATTCTCGTGGATGACGATCACGCCCGACAGCCGCCCGGCCCCCCTGGGGCGGACGAGATAGCCCCGGCCCTGACGGCCGCTATCGGCCCAGTCGACGTAGCTCGTCTCCAGCCGCGCATCGTCCTCGGCGACGATCGCGGCGGCGGCGGGATCGGCGGCGATGGCGCCCAGCAGCAGCTCGGCCGCCGCCACCCCGCCGGCCAGCCGCGTCATGTCGGCCATGAACGCGCGCCGGTCGCCGCCCTCGTGGGTGAAGCGGTCGTGGAGCCGGATGGCTTCGGCCCTGATGGTCGGATCAGTCATGTGCCTCTCCTGTTCACGCGTAATCCAAGGTTTGAAAACCGTCCATGTCGAGCGTAGCCGGAACACGCTTCCACCGCATCGCAAGCGGCATGTCCCTCCACCGCGCCCGGGATGGACGGGTGGAGGTGGGTCGAGCCGTCACTTCACCCCGCCCCCCAACTCGCCGGCCTTTGCGCCGCCCACGACCGGCGCCTTGGGCTTGCCCTTGTAGCGGTCGAACCAGGCCAGGATCGCCGAGGCCTTGGCCGCCGATTGCGACGGGCGCGCGGCGATGCCGCCATGCGAGGCTTCCGGCACCTTCACCAGCGCGGTCGGCACGCCGCGCAGCTGGAGCGCGGTGTAATATTGCTCCGCCTCGCTCACCGGGGTGCGGTAATCCTGCGAGCCGACGACCACCATCGTCGGGGTGGTGACGTTGCCGACGAGGCTCAAGGGGGATCGCGCCCAGTATTTCTCCGGCTGCTCCCACGGATAGGCGCCGAACCAGTAGCGCGCGAAGAAGGGCGTGTTGTCGGAGGTGAGGACGAAGCTGGCCCAGTCGATCACCGGCTTCTGCGTCGCCGCCGCCTTGAAGCGATCGGTCTTGCCGACGATCCAGGCGGTCAGCACCCCGCCGCCCGACCCGCCGGTGACGAACAGGTTGTCGGGATCGACATGGCCGCCGGCGATGGCGGCGTCGGTCACCGCCATCAGGTCGCCATAGTCGTCGCCCGGATAGGCGTGGTGGATCAGGTTCGCGAAATCGGCGCCGTAGGAGGTGCTGCCGCGCGGATTGGCGTAGACGACGACATAGCCGGCGGCGGCATAGAGCTGGTCGTCGGTCGAGAAGCTCGACCCGTAGGCGGAGAACGGCCCGCCGTGGATTTCGAGGATCATCGGGTATTTCCGCGCCGGATCGTAGTTCGGCGGCGTCACCATCCAGGCGGCGATGGCCCGGCCGTCGGCCGCCTTCACCGCCAGCGGCGTCACCTCGCCCAGCGTCTTGGGGGCCAGCAGGTCCTCGTTGAGGCGGGTCAGCCGCCGGGGCTCGCCGCCCTTCATGACGAAGATGTCGGCCGGACGCGCCGCCGTGCCGCCGGTAAAGGCGACGGCGCCGTTGTTCGCCAGGCTGAACTCGCCGCCGGTATAGGGCCGGTCGAGCTGGCCGCCGGCGAGCGCCGCCGCGATCGGCGCGATCCGCCCGTCGAGACCGACGCGGGCCAGCGTGTTGGCCCCCCGGTCATCATACTGGATGACGAGGCCGTGTCCGTCGCCGCTCCACGCCATGTCGGCTACCGAGCGGTCCAGCCCGGCGGTCAGCGAGCGGGCGCCGGTGCCGTCGCGGTTCATCACATACAGCTCGACATTCTGGTAGCCGAGCAGCTTGTCGTCGAAGCCGAGCCAGGCGATCTGCCGGCCGTCCGGCGAGATGCGGGGCGATCTGTCCGGCCCCTTGCGCGTGGTCAGCGTCTTGATCGCCGCGGTGTCGATATCGACCGAATAGAGTTCGCTGTCGTTCCCCTCGCGCTCCCAACTCTCCTTGCGGACGCCGCTGAACAGGACCGTGCGGCCGCCCGATTCCCAGGCGAGCGGGCCGGAAGCGTTGTAGGCGCCGAAGGTGAGCTGGCGCGGCGCGCCGCCGTCGGCCGAAACGACGAAGACCTGGTCGAAGCCCGGCGTGACATAGCCGCCGCCGTCGTAGCGGTAGACGACCGAGGAGATCACTTCGAGGGGCGGCGCCCAGGTCGCGCCCTCCGGCTTGGCCGGCGCCTGGCCCAGCTTCGCCGCCTCGTCGGGGACGTTCAGCACATAGGCGAGGCGCTGGCCGTCGGGGGACCATTCGATCGCCGCCGGGCTGTCCGGCAGGCCGGTCACCCGTGCCGTCGCCCCGTCCGCCATCCAGCGGACGTAGAGCTGCGGCCGCTGGCCGTCCGGGGCAGAGACATAGGCGAGCCGTCCGCCGTCGCGCGACCAGCGCGGGCTCTGGTGGCTGCCCGGCGTCGCCACCAGCGGCTGCTGCCGTCCGGTCGCGACGTCGACCAGCCAGATGGTCGAGCGCGTACGGTCGGTCATGATGTCGTTGGACCGGCGGACATAGGCGATCTTCGTCCCGTCCGGGCTGATCTGCGGATCGGCCGCCATTTCGAGCGAGAACAGGTCGACGCCGGTCAGCGTCCGGGCCGGCGCGGCGGCGGGCGCGGCGAGCGCGGGGGCGGCCATCGTCAGGGTGGCGGCGGTCAGGGCGGCGGCGGTGGCGAGCGGCAGGGTGCGGAGCATCGATGGTCCTCGGGTCGGGGATGGCGGATCGTCCCGCTTTTCGGCGGCGGTGGCAAGGGTCGGCGATCTTCACTCGGCGGTTGACGTCGACCGAATCCGATTGCAGATTTGTTGCAGCGCACCATAACGTGCGCGGTCGGGACCGCTCCCGGTCAACAGGGACATCGAGCCATGCTGATCTTCGCTCTGCTTCTCGCCCAGGCCGATCCCGTGCCGGCCGCCGAACCCGTTCCCGCGCCCGTCGCCGCCGCCGAGGCACCCGCCGCCACGGCCGCCGCCGCGCCGTCGCCCGAGAAGGTGTGCCGCACCCGCTTCAAGACCGGACAGGGGCTGATCGGCTCCACGCGGCAGATCAAGGTGTGCAAGACCAGGGCGGAGTGGGCCGCCGCCGGCGGCTCGGGCTGACCGCCGGGCGACCGGCGTAAGTAACGCGATCTTAGTTCAGGCGTCCTAACCCACGCGGGTGGGTGGAGGCGAGGACGGGATGTTCAAGATCGAGATCGATGCCGCGCATCGGCTGTTGCGGGTCCAGCTCGCCGGATATTGGACGCTGGACGAGCTGGAACGGTTCGACACGGCGCGGCGGGTGGCGCTGGCGAGCACCGGCTGGGAGGCCGGAGCCTATGTCTGCCTGGTCGATCTGCGCGAACACGGCGTGCAGTCGCAGGACGTCACCGTCCGCGCGCATGCCTGCCTCACGGCCCAGGACACCCTGCCGCACCGGCTGGCGATCGTCGTTCCGGGGACGCTGGCCAAGATGCAGGTCTCGCGCATCGTGAGGGACCAGAAGGAGCGCTTCTTCGACGATCCCGGCAAGGCGGTCGCCTGGCTTCTTCTGCCCCCGGAAACGCAGTCCGCGCCGCCGGCGATGGCGCCGCTGCAAGCCGCCGGCTGAACGGGGCGCCGGCGCCGCGCCAAGGCATCGGCCCGGCGATAGATAAGGCGGCGCCGGTGCGTCGGGTTTGCCTCCCCCGCCATTTCGATTAGGCCCGCCGTCCCGGCAAGCTTAGGCATGGTGACATGATGACGGACGCCCCCGGTTCGGGTATATTGCAGTATCTCGGCGACCTGGAAGGCGCCGTCGACGAGATCGCGAACACCTGGCGGCCGGACGATCCCGCCTATCGGGCGGACATCTACCGCCAGATCATGATGAGCCTGTCCTTCTCCTATTTCGCCTTCTTCCACGCCGACGGCGATCATCCGGACTGGTCGCCGCTGTGGAACCCGGTCTACACGCTCCAGCCCAACCCCGACGACATCTACCTCTATTCGCCGCTGACGCCGGGCCGGCGCTATCGCGTCGCGGGCAATCGCGGCACGGTGAAGATGCTGACCTTCTCGACCGGCACGGGAATGGTCGGGATGATCGACGGCGACCTGGCGGACACGGGCAGGGGCTATAACGACCTCGACGACACCGACATGACGTTCGGCGCGGACGGCGACTTCGAGATCCTGTTCGGCACCGAGCGGCCCGAGGGCCATGCCGGCAACTGGGGCAAGCTCGATCCCGGCGCCGACTATATGATGATCCGCTATCGCAGCTACGACTGGGCGACCGAGCGTGATCCGCAACTGACGATCGAATGCCTCGATCCGGTGCCGCCCAAGCCGCGCCTCACCCCCGACGAGATCCACGCGCGCATCACCGGGATGGCGCGTTTCCCCAAGCGCGCGAGCAAGCTGTTCCTCGGGATGCAGAATGCCATCAAGGCGGGCGTCGGCGTCAACAATTTCGAGCCGACGAAATATGCCGGCGGCCTGTCCAAGCAGATCTACTGGCCGGCGGTGTTCGAGTTCGAGGACGGCGAGGCGCTCATCATCGAGACCGACCTGCCCGCGGTGCGGCCCTATTGGAACATCCAGCTCAACGATCCCTATTTCAGCGTCGTCGAGTTCGTCTATCGGCTGTCCAGCATCAACGGCGCGACGGGCAGGATCAGTTCCGACGGCAAGCTGCGCGCGGTGATCGCGCTGGAGGACCCGGGCGTGCCCAACTGGCTCGACCCGGCCGGCTTCAAGCAGGGCACGATCTACGGCCGCTGGTATGACTGCGACAGCAGCCCGCTGCCGGTGCTGAAGCGCGTGAAGCTCGCCGAACTGCGCGACCATCTGCCCGCCGACACGCCGACGGTCTCGCCCGAGGAGCGCGCCGAGGAGCTGCGCCGGCGGGTGCGCGCCGCCCAGCGGCGGCGGCGCTGGTGAGCGCCCCGGCCGATCCAGCCGCGCCGCCCCGACGCTTCGCGACCGCGGGCGACCAGCTTCACGATCTGGTCGGCGCGCGCACCGGCCTCACCGATTTCGGCGGCGACGATTACGCGATGGGGCTGCGCGCGCTGCTCCATTCGATGGATTACGACCCGCATTTCTCGGAGATCGGCCGGGGCTATGCGTGGGGCGAGCTGGCGACGGCGCTGGGCGCGCGGGCGATCGCGGTGGCGGCGCTGAAGGCGCACCCCGAAGCGACGGACGTCGCCATTCGCGCGCCGGTGGTCATCACCGGCATCCCGCGCACCGGCACCACCGCGCTGCACAAGCTGATGGCGGTCGATCCGCAGTTCCAGGGCCTCCAGACCTGGATCACCAACGCGCCGATGCCGCGCCCGCCGCGCGACACCTGGGCGGACAACCCGCATTTCCAGCGCACCGAGGCGATCCTGGAGGCGATGTTCGAGGCCAATCCGCGGATGCGCGCGGCGCACAACATCGTCGC
>CAXTHU010000021.1:0-21489 GCA_964244125.1 uncultured Sphingomonadaceae bacterium
GGCGTGCGGCTGGGCTTCATGGGCTTCTTCGTGAAGGCGGCGTGCATGGCGTTGAAGGACGTGCCGGCGGTCAACGCGTCGATCGACGGCGACGACATCGTCTATCACGACTATGCCGACATCTCGGTCGCCGTCTCCGCGCCCAACGGCCTCGTCGTCCCCGTCATCCGCGACGCGCAAACGCTGTCGGTCGCCGGCATCGAGCAGGCGATCGGCGACTTCGGCCGGCGCGCCAAGGACGGCACGCTGAAGATCGACGAGATGAAGGGCGGCACCTTCACCATCTCCAACGGCGGCGTCTTCGGCAGCCTCATGTCCACCCCGATCATCAACCCGCCGCAGTCGGCGGTGCTGGGCCTCCACCGCATCGACGAGCGGCCGGTGGTGCGCGACGGGCAGGTGGTTGCGCGGCCGATGATGTATCTGGCGCTCAGCTACGACCACCGCCTGATCGACGGCCGCGAGGCGGTGACGTTCCTGGTCGCGCTGAAGAATGCTATCGAGGATCCGACACGGCTGCTGATCGATCTGTGAGGTAGAGATGAACTGGCGCGACCATATCCATTCCAATTCCGACATCCTCGGCGGCAGCCGGTGGTGAAGGGCACGCGCATCTCGGTCGAGCTGATCCTCGAATATCTGATCGAAGGCGGCAGCGTCGCTGAAATCCTGGACGGATATCCAAGCCTAACGGAGCAGGACATCCGGGCTGCGGTCGCCTTCTCCTACGACATTCTCATCAAGGAGGCGGCGTCCGCTCGCCGGGAAGCCGCCTGATCGGTGCTTCTTCTCGCCGATCAAAACGTGCATCGGCGGGTCGTCGAACGACTGCGCGAGGCGGGGTTCAGGTCGAGTACATTCTGGAAACCATGCCGAGGCGCCTCGATCCCGAAATACTGGCGCGTCCTGACATCGACCAGTTCATTTTCGTCACTGGCGACAAGGGCTTCGGCGACTGGATTTTCAACAAGGGGCTGCCGCAACCGCTTGTCATCCGGCTCAGCCGGATGCCGCAACCGGAATGGACGACGACGGCGGAACGGCTGATCGCCATCCTTGAACGCGGCGTCGAGCCGGGCCAGATGGTCACGATCACCAAGGACGGCGTTCGGACCAGGCCGTTTTCCACCGGAGTTTCGAATGGCTGACCACGACTACGACGTCCTCGTCATCGGCGCCGGCCCCGGCGGCTATGTCGCCGCGATCCGCGCGGCGCAGCTGGGGCTGAAGACGGCCTGCGCCGAATCGCGCGGGACGCTGGGGGGCACCTGCCTCAACGTCGGCTGCATCCCGTCCAAGGCGCTGCTGAACGCATCCGAGCTGTTCGCCGAGGCCGCCACCGGCGCGCTCGCCAAGTTCGGGGTGAGGATCGAGGGGGCGACGCTCGATCTCGACGCCATGCACGGGCAGAGGCTGGAGGCGGTGAACGGGCTGACCGGCGGCATCGAGTTCCTGTTCAAGAAGAACAAGGTGGAGTGGCTGAAGGGCCGTGCCGCCTTCGAGAGCGCCGACACCGTCCGCATCGGCGACCGCAGCGTCAGGGCGAGGAACGTCGTCATCGCCACCGGCTCCTCCGTCACGCCGCTGCCCGGCGTCGCGATCGACCATCGCGTCGTGGTCGATTCCACCTCCGCGCTGGAGCTGCCCCGGGTGCCGGGCCACATGGTCGTGATCGGCGGCGGGGTGATCGGGCTGGAGCTGGGCTCGGTGTGGAAGCGGCTCGGCGCGAAGGTCACCGTCGTCGAATATCTCGACCAGTTGCTGCCCGGCATGGACGGCGAGGTCCGCAAGGAGGCGGCCAAGCTGTTCAGGAAGCAGGGCATGGAACTCAAGCTCGCCACCAGGGTGACCGGGGTGGCGGTGGACGGCGATGCCGCCACCGTCACGGTCGAGCCGGCGGCCGGCGGCGCGGCCGAGACGATCGCCGCCGACATCGTGCTGGTCGCCATCGGCCGCCGGCCCAATACCGACGGCCTCGCGCTCGACAAGGCGGGCCTCGCGGTCAACGCCAAGGGGCAGGTGGAGACGGGTCACGACTTCGCCACTCCCGTGCCCGGCATCTGGGCGATCGGCGACGTCATCCCCGGCCCGATGCTGGCGCACAAGGCCGAGGACGAGGGGATCGCGGTGGCCGAGAACATCGCCGGGCTGACCGGCATCGTGAACCACGCCGTCATCCCCTCGGTCGTCTACACCCATCCCGAGATCGCCGGCGTCGGGCTGACCGAGGAGCAGGCGCGCGAGGGCGGCGAGGTGCGCGTCGGCAAGTTCCCGATGATGGCCAACAGCCGCGCCAAGGCGATCCGCGACACCGACGGCTTCGTGAAGGTGATCGCGGATGCGAAGACCGACCGCGTGCTCGGCGTCTGGATCGTCGCGACCCCCGCCGGCACGATGATCGCCCAGGCGGCGCAGGCGATGGAGTTCGGCGCCACCGCCGAGGACATCGCCTATACCTGCCACGCCCATCCGACCCATGCGGAGGCGCTGAAGGAGGCGGCGATGGCGGTGAACGGCAAACCGATCCATATGTAGCCGAAGGGCGGGCGGGAACCGGCGCGCCGCCGGCTCGTCTCTTCCGGATCGTTGCACCTGCGAAGGTAATATCATGCGCTCGCTGATCCTGTCCGCCACCGCGCTCGGCCTGACGCTGTCGGGCTGTGCGAAGCCGGTGCTGGCGCTGTCGGACGATCCGCGGACCCGCGCCGCGCAATGCGCCGTGGTGGCGACGGTCAGCGCCCGCGTCGCGATCAAGGACCCCAAGGGGCACCTGCCCTTCGACGCGCAGGGCCGCGCGCTCCACCCGGCGCTGCTGGCCGGGGTCGAGGGGGACGGATACGACCCGGCCGCCACCGCGGCCGTGCTGAAGCGGCTGGCCGAGGTGGAGCCGGCGATCACCTCGGGCAAGTGGCAGGCGCTGGTCCCCGCCTGCGCCGCCGCCTATCCCGACGCCGCCGGGCCGGTGGAACTGCCGGAAGCCCCGCTCGACGCCCAGCTCGGCTGCTCGCTGATCGCCGACTTCCTCGGCCGCACGCTCCAGTCGCAGGAGGCGAACTACGTCGCCGAGCTGGAGCCGGCGAGGGCGATGCGCGCCAAGCTCGACAACCGCATCGGCGCCAAGCTGGCAAACGCCGGCCAAACCGACCGCGACGACCAGAAGGGCGCCCGCTCCCGCGCGATGGCCGGGATCGTCCGCGCCGGCTCGCCCGGCCCGGTGCTGGCGGCCTGCGTGAAGCGGTTCGGCTGAGCGGCGTGCAATCCCAGGTGGAAGTCCCTAAATGTTTCTCGACTCGTTCTCCTGCGCAGGCGGGAGCCCGGTCGGGATGGTTTCGGTAAGGTATCTCGACGTGTCGCAACTAGGCTCCCGCCTGCGCAGGAGCACAGGCATTGCAACCGAACAGACATAGTCAAAAGGCCGGCATGACCGTTCCCGCCACCCTCGCCGAAGCGCTCGACGATTACGAGCTGCTCGACGGCGACGACCGCTATCGCTTGCTGATCGACCTCGGCCGCGCGCTGCCGTCGATGCCGGATGCGTTGAAGACCGATGCGACGCTGGTGCGCGGCTGCTCCGCCTCGGTCTGGGTCTATCCCGAGCGGCTGGCGGACGGCCGCCTGCGCTTCCTCGCCGACAGCAACGCCGCCATCACCAAGGGGATCATCGCCCTCGTGCTGCTGGCGGTGCAGGGCCGCCCCGCCGGCGAGATCGCCGCGACCGACGTGCCCGCGGCACTCGCCCCCTTCGATCTCGCCCGCCAGCTCAGCTCCAACCGCACCCAGGGCATCCCCAACATGATCGCGCTCATCAAGGCGACGGCCGCGCGATACGCATGACGGATCGCGATCTCGCGCTCTACGTCCACTGGCCGTTCTGCGTGTCCAAATGCCCCTATTGCGACTTCAACAGCCACGTCCGGGCCGAGATCGACGAGGCGGGGTGGGCCGAGGCGCTGCTGGCGGACCTGGCGCATGAGGCGGGGCTGACGCGGGGACGCCGGCTCACGTCGATCTTCTTCGGCGGCGGCACGCCCTCGCTGATGGCGCCGGCGACGGTGGCGCGGATCGTCGATGCCGCCGCCGGCCACTGGGCGATGGCGGCGGATATCGAGATCACGCTGGAGGCCAACCCCTCCTCGGTCGAGGCGGCGCGCTTCGCCGGGCTGGCGGCGGCGGGCGTGAACCGGGCGAGCCTGGGGTTGCAGGCGCTGGACGATGCGGCGCTCGGCTTCCTCGGGCGGGCGCATGGCGTCGCCGAGGCGCTGGCCGCGCTCGACACGGCGCAGGCCCGTTTCGCCAGGACCAGCATCGACCTGATCTACGCCCGGCCGGGGCAGGACGAGGCGGCATGGGAGGCGGAACTGGCCCGCGCGCTCGCCTTCGGCACCGAGCATCTCTCGCTCTACCAGCTCACCGTCGAGCCCGGCACGCGCTTCGCCGCGCTAGCGGCGCGGGGCCAGCTGCCGATGCTCGGGTCCGACGCGGCGGCGGTCCTCTACGAGCTGACCCGCGCCGCCGCCGCCGCCGCCGGGCGGCCGGCCTATGAGGTCAGCAACCATGCCCGGCCGGGGGCGGAGAGCCGCCACAACCTGACCTACTGGCGCTATGGCGACTATGCCGGGATCGGCCCCGGCGCGCATGGCCGGCGCGGGGGCCTCGCGACGACGCGGCACAGGAAGCCGGAGAACTGGCGCGCGGCGGTGGCGCGCAACGGCCACGGCCTCCGGGCGGAGGAGCCGCTGGCGCCGGCGACGCGCGCGTCGGAGGCGCTGCTGATGGGGCTGCGGCTGGACGAGGGCGTCGATCTCGCGCGCGTCGCCGCCATGACGGGCGAGGATCGGCTGGTGGACGCCGCCGCGGTGGCGCGGCTCGCCGGGCATGGCCTGCTGACCCGCGACGGGCCGAGGCTGCGGGTGACGGCGGCGGGGATGCTGCTGCTCGACGGCATATTGGCCGAGATCGTCCTCTGATCCTCCGCGTTGCGGAGAACCAGGTCTATCTGAACCCCCGCGATGCCGGCGACACCACCGTAAATCCGCTCGCGCCGACCTGCTTCACCTCCAGCGCGCGCTCCGCCACGCCGTCGCGGCCGAAGCGGAAGGCGCCGTCGACCCCGGCGAAGCCGTCGCGGCCGGCCAGCGCCGCCGCCGGGAAGGGCGCGCCCGGCCGCCAGTCCGACGCCACCCGCATCGTCAGCAGCACCGCGTCGTAGCCGAGCGTCGCCAGCCGATAGGGACTGCGGCCGAAACGGGCGCGGTATCTCGCGGCGAACCGGGTGTAGAGCCCGTCCGACACCGCGGCGAACCAAGCCCCCGCCATCGCCGGCTCGCGCGCCAGCGACGGCTCGGTGTTCCACAGCTCGGTGCCCAGGATGCGGGCCGGCGCGCCGCCGCCCCGGCGGATCAGCGGCGCCGCTTGCAGCACGATCCTGCCGCTGTCGGCGATCAGCACGGCGTCATAGCCGCCGGCGGCATTGAGCTTCCTCACCGCCAGCGCCAGCGATTGCGGGCCGCGATCGAAATCGGCCAGCGCCACCACCGTGCCCTTGGCGTCGGCCACCGCCGCCAGCAGCGCCTTCGACGCGCGCCGGCCGTAGACCCCGCTCGGCACCAGCCCGGCGAAGCGGCGCAGCCCGCGCGCGGCGGCATGATCGACGACCCGCGCGATCGCCCCCTCCGGCGAGAAGCCGAGCAGATAGACGCCGCCCGCCGCCGCCGTCATGTCGTTGGAAAAGGCGACGACCGGCACATGCGCCGCCGCCGCCGCCGGCGCCACCGCGCGCACGTCCTCGCCCAGCAGCGGCCCCAGGAACAGGCCGTTGCCCTCGGCGATCGCGCGCCGCGCCGCCGCCGTCGCGCCGCCCGTGGCGGCGGTGTCGTAGACGGTGATGCGGATCGCCTTGCCGCCGGCATCGAGCAGCGCGAGGTTCGCGGCGTTGGCGATCGACTGGCCGACGGCGGCGTTGGCGCCCGTCACCGGCACCAGCATCGCGACGCGGTGGCGCGCCTCGTCGGCCGGCAGCGGCCCCGCCGGGCGGGGCGCCTCGGCGACCGGCGGCGGGGGGGGCGCCGGCGGGGCCACGCGGCGCGGCGAGACGCAGCCGGCCAGCGCCGCCAGCGCGATCAGCGCCGATGCGCGAAGAAGGGCGTGGCGCGGTTGCGGTGCGCCCGACGGCTCTGCCATGACGATGGACCTATGAATGAACTTGCCCCCGGCCTCTACATCGTCGCCACCCCGATCGGCAACTTGGCCGATCTGTCGCCGCGCGGGGCCGACATACTGGCCCGCGCCGCCGTGATCGCGGTGGAGGATACGCGGGTGACGGCCAAGCTCCTGCGCCATGTCGGGGCTAAGCGGCCGATGCTGGCCTATCACGACCACAATGCCGACCGCGTCCGCCCCGGCCTCGTCGCGCGCATGGCGGGCGAGGCGGTGGCGCTGGTATCCGACGCCGGCACGCCGCTGATCTCGGACCCGGGCTACAAGCTGGTCCGCGACGCGCGGGCGGCGGGGGTGACGGTGGTGACCATCCCCGGCCCCTGCGCGGCGGTGGCGGCGCTGACGCTGGCGGGACTGCCGACCGACCGCTTCCTGTTCGTGGGCTTCCTGCCCGCCAAGGCCAAGGCGCGCGGCGACGCCGTCGCCGAGGTGGCCGGCGTACGCGCGACGCTGATCTTCTACGAAAGCGGCCCGCGCCTCTCGGCGACGCTGGCGGCGCTCGCCGAGGGCCTGGGCGACCGCGAGGCGGCCGTCGCGCGCGAGATCAGCAAGGCCTATGAGGAATGCGTCACCGGCTCGCTGACCGGCCTGGCCGCGCGTTACGCCGATGCCCCGCCCAGGGGCGAGATCGTCGTCGTGGTGGCGCCGCCCGGCGAGAGCGCGGCGGTGGTGGATGTCGCGGCGGCGCTCGCCGAGGCGCTGACCCGCCTGCCGCCCGGCCAGGCCGCGCATGAGGTCGCGCGCGCCACCGGCCTCAACAAGCGCGACCTCTATGCGCGGGCGCTGGCGATGAAGGCGTGAGGGATCGGCGCGCCGCCGACGCGCGCGGCCGCGCCGCCGAGGATGCGGCGGCGGCGTGGCTGGAGGCGCGCGGCTGGACGATCCTGGCCCGGCGCGTACGGACGAAGGCGGGCGAGGTGGACCTGGTGGCGCGGCTGGGCGCCACCGTCGCCTTCGTCGAGGTGAAGGCGCGCGCGACGGCGGCGGAGCTGGACTTCGCTCTCGACGAACATCGCCTCGCGCGCGTCGCGGCGGCGGCCGAGTCGCTGCTGGAGCGGTTCGCCAGGGCGGGCGACGAGACGCGGATCGACGCGATCTTCGTCACCCCCGCCCGGCCGATCCGCCATCTGGAGAACGTCTGGGTCGGCTAGGGCCGTTTGCGATCGGATCGATCCGACGTGAGCCCCTCCCCTTCAGGGGAGGGGTGAGTTGGCTCGATCGCAAACGGCTTTAGGTTTCAAGGAATGACCGTGCTCCTGCGGAGGCAGGAGCCCAGTCGGGAAAGCCTTGATGCGGTCATCCCGGCGTCTCGCAACTGGGCTCCCGCCTCCGCAGGAGACGGCTATCCCATCCGGAAAGGCCGCTCGGGCGATGGCTGCCCGCCGCCGCAGGCGCCCCCGCCAGCCCGAGGCCGGCGGTCAGCGCGGTGACCGCCGGGGCGAGGTTCGGCTGGTAGCCGGGGATCGTCCCGGCCTCGTTCCGGCGCGTCGGGAGATGGCGACGGCAACCTCAAGCCCGGCCGTCAGCCTCCCCGGCCCACGCCGGGGCGACGGACCGCCCGTCACACCTCGACCGGCGCGCCCTCGTCGGCGCGGGGACGGCGGAGGCGACGGCGGGGACGTTCCTCGCCTTCGGGCGCGGCGCCGTTGGCCTCGGCGGCGCGCGTCGTGCCGATCCCTTCCGACAGGAAGGCCGGCGGCAGGCCGTCGAGGCGAGGCGCGGCGGCGGCATCCTCCACCACCCGGCGCGGCCGGCCGCGCGGGCGGCGCGGCGCCTCGGCTCCGTCGGCGACGGGCGCCGCCTCGGACGCCTGGACGGCGGCGGGCCGCGGCTCGACCCGTTCGCGGCGCGGCTCGTGCTCGGCACGCGCGTCGCGATTGCCGCCCTGGCCGTCGTGGCCGGCGCCGTTGCCCTGCTGGCCGTTGCCGCCCTGGCCCGTATAGCCCTGACCACCGCCCTGGCCGTTCCTGCCGGTCTCGCGCTGCTGATCGTCGCGCTGCTGACCGTCGCGCTGCTGACCGTCACGGGGGCGATCGTCGCGCGGCCGGTCGCGCTGTTGCGGCTGCGGCTGCGGCTGCGATTGGGGCTGGCGGTCGCGCTGTTCGTAGCGCGGCTGCTGCTCGTAGGGCTGGTCGTCGAACCGCTGGTCGCGCGCGTCCATGCCGTCCATGCCGGCATCGCCGTCCATGTCGCCGTCATCCTCGGAGAAGTCGCCGCGCGCGCGGCGCTGCTCGTCGAAGCGGTTGCGGCTCTCGCTCAGCACGCGGAAATAGTGATCCGCGAACTGGAGGTAATATTCCGCCATCACCCGGTCGCCCTGCGTCTGGGCGTCGCGCGCCAGCGTCCGGTATTTCTCGTGAAGCTGGCTGGCATTGCCGCGCGCGCGGTTGTCGATGCGGTTGCCGCGTTCCGGGTTGCCGCTTCCGCCGCCGCCGCCGCCGTTCATCGGGCGGACACCGCCACGGCCGCGCCCGCGCCGGCCGTTCTGACGATTGTTTATCAAGATATCGGGATCCCTGTCACTGACGTGTCATTGATGATCTGCACCGGCGTCCATCACCACTCCACCCGGGTCGCGCCCCCCATTCGGCCCGGCCACCTGTGGCCATGCACCGCATGGATGCGCGCCACCGCTTTCGCGTCAAGGCCGGGCGACGTCTTGGGACGCACGCGGCATCGCATGGGGGTCGGCCGGGTCGGCCTCGTGTCGCATCCGCCTGCCTGCGATGCGCCGGTTCGAGACCCCCGTCCTGGGCCGGATGTAATCGCTCGGGCGCGCGATTCCAAGTGGAATCGGCACGCGACCGTCAGCGCGGCGTGACGACGAGGCAGCGGTCCCGCCCCGCCAGGTCGCGCCGCACCGCGACGGCAAGCCCCTCCGCCTCGAACAGGGCGGCAGCGGCGGCCGCCTGCATGGTGCCGATCTCGATGCAGGCGACCCCGCCCGGGGCGATCTGGCGGCCGATCAGCGCGGCGATCAGGCGAAGGTCGTCGAGCCCGTCGGCCCCGGCGTACAGGGAGGAGTGCGGCTCCCACCCGGCCACCTCGCGCGGCAGCGCGTCGCCGGTCGCGACATAGGGCGGGTTGCACAGGATCAGCCCATGCGTCCCCCCCGCCCCGGTCCAGCCGCCCGCGACGATGCGCGCCCGCGCGCCGAGGCCGAGCCGCGCGACGTTGGCGCGCGCGATCGCCAGCGCCGCGTCGCTCTCGTCGATCCCGATGCCGGTGGCGTCCGGCCACTGGTCGAGCGCCGCGAGCAGCAGCGCGCCCGATCCGGTGCCGAGGTCGAGGATGCGCCGCGGCCCCGCCGTCCCGGCGAAGTGATCGACCGCCGCGGCGATCAGCGTCTCGCTGTCGGCACGCGGGACCAGCACGCCGGGACCGACATCGACCCGGATCGTCCAGAAATCGCGATGGCCGAGGATGTAGGCGATCGGCTCATGCGCCAGGCGGCGGGCGACGAGGGCGGGGAAGGCGGCGGGCAACGGCCGGTCGAGGCGCGAGAGGAGGAGGGTGTCGCGCTCGATCCCGAGCGCGTGGGCCAGGAGCAGTTCGGCGTCGAGGCGCGGCGTGCCGGACACGGCGGCAAGCGCGCGCGATGCGCTGGCGAGCGCATCCCCGAGCCCCTCCCCGCCAAGGGAAGGAAGTACGGCGCGCACCTCACTCATCCAGGTTGGCCAGCCGCTCGGCCTCGTCCTCGGCGATCAGCGCGCCGGTCAGCTCGTCCATCTGCCCTTCCAGTATCTCCGGCAGGCGGTGGAGCGTCAGGTTGATGCGGTGGTCGGTCACGCGGCCCTGCGGGAAATTATAGGTGCGGATGCGCTCCGACCGATCGCCCGATCCGACCATCGACTTGCGCGCGCCGGCCCGCGCCGACGCCAGCCGTTCGCGCTCGGCCTCGTAGAGCCGGGCGCGCAGCACCTTCATCGCCTTGGCCTTGTTCTTGTGCTGGCTCTTCTCGTCCTGCTGGATGACGACCAGGCCGCTCGGCAGATGGGTGATCCGCACCGCCGAATCGGTCGTGTTGACCGACTGGCCGCCCGGCCCGGACGAGCGGTAGACGTCGATGCGCAGATCCCTGTCGTCGATCTGGACGTCGACCTCCTCGGCCTCGGGCAGCACGGCCACCGTCGCCGCCGACGTGTGGATGCGCCCGCCATTCTCGGTCGCCGGCACGCGCTGGACGCGATGCACCCCGCTCTCGAACTTCAGCCGCGCGAAGACGCCCTGGCCGGTGACGGACGCGACCACCTCCTTGTAGCCGCCGAGATCGGCCGCGCTCGCCGACATCAGCTCCACCCGCCAGCCGCGCATGTCGGCCTGGCGCTGATACATGCGGAACAGGTCGCCGGCGAACAGCGCCGCCTCGTCGCCGCCGGTGCCGGCGCGGATCTCGAGGATGGCGGACCGCTCGTCGGCGGCGTCCCTCGGCAGCAGCGCGAGGGCCAGCCGCCGCTCCGCCTCGGCCAGCCGCGCCTGGTTGTCGGTGAGTTCGTCGGCGGCCATCCGCCTGATCTCGTCGTCGGACTCGCGCGTCATCTCGATCAGGCTCGCCGCCTCGGCGCGCAGCCGCCGCACCTCGTGCGCCGCCTGGGCGACCGGCTCCAGCTCGGCATATTCGCGCGACAGGGCGACGAACCGCTCGGGCGCGAGCGCGGGGGCCGACATGGCGTTGGCCAGGTCGTCGCGCCGGTTCTCGATCTGGGCGATGCGCGTATCGGAGATGACGGTCATCTTTACCCCGTCGCCCCGGCGAAAGTCGGGGGCCAGATCGGCGCGCGGGACTGGATGCCGGCCTGCGCCGGCATGACGGGAAGGGTGGTCACGACTGCGGCTTCGCTATGCCCAAGGCGGCGGCAACCGGCGCGGCGTCATGGAGCGAAGCCCTGGAGATACGCGGGCCGCTTGCCTGGATCGATACGATCACGCCCGGATCGCGGCGGGCGGCGCGATCGAAACGCTTCCTGGGCGAACCCTCCGCGACTATCTCGGTCGCCACTCCGGCCCATCGCAGCCGTCTCGCAGCGTCGAGCGCCGCCGGCAGAAGCGCATCGTCCTCGACCACTATGATCGCTTCCGGCCGAGGTCGGGCAGGTTCCCCCAGCATCATCGCCAGCCGCTCGATCCCCGCCGCCCAGCCGACCGCCGGGGTCTCCTTGCCGCCGAGGCTCTCCATCAGCCCGTCATAGCGGCCGCCGGCCAGCACGGTGCCCTGCGCGCCCAGCCGGTCGGTGACGAACTCGAAGGCGGTGTGGCGGTAATAGTCGAGGCCGCGCACCAGCCGGTCGTCGCGCGTCCACTTCACCCCGGCCGCATCCAGCCCCTTGGTGACGCCTTCAAAGAACGCCCCGCCCTCGGCCGACATGAAGTCGTCGATCCCCGGCGCGGCATCGGCGACCGGCCGGTCCCGCGCATCCTTGCTGTCGAGGATGCGCAGCGGGTTCTTCCGCAGCCGCGCCACGCTGTCCTCCGACAGCGCGTCCAGATGGCGGCCGAAATGCTCGACCAGCGCCGCGCGCCAGGCGTCGCGCGTTTCGCGGTCGCCCAGCGTGTTGAGCTTCAGCGTCACGCCCTCGGCGATGCCCAGTTCGTGGAGCAGCTGGTCCGCCATCGCCAGCAGCTCGACGTCGGCCAGCGGCTCGGCCGCGCCGATCACCTCGGCGTCGAGCTGGTGGAACTGGCGGAAGCGGCCCTTCTGCGGCCGCTCGTAGCGGAAGACGGGGCCGTGCGTCGCCAGCTTCAAGGGCGCATATTGCTGCCACCCCCCGGTCAGGAAGGCGCGGCACATTCCCGCGGTGAACTCGGGCCGCAAGGTCAGCGAATCGCCGCCGCGATCCTCGAAGCTGTACATCTCCTTCGACACCACGTCGGTCGTCTCGCCGAGCGAGCGCGCGAAGACCGCCGTCGCCTCGAACACCGGCATCTCGGCGCGGCCGAAGCCGTAGAGGCGGCGCACCCGGTCGAACGTCTCGACCACCCGGCCGAAGCGCGCCGCGGCCTCGCCGATCATGTCCTGGGTGCCCCGGATCGGGCGCGGCGTGCTGCTCATCGTCGCGGTCCCCTAGAGCAAACGACGCCGGCATGAAATATCGTTCGCGGTCGCAGCAATCCCGCGCTATTCGGCGCCCCCATGAACATAGACCTCATCCCCGTCGGCCCGAACCCGCCCCACGAGCTCAACGTCATCATCGAGGTGCCGGTCGGCGGCGAGCCGGTGAAATACGAGTTCGACAAGGCGTCCGGCGCCCTCTTCGTCGATCGCATCCTCCACACGCCGATGCGCTACCCGGCCAATTACGGCTTCGTGCCGCACACGCTGTCGCCCGACGGTGATCCGCTCGACGCGCTGGTCGTCGCGCGGTCGCCCTTCATCCCGGGCTGCGTCGTCCGCGTGCGGCCGATCGCGGTGCTGAAGCTGGAGGACGAGGCCGGCGGCGACGAGAAGCTGCTGACCGTGCCGGTCGACGCCACCTTCCCCTATTACGCCAATGTCGACGAGGCCGCCCACCTGCCGCAGATCGTCATGCAGCAGATCGAGCATTTCTTCACCCACTACAAGGATCTGGAGCCCAAGAAGTGGGTCCGCGTCGGCTCCTGGGGCGGCGCCGGGGAAGCCCGCCAGATCATCATCGAGGCGATCGAGGCGAACAAGGCGGCAAAGGGCAGGACGGCGACGCATCTGTAACCCCTCTCCCCTCAGGGAAAGGGCCGGGGAGAAGGGAAGACCGAGCCGCAAAGGCGGCGCTTAGAGCCGTTGTGATTAGAGCCGTTGTGATCGAACCAACTCTCCCCTCCCCTGAAGGAGAGGGGCTCACGTCGGATCGATCCGATCGCAAACGGCCCTAAGTTCATACGTCGCCCCCTCTCCCAACCCTCTCCCCGAAGGAGAGAGGGCTATTCCCCCTTGCCCCCGCCGCCTACAACACCCCCATGACGGGCATTGGCCACCGCATCGCCCCCGCGCGCTTCGTGCTGTTCGTCGTGCTGCTGGCCGTCGCCGCGCCCGTCGGCGTCGCCATGCTGGGCTGGCGGCACGGGCTGCCGCTCGGCTTCGACATCGCCGCCGTCGCCTTCCTGCTGAGCCTCGTCCCGCTGTTCCGCGGCTCGGGCGCCGAAGACATGCGCGAGCGGTCGAAGGCCAACGACGCGAACCGCACCGAGCTGCTCGGGATCACCGGCGCCGTCATGCTGGTGGTGCTGACCGCCATCGCCGCCGAGGTGATGGACAAGGGGGAGAAGGCGCCCGCCGCCGTCGCGCTGATCGTCGGCACGCTGGCGATCGCCTGGCTGTTCTCCAACATGGTCTACGCGCTCCATTACGCGCATATCTACTATCTGGAGAAGGAGGAGGGCGGCGGCGACCGGGGCGGGCTCGACATCCCCGGCTGCGACGAGCCCGATTACTGGGACTTCGCCTATTTCGCCTTCACCCTCGGCATGACGTTCCAGACCTCCGACGTGGAGATCACCGCGCGCGGGGTCCGCCGCGTCGCCCTGTTCCAGTGCCTGGCCGCCTTCGTCTTCAACATCGGCGTGCTGGCATTCTCGGTGAACGTGCTGGGC
Organism: uncultured Sphingomonadaceae bacterium; assembly: GCA_964244125.1. Classification (GTDB taxonomy): domain Bacteria; phylum Pseudomonadota; class Alphaproteobacteria; order Sphingomonadales; family Sphingomonadaceae; genus Solisphingomonas. The sequence continues at coordinate 13,780 of CAXTHU010000021.1, forward strand.
GGCGGTTAATCCTGCGCCAGCGCGTCCAGCGCCGCGCCCTCCACCCGCCACGGCTGCCAGCCGGTAAGGCCCCTCGCCCCCATCCGCCGGTAGAAACGCTGCGCCGCCACGTTCCAGTCGAGCACCGCCCAGTCGATCCGGGCGCAGCCGCGCGCCCCGGCCTCGCGCGCCACCGCGCCGAGCAGCGCGCGGCCGACGCCCCGTCCGCGCGCCGCCTCGTCGAGATACAGGTCTTCCAGGTAGATGCCGTGGCTGCCGGTCCAGGTGGAATAGTTGAGGAACCACAGCGCCAGCCCGACCGCGCGTCCCTCCGCCTCGGCGATGAAGGCGTGGACGGTGGCGCCGGGTTCGAACAGGGCGATGCGGATCGACGCCTCGGTCGCCTTCACCGCGTCCGGCTCGCGCTCGTAGACGGCCAGCGCGCGGATCATCCGCAGGATCTCGCCCTCGTCGCCGGCTGTCGCGACACGGATCGAAACGCTCACAGGCCACCCTCCACGATCGGCCGGGGGCGTTTACGCGTCGCGACCAGGCAACCGGCGACGATCAGCCCGGCCCCCGCCACCGTCGTCGCGCTCACCGGCTCCGAGAATACCAGCCAGCCGAACAGCGCCGCCCAGATGAAGGCGGTATACTCCACCGGCACCAGGAAGCCCGCCTCGGCCCGCGCATAGGCCCATGACAGCAGCAGCAGCGACGCCGTCGCCAGCACCGCCGCCAGCAGCAGCGCCGGCCAATGCCCCGCCGGCCACGCCACGCCGACGAGGGGCGAGCCCAGCACCAGCAGCGTGGCGGTGACGAGATTCTGCGACAGCGCGATCTCCAGCCCGCTCGCCGCCTGCGCCTGCCGCCGCTGGAGGACGAGGTTGTAGGCATAGGCGACGGCCGAGCCCAGCACCGCCAGCCGCCCGGCCAGCGCCTCTTCGCCGGCCATTCCCCGCGCCTGCCCGGCCATGATGACCGCGACGCCCGCGGTGGAGACGATCGCGGCGGCGATCGTGCCGCGCCCGATCCGCTCGCCCAGCAGCAGCGCCGCCAGGAACAGCGCGATCACCGGCGCGATGAAGGTCAGCGCGATCGCATCGGCCATCGGCACCCGCGCCAGCCCCCAGAAGAAGGCGAGCGCCATCACCGTCGTGACGCAGCCGCGCAGCAGGTGGAGCCTCAGCGTCGCCGCGTCCGGCCATCGCGGCCGGGTCAGCGCGAACGGCACGCCGGCGATGACCGCGCCGGCCAGCGACCGCCACATCATCGCCGCATAGGCGCCGACCGCCAGGCTCAGCCCCTTCATCGCCGCGTCCATCCCCGCGAACAGCATCAGCCCCAGCGCCGCCACGGCGAAGGCGAGCGCCGGCCGCGCCCCGCCGGGCCGGGGCACGGCCGCGATCGCGGTCATTCGGCCGCCTGCATCGCCTCCGCGCCGCCCGTCTCGATCTCGGCCGCGCGCGCCTCGACCAGCCTCACGATATGGTCGAGCATGCCCTCGTCCTCGATCGTGTGATCGGTGACGCCCTTCAGATAGACCATATGCTTGCCGGCACCGCCGCCGGTCAGGCCGATGTCGGTCTCGCGCGCCTCGCCGGGGCCGTTGACGACGCAGCCCAGGACCGACAGCGACAGCGGCGTGCGGATATGCTGCAACCGCTCCTCCAGCGCCTGCACCGTGCGGATCACGTCGAAGCCCTGCCGCGCGCAGGACGGGCAGGAGACGACGCGCACGCCGCGGTTGCGGATGCCGAGCGACTTCAGGATCTCGAAGCCGACGCGCACCTCCTCCTCTGGCTCGGCCGACAGCGACACGCGGATGGTGTCGCCGATGCCGAACCACAGCAGGCTGCCCATGCCGATCGAGGACTTCACCGTCCCGCCGATCAGCCCGCCCGCCTCGGTGATGCCCAGATGCAGCGGGCAGTCGACCGCCTCGGCCAGTTGCTGATAGGCGGCGACGGCGAGGAACACGTCCGACGCCTTCACCGCGACCTTGTAGTCGCGGAACCCCGCATCCTCCAGCAGGCGGATATGGTCGAGCGCGCTTTCGACCAGCGCCTCGGGGCACGGCTCGCCATATTTCTCCAGCAGGTCGCGCTCCAGGCTGCCGGCGTTGACGCCGATGCGGATCGCGCAGCCGTTGGCCTTCGCCGCGTTCACCACCTCCTGCACGCGCGCCGCCGAGCCGATGTTGCCGGGGTTGATGCGCAGGCACGCGGCGCCGGCATCCGCCGCCTCCAGCGCGCGCTTGTAGTGGAAATGGATGTCGGCGACGATCGGCACGCGGCTCGCGCGGACGATCTGCCTGAGCGCGGTGGTGCTCTCGACATCCGGGCAGGACACGCGGATGATGTCGACGCCGGCATCCTCGCAGCGGCGGATCTGGTCCACCGTCGCCTTCACGTCCCCGGTCGGGGTGTTGGTCATGGTCTGCACCGTCACCGGCGCGTCCCCGCCGACGGGCACGTTCCCGACCATGATCTGGCGGGACCGCCGCCGGTGGATATCGCGCCAGGGCCGAATGGACATGGGGGGCATATAGCGCCCCATCGCGACGACCGCCATTGTTCGCTTAGCTCACCGTCCGCCCCGAGCGAAGTCGAGGGGCCGCTTGCGGAGCGCAGGTATCCCGACCCCTCGATTTCGCTCGGGAGAGCCTTCGCTCGACATGGACGGAGGGAGAGTGATTAAAGAACGCGCATGACCAACGCGCCCCCTGACTGGACCCTCCTCGTCCACGGCGGCTCCGGCGGCATGACGCGCGCGCGTCTCTCCCCGGCCGAGGATGCCGGCGGCCGCGCCGGCCTCCACGCCGCGCTCGCCGCCGGCGGCGCCATCCTGCGCGACGGCGGCACCGCGCTCGACGCGGTCGAGGCGGCGGTGCAGGTGCTGGAGGACGATCCGCATTTCAACGCCGGGCGCGGCTCGGTCTTCTCGTGGGAGGGCGTCAACGAGATGGACGCCGCGATCATGGACGGGGCGACCCGCGCCGCCGGCGCCGTCTCCGCCGTCACGCGCACGCGCAATCCGGTCTGCCTCGCCCGCCGCGTCATGGAGAAGAGCGGCCATGTCCTGCTGTCGGGCAAGGGCGCCGACGCCTTTTCCGTCGCGCACGGGCTGGAGCAGGCCGGACCGGACTGGTTCGCCCTGCCCGAACGCCGCCGCCAGCTCGACGAGCTGAAGGCCGGCGGCGGGTTCGATGCCGAGATGAAATACGGCACCGTCGGCGCGGTCGCGCGCGACGCCGCCGGGCATGTCGCCGCCGCCACCTCGACCGGCGGGCTGACCGCGAAACGCTGGGGCCGGATCGGCGACTCGCCGCTCGTCGGCGCCGGCACCTGGGCCGACGACCGCGCCTGCGCCGTCTCCTGCACCGGCGCCGGCGAATATTTCATCCGGATGGGAGCGGGGCACGAGATCGCCGCGCGGATGCGGCTGACGGGCGAGAGCGCCCAGGTGGCCGCCGACGCCGTGATCGCGGAGATCGCGGCGCTGGGCGGCGTCGGCGGCGTCATCGTCGCCGATCCGCACGGCGCCTGCGCCTGGAGCTTCAGCACCGCCGGCATGTATCGCGGCCGCGTGTCGGCGCGGGAACAGGCGGTGGTGGCGATCTATGGGGATGAACCCTGATCCTGCCCGGCACGGGGAGGAATTATTCGCCCCAGCGCCAGTGCCAGCCGCCGCGCGTGCGCTCGGCCGCGATCGGCAGCGCGCAGGCGAGGATGACCGCGACGGTCAGCCAGTATAGCGGGCCGTCAAGTTGCGCCGCCAGCAGCACGCCCGCCAGCATGGCGCCAACCAACGCCCAACCCTGCCACCGCACCGGCAGCCCGGCGCCATAGCCGAACCGCTTCGGCGCGAACCAATATCGGTCATCCATCGTCCGCCTCCACGTTCCCGGTCGCGCCGGGGTGACGATCATATCCTTTTCACCCCACCGGCACCACCGTCACCGCGCGCCGGTTCTGCTGCCAGCTCGCATCGTCGGAGCCTTCCGCCGCCGGCCGTTCCTTGCCGTAGCTGATGGTCGACAGGCGGCCCGCGCCGATGCCCTTGCCGACGAGATAGTTCTTGGCCGAGTTCGCCCGCCGGTCGCCCAGCGCCAGATTATACTCGCGCGTGCCGCGCTCGTCGCAATGGCCCTCGATCGTCGCGTTCACCCTCGGATTGTCGCTCAGCCACCGGGCCTGGGCGTCGAGGGTCGTGCGCGCCTCGGCGTCGATGTCGACCGAATCGGTCGCGAACAGGATGTGATCGCTGCCGGCCTTGGCGATGAAGTCGGCGCGGCTGCCCGGCGTCGGCCCGCCGTTCGACGGCAGCGGCGGCGGCGTGGTCGCGCCGGCATCGCCGTCGGTCGCGGTCGGCGGCGGCGGCGGCAGCTGCGGCGGGGTCTTGCGGGCGCAGCCGGCGGCGGCGATGGCGGCGGCGATTGCCAGGAGTTTCAGGGGGGTGCTGGGCATCGTCGGTCCTTTTTGTGGTTGTCGTCTCTGTGCCGCTCCCCCCGAACGAAGGCCGGAGACTCGCGGCTGAACTCTCGCGCGTCAACCCGTCAGGGCAGGATCGGGCCCCATGCCGGGTCCGATCCGTCGAGCGGGGTGGGTATCCTGCGCTCGTTCACGCCGGTGAGGTCGACCGACCAGAGGTCGGCCTTGCCGGACCCCTGGCCCGCGCGGAAGAACATGATGACGCGGCCGTTGGGCGACCAGCTCGGCCCCTCGTCCTGCCACGAATTGGTCAGCAGCCGCTCGCCCCCGCCGCCCGGACTCATCGTGCCGATGCGGAAATTGCCGGCGATCTTCGTGAAGGCGATGAGGTCGCCCTTGGGACTCCACACCGGCGTGGCATAGCGGCCGCCGCCGAAGCTGATCCGCTGCTGGTTCGAACCGTCCGCGCCCATCACGTAGAGCTGCTGCCCGCCCGAGCGGTCGCTCTCGAACACGATCTTCGATCCGTCGGGGGAGTAGGAGGGCGCGGTGTCGATGCCGGGCGCGGTCGTCAGCCGCTCCGGCCGGCCGCCGCTCGTGGCCACGCGGTAGATGTCGGTATTGCCGCCAACCGCCATGGAGAACAGGATCGAGCGGCCGTCGGGCGAGAAGCGCGGGCTGAAGGTCATGCTCGCCTGCTCGACCACCAGCCGCTGCCTGCCCGTGCCGACGTCGTAGACATAGACGCGCGGCCGGTCGTCCTGGAACGACATGTAGACGATCGACTGCTGGCCGGGGGCGAAGCGGGGGGTGAGGACGAGGCTGCGCCCGTTGGTCAGGAAGCGATGGTTGGCGCCGTCCTGGTCCATGATCGCCAGCCGCTTCAGCCGGTCGTTCTTGGGGCCGGTCTCCGACACATAGACCACCCGGCTGTCGAAATAGGGACCCTCGCCGGTCAACCTGGCGTAGACCGTGTCGGCGCATTTATGCGCCCCGCGCCGCCACTCCGCCGGCCGCACGACGAAGCCCTGCCGCGCCAGCTCGCTCCTGGCGAACACGTCGTAGAGGTAGCAGCCGACCGTCAGCGTCCCGTCGCCGTTGGCCTGGACGAAGCCCTGGACCAGCGCCTGCGCGCCCGTGCCGCCCCACACCGCATAGTCGGGGGCGGCGACCTGGCCGAAGGCGACCGGCGGCGGGCTCGCCAGCGGCTTGAACAGGCCCGAGCCGGCCAGGTCGTCGCTGACGATCCGCGCCACCCGGCCGCCGAGCGCGCCGGTCTCGCCGGCCGGCGTGGTCGCCGGCACCGGCGTCGGCATGGCCGGGATCGCGATCGGCATCGGCGCGGCGATGCCGCCGGTGACGTCCACCTGCAACTGGGCCGCCGCCGGCGCGGCGATCGCCGCCAGCAGGGCGAGGAGGGGGTTCAGGCGCATCGTCATGTCTCCGGCTCAGCGATCCAGCGTCGCATCGAAATTAAGCGGTTCGAGCAGCTTCCAATAGTCGTAGAGCGCCGGCGGCAGCTTCAGCGGCGCCGCCTTGTAGACGGTGCGGATGGCGGCGTCGGCATGCTGCCGGGCATAGCCGCGATTGCCGTCGGTGAGGCCGGTCTGGCCGATCACCTCGGGCCGTCCGGCGACCGATCCGTCGCGATTCAGCCGCACGCGCAGCGCCGTCTTCAGCCCGCCGATCGGCCCCGACGGCGGCACCCAATATCGCGCCAGCTGCTCGCGGATCGCCGCGGCCAGCGACGACTGCGCCTGCGCGCCCAGCGCGGCGGCGAGCGTCGCCGACCGGCCGGTGCCGGCGGCGGCGATGCCCTTCAGGAAATTGGCCCCCAGCCGCGATCCCCTGGCCGCCGCCGCCGCGCTCTTCGGATCGCCGCCGCGCCCGGTCGTCTTCTCCGGCTTCAGGCCCTTCAGTATGTCGGCCGACAGCCGGGGACGCGCGGCCGGCGCGGGCTTGGCCGGTGCCTGCTCCACCGGCCTGGCCGGGGTCGGCCCGGGCGCGGGTGCCGGGGCCGGCTTCGGCGGTGCAGGGGCCGGGATCGGCGCGGGGACGGGAGGCGCCATCTCCGGCGGCGGGGGGGCGGCGTCCGCCGGCACCCCCTGCTCGGGCGCCTTCGACTCGGCGGCGGGTTCGGTCGAGGCCTTCGGCGCGGTGGTCTTCAGGCCGATCTCGTCGACGAACTGCACGTCGAGCGGCCGGCTCTCCACCGGCAGCTTGTTCTTGGCCGCGAACAGCCCCAGCGACAGCGCCGCCACCAGCGCGACATGGCCGGCAAGGGAAACGCCCAGCCCGGCCTTTTCCACCCGCTCCACGGCTATTCGCCCTTGGCGGCCGTGGAAGCCGTGGTCGAGACCAGCGCCACCCGGTTCAGCCCGGCTCGGTTCAACTCGCCCATCACCGCCATCACCCGGCCATAGTCGAGCGCCTTGTCCGCCCGCAGATAGACCTGCCGCCCGGCCCCGCCCGGCCCGGTGGCGACAGCCGCCAGCCGCTCCGGCAACACGCCCTCGGCCACCTCGGCATCGTCGATGAACACCCGCCCCCGGCCGTCGAGCGAGAGCTGCACCGGCTTATCCTTCTGGTCGAGCGCGCCCGCCCGGCTGTCGGGCAGCTTCACCGGCACCCCCGTCACCAGCAGCGGCGCCGTCACCATGAAGATGATGAGCAGCACCAGCATCACGTCGACCAGCGGCGTGACGTTGATTTCCGCCATCGGCGCCCGGCCGCGCCGCCCGCGTCCGGAGGAGGGAGAGGAGAAGGCCACCTAAAGCCCCTCCCCTTCAGGAGAGGGGTCGGGGTGGGGACCATCAGCGGGCGCCGCGCCGGACCGGGGAGCCCCGCCTTCGAAGTGGAGGGGAGCGGTGTCTTCCACCCTCACTCCTCCGCCTCCAGTTCACGGCTCAGCGTCGCATGGAACGCGTCCGCGAAGCGGTGCAGCCGCGCTTCCAGCCGGTTCAGCCCATGGGTCAGCCGATTGTAGGCGATCACCGCCGGAATCGCCGCGAACAGCCCGAGCGCGGTGGCGAACAGCGCCTCGGCGATGCCCGGCGCCACGACCGCGAGCGAGCTGTTCTCCTGCGCGGCGATGTCGGTGAAGGCGCGCATGATCCCCCAGACGGTGCCGAACAGCCCGACGAAGGGCGATACCGAGCCGATCGTCGCCAGCACGCTCAGCCGGTCCGACAGGGCGTCGATCTCGGCATCCGCCGCCGATCCCATCACGCCGGACAGCCGCGCCCGCGTCCCCTCCCGATCGACCGCCGCGCCGGCGGTCGATGGCCGCCACTCGGCG